>CAMHIS010000009.1 GCA_946185285.1 uncultured Prevotellaceae bacterium
TGCGGATCCAAAAACTTTCCGCGCTTTAAGCGAAGAATATTCTGCTGATAGTCGGCATGTTTGGTATGGAGAAGAGATTATCGAGGGTGCCAATCCACAGACTTTTGTTGCACCAGAGAAAAACAACTCTCTTGATATTTCTATCGATCTTGCTCACGATGACCACGATTACTATTGGCAGAACGATCCTCTTCATGTTGCAGATATGAGCAGTTTCAGGCAGATAGATGACAGTTGGGCAGTGGATCGTCAGAATGTTTATTATATTGGAATAGAAGCCGAAATAGGAAAAGACATTGTGCCTGTTGGCGATTATCGCTCATTCCGAGTGTTGAATCAATTATATGCAGTCGATGCAAAATATGTCTATTACAAGAATCAGATAGTAGAAGGAGCTGACCCAAAGACTTTTGTCGTGCTAAAAGGCGGGAAAGACTATGGCCAAGATAAGACTCGCGTCTATTGTGAAGCTCGTGGAACAACAATACGAAACCTTGATGCTTTGAAGCACAGGAAGATGGGCAACGGTCTGTATGAGACATTCCATACTGATGGCAAGACGGTATATAATCCAGAACTGATGGCAATGCCCGTTGGCACAGACTTTTCAACTATCCACAGGGTAGAACGTTATCGCGACTGGTATGCAGACAAGAACCGCGTTTACTATGAGAACCGCCTCTTGCCAGAAGCCAACCCGCAGACGTTTAAGATATTCCCGTCACACTATGTGTCTGAGGATTATGTATCAAACAATAACAAAGATGCCAACTATTCTTGTGACGGCAACCGTGTATATTATCGTGATTCATTAATGCAGGGAGTGGATATCGCCTCTTTCATTTGCGGCTATGATTTTGTTGTCTCTACATCATTTGCCTTCGACAAAAACCGATATTATCAAGGAAGCCCCAATCCTCGACTCGAAAAACTGCGTCAAGGCACCGATTGAGCGAGAGAAGAGCGATGCTGGCATCGGCTCCATTCCCGCTATTGCGCCTATCCGTAGCCTTTCCGAGCTTGGGAATGGTGAATTAGGTTTCTGAATCACGGGGACAGGTGTCCCTATGATTCCTACATTTGTTAGGCGTCCCCATTCGTCATAAACCAAACGACTTCTCCCTTAGTCAGATTAACCACAGCTGTAGCATAACTTGGACCGCCATCACAAACTTGGTATTCATCTTTCTTTAATGATGTGTATCCATCAAAAGCATGCCACATAGTCATAAGATTTACCCTCACAATGATGTCGCCGTTTTCAATGATGGCTGTATATTGCCTGACATATTGGCTGAAAGGGTATGGGTATCTGTCCTTATCCAATGTTTTTTCGTATTCTTTGTTTTCAAAGTAAGACTCAAGGATTTTTCTCGTCATTTGTACTTCGTTGTGGCTTAAGATATGTATTTCCTTCTTATCATACTCGTAATACTCATTTACAAGTACAGACTTAACATTGACATCTAAGGATTCTGGAGAAAGGTCACGTGCAGAGAATACTTTGGTATGACAACCATTCATCATATATTCGCCTTCAGCTGACTTACTGACAAACTTGTGAAAACGCAATTGAACGCCAGTCTTCATATAATCAGAAATCACCAAGACGCTATCTTTCAAATGGTCAATCTTATAGAGACTCTCTTTCTGTTGATGGTCTGTCAGTATCAGCGAGTCACCAGTAATTGTAAACTGTCGATAGTAATAGATGGTGTCCAGACAGGGATCTATCCAAATGTCAGAGTCATTAATAAACTCTATCTTACTCCACGGAAGTTCCTTGTTAACTTCTCCTTCGAGTTGCCAATAGCCATAAATATCCTTTTCAATAATAGTCCTATCCGCAGCTATTTGACATGAGGCCATAAACTGCAAGATTATCAGATAACAGAGAAGTTTTTTCATATCCTAATTATTTGAGTGCAAAAGTACATAATTATTCCAATACTGCAAGAGTATTCCACTTAAAATGAATCAACGAGAATGTTTTCCTTAAAGATTATTGCTCCTTAAATCATGGGACCTGTCCCTCCGATTCTACAACAGATGAGGAGGCTGAGTTATGGATGGGTAAATCGACAAAAATAATACCAGAGGTCAAAGCCGACGGTGAGTGACGACGGATAGGCCTTTGTTCCGTCGTTCAGTTCAAAGAGAGGAGTGAGGCTCTGGGAATAGTTGATGGTGATGGGCCCCAATCCAGCAGTCACTAACCATTGTACGCCAAAACGGGAAGTATGGCAGAGACCAAGTCCCGTTTGCAATGAAAACAAACGGTTGTTGGTCTGAGCACCTATTAACAGCGGAATGCGAACGGCCGTGAAAGATAGGTCATCTTCTTTGTCATTTTCATCTGAAGGAACTATTTCCACTCGATGACCATCCTTTTTGGCGCTGTAGTTCTTAGAGAGATTATACGAATATCCTCCTATTTGGAAACCGGCAGAAACACCCACTACGCCACGATATAGGTTCCTGGAGACTTGCAGAATAGTGAAGCCGCAATCAATCTTGTTGAAAACACCACTTCGCAAATGAAACTGTGCTTGCCTGTCTCCCATGATGCCACCGTTCAGCCATGATGAGCCAAAGCATATCATCGGTGATGGTGGGTTATAGCGTTCAAGGTTCTTGTCGTAGTAGTCTGGCTCTGGTGCCAGCAAAGTGAGGAATCCTCCTATAGCCCAATTCTCTTTGTACCGTGGAGAAGCCGATTCATCTGTTTGAGCCATTCCCGATAGGGTGACGGTGGCTAACAGCCCTGTGAGTAATGTTTTCTTGTTCATAGTAGGTTCCGTACATTTCTGGGTACAAAGATAGTGGAATGTCGAAAGAAATGGTTAACACGGTAACCTCTTTTAGAATAGTTTATAGAATGATTAGGTTTGTGATTCAGTACACAATACTCCTTTATTTGTCGGATTCCCATAGTCGCTGAAACTCTTGGGGCGGCAACAGCTCCAGGGTTTCATCGTCTTCTATGCAGTAATTATTGTAGTATTGCAAATCGTTCATTAAATCTGGTAGCGAATCTCCTTTCGAAACGTCGTAACGCAGAATCTTATCAGGATAAACAATCATAGCCCTTTTGATCTCTGACTGGAAAGAGCATTCAAAGTAGCAGACATCATTATCGTATTCTATGCCGACTACCTTAAAATAGATGCCCGTCTGATGAGAAAGCTCATCCTCCTTGATTCTTTCAAACAACTCTTTCATTCTTTCCAATAGTTGATCATTTACGTTGTCACGCGAAACGTGCAAATGGAACAAGGCTCCGAACAAAGAACGCTCTGTAGGCCATTCCTCTGTAATACCGTCTATCTGTAGAATGTCGTTCAAGCGGTTGTCGATGACATTTTTTACAGCTTGGGTGTAGGGGTTGGCATAGGTGAAAAAAGAGATACTCAAATCGGAACTCCTGACTCTGTATGTAAAGTAAGCGTCCAACTTATCATCACTAAAAGAAAGAGTATAATCGTGTATGTCGTCGCAGGCCAACGTGTCGCCCCACTGCTCTGCAATCTTCTGCATCCATGCAATATCGGCTTTGCTGACTTTCTTGTTTTGTTTCCTGTACTCATATACCTCATATAACGTGGCTCCAATAGCCATCAGGAATGAGAGGAATAAGTTAAGCAGAAACGGCATCCTGCACAGCGCACCAATGATGACTGCGATTAAGAATGCAGCCAAGAAATGAAGTAGACGTTTCGTCATGTTGTTGAAGTTGCGGACATGCCGTTGCGAATGGTTTGTAATCTTGTATCGTTTCACAAACTATTTATATACTCTATAGGCAGTTCTGTGATGTCGGCAATGTCCTCTACGGGGTAGCCCTTGGCCTTCATACGGAGGGCGACTTCACGTTTACCCTCGTCGTGACCGTCGATGAAGTAAGTCTTCATCACATCGTTCTCAATCATTCGGCGCTCCATCTCACGTATATACTGCTGACGCTCCTTGTCGGGCAGGCTGTCGATACGTAACCGTTCTCGGGCTTCGGGCAGCCCTTGGGCCGTGAAGCTATCAGGAATGTCGCCCGTCTTCAAAAAACTGATCCACTGGTCAAGCGATTCCTTGGCTACCTTGTTGAAGTTGTTCACCTTCAACACAAAGTACTCAGGCATCAAGTCGCCGGGCTCTTCGCCACCGAACAGTTCACGTTGCTTCTTCGATAACTTCAGAAGATCGCCGTCGTGGAGTCCCCGGAAGTCTGTTCGTCCACGATAGACGTAGTCTGTTCCTTGTCCGAGGTCGAAATATACAATGTTGATGGAAAAGACCTTCTGCACCTTGTTGTAATCATCGCCCGACTCCATATAGTCGGTTATTACCTTCGAAGTTCCATACAGCATACGATGCAGATAACCATATTGCCGTTCGTTCTGTACCTCGATGATAATCTTCCGACCGTTACCATCTTCGCACATAATGTCAACACGGTTGTATTTGTCGTTGGCATCCTCCTGATTACCCTCACTTTCCAGAAATTTGTGTATCTTGATGTTCTGTTCCAGTAGTACGGACAGGAAACCTTCGAGCACAACGTGGTTAGCTTTGTCACGCAACAGGCGTTTCATCGCCCAGTCGAATCGGATATACTTACTCATAGTTAGTGCTTTTGAGACATCTGCCCGCAAAGTTAAGCATTATTTCTTATTCTGCCAAACTTTTTCCTGATTATTAGTGCTGTGCAGCCTCTATCCAGCCAAGCAAGGCGAGGATGGAGGCGTTCCAGTTGATGGCTATCTCGTTGCTGGCATACGACTGCATGACGTCAATGTATGACTCGTCGGGCTGTTTCGAGGGGTAGGTCTTCACCTCGGCGATGTCCTGCTGTCCGGGGTTGGGACCGCCGGCAACCAAGCCGGGGAAGGGTGCTTCGATGCCGTCAGCCTCGCTGATGCGGTGGTGCGGGTGCATCGGACTCTTCGTGCCGAAGCCCGTGATGTAGCAGTAGCCTGTGGCGTTGCGCCCCAGGACGTAGTCGGCGTTCTGCTGAGCGGCGGTGAGGTATTTCTTGTCGCCTGTCAGTCTGTGAGCCAGACAGAGCGTCAGACCGTTGGCACCGAAGGTCTCAGCCAGACAGCCCCAGCCGAAGTCGCGCGGCGAATTGCCGCAGGACGTCTGGAACGACGATTTGGCGGTCGTGGCGATGAGGCTGTCGCAGTAAGAAAAAAGCCTCACCCCCAGCCCCATTCCCGAGCAAAGCTCGCCTACCCGTAGCCTTTCTCCAAGGGGAGAGGGGAGTGTTTTGTCTTGCGTCAGCCAGTCGTAGGTGCCGAGGGCGGCGACGTTGCCCCAGGTGGGTGCGCTGAAGCGGCGGGGCTGGTTCTTGACGGCGACGTCGGCAAACTGCTGGTCGCCGGTCAGCAGGTACAGTTCGGTGGCGGCCCAGTACCATTCGTCGGTCGTGTTGAAGTCGCCGTATTCGCCTGTGCTGACGGCGGGGTCGGTAAGCCTCCGTTGCTGGTAGAGCACACGGGGATTGCGCTCGGCCCAGCCGTAGGCGGCCATGGCGGCACGGGCGGCACAGTCGGCAAACGTCGGGTAGTCCTTGTTGCCCTTGAAAATACGTGCGGCCTGGGCCATGACGGCGGCGAAGTCGAGCGTGGCTGTGGTGCTCTTCTGCACCACGTAGCGCGGTTGCTTACAGTCCGTCGGCATGACGAAGCCTTCGAAGTTGGGCGTGGTCAGCTTATGATAGACACCGCCGTCGTAGGGGTCCTGCATGGTGAGCATCCAGCGCAGGTTGTACATCATCTCGTCAAGGAGATCGGCTGTCTGGTTCTTGCTTTCGGGGATGTTGACGCTGAGGCCGTCATAATAGCTACGGTTCTGCTCGTAGCTGCAGAGCACGATGCCGATGGAGAAGGCTGAGTTGACGATGTACTTGTTGTAGTCGCCAGCGTCGTACCAACCGCCCGGTGACGAGATTTTGCTGCCGGCGGGACGCCCCAGAGAGGCTGCAGAGGGATGGATGAGCACCTCGGTATCGGGATGGCCGACAGGACGGGCGTAGGCACCGGCATACTGCTTGTCGATGGCCATGCCTGAGCGGATGAGATAGAAAGCCTTGAGGGTGGCGGCGGTGACATCGCGGAGGGCGTTGTCGCTGATGGTGAACGTTGCCGACTCCGAGCCACTGCTGATGGTATAGGTGCCGGGCTTCGTCAGTGCCGAGAAGTCGACGACGGTGCGCTGCTTCTTCGACCACGGCGACGTGGCGGTGCGCAGCACGCGGGGCTTCACGGCCTTCTTGCCCGTCGCAGCATCCTTGATGGTTACTGACTTTGCCGTACCTTCAATGACGGCGGTCTTTTCTTGGTTGGGGTACATGCCGACCTGATTCAGCCGGATTTGTGCTTGGGTAACTGTCGGCACAAAGAGTGTGCCAAACAGTAGTAAGTAGATAGTTCTAAGCATAGGTTTATTAGTGATGAAAAGGGAAACTCCCGCAATCAATGATTGCGGAAGTTCCATTTCGAGTTGTCGCTGTTGAAGTCGTATTCAGCGAGGGTGGGGGTAGAGTCGCCTGCCGAGTAGAGGCAGATGTGCGTGTTGATGCCCTCCTGTCCGGGAATCACCTTCGGCATGATGCGGAAGGTTCCGTCGGTGAGCTGCTCGATGCGCCACAGCTGTTCGTCAGCACCCGTATAGGCGGGAACGGTGGTCACTTCCTTGTCGGCGGTGGCTGCCAGAGCGCGCTCTGTGCCCTCGATGACAATCTTGAAGTAAGTATTGCCGAGGTAAGCGCCCTTGCCTTCTACAGGGCTGATAGTCCAGCGCTGGTGGGGACGGAACATATAGTCGCCGATGCGGGCGGGGATGTCGCCCTTCGGCCACTTGTCGATGACCTCTTCCAGTTTCTGGTTAGCTACGGGCTGCGGGGGAGCCGCATTCTGCTGCGGTCTGCCAAAGCCGCCGAAGCCGCCGCGAGCCACGTTCATGCGGACAAAGTCGACAGCCAGCTCGAGGGCATAGCCGCGACGCTCCGACTCAATCTCGAAGGTGCCGCCCTTGAACTGTTCGCCGCAATAGGGCCAGTCGTTCTTCCAAAGCAGGGGGCGGATGGCCAGTGTGGAGCGGCCGCCCATGTCGAAATCGGCCTCCCAGTGGAACGATGCCACTTCCACGCCCTCGTCAATGATGGTGCGTCCGAAGTGCCCGGCACCAGTCTTGCGGTCGCCGGCGGCAACCACCATCTTACCACCTCCGTGGTACATGTCGCGGCCTACATTATCTATATATGGACCTTCGACGCTCTTCGAGCGGCCCACAACGATGTTATAGGTAGAGTTCACGCCGTCGCAGCAGGTGCCGTGGGTGCCGAGCAGGTAGTACCAGCCGTTGCGGTAGATGAGGTCGGAGGCCTCACAGTCGATGGCGATGTCCTTCTCCTTGTTGCCGCTCTTGCGGAAGCCCGTCGTGGGGTCGAGCTCGATGAGTCGGATGGTGCCGAAGTAGGTGCCGTAGCTCACCCACAGCCGTCCGGTAGTGGGGTCGAGCATGATGCCCGGGTCGATGGCATCCTGGTCTTCCATACCGTCGGAGAAGCAGACCTCCACGGCCTCAGACCACTTGAAGTCGGGCGACTTCGGGTCGAGGGTCTTGTTCCACATGGTCAGGATGCGGCCTGCATGACCACCACCGAGACCGCCGCCCGTTGCACCGTAGATGCAGAGGTAACGGTCGCCGATTTTGATGATGTCAGGGGCTGCGCCGCCGCCGGGGCGCTCGGCACCACTGTGCCAGCTCCAGCCGTCTTCGGAGATAAGACCGCCGCCACCGGTGCCGAAAGTATAGTATTTGCCCTCGCACTCGGCGATGGTCGAGGGGTCGTGGATGAAGGGTGCGCCAATCTGCGCGTTTGCGGCTGTAGCCAATGTCATTGCCGCAAGAATGCTATATATTTTTTTCATCGTTATTTCTGATTTAAATTGATCTTGTAGTTCTTAACTGGGTTACCTTTCTCGTCGAGGAAGCGGACGCAGAAGTCGCTCATGCCCGGACCGTTGATGATGGCACCGCGCAGGATGTTACGTCCTTTCTTCAGGGTGATGCGCTTTGACATGGCGTCGTCCTTCACCATACGGCGGTCGCCGCTGAGCAGCAGCGTCTCCTCGCCGTTGAGCCACCACATGGAGGCTGAGTTGGAACCGACGGCCAGACGGACGTTCTCGATGTCCTCGTCGCAGTCGATGATGGTGACGGCCCAGAAGAGCACACCGTAGATTTCCTCGCCATACTTCTCGGCAAAGCGGAAAAGTTTCACGTTCATGTTCTCGCTGTCGAGGGCGTGCCAGGTAAGTGTCTGCTTCACGGTCTTTACCTCAGGCTGTGCGGGCTGCTGCTGGCCACCGAATCCACGGCCGAAGCCTGCGGGAGCCTGCTCCTGCTTGAAGACAGCCTGAACCTTCTGGCCGTCCTTCGGGATGATGGTCTGCTGACCCTTGAAATACTCGCGGTTGAAGTGCTCACGCAGATAGGTATCGGTGAAGACGGTATTGCCGCTGTTGGGCTTGGTGATAGGCTCAAGGAGCAGCCAACGGTGGATAAAGCCCTCGCCGTCAGGCTGTGCCGGTGTGGCAGTTGCTGCTGAGAAGTACTTTGGACGGTTCTTGAAGCGGGCATAGTCGACGCTGAGCGCGCCGGCGCCCTCGTTGGTGATCACGAGGTCGGTCACGCCACTGGGAACGAAGTCGAGTGCGGCGGTCTGTGTGAGCCACTGGTTGCGCTGGTCGCGGCGGAAACGTCCCATCATGGGGTTGGCCTGGGCACCGCCGGTGGGCTCTTCGGGCTTCACGTTCAGCTTGATGCGTGTCAGCACCTTGCCGGTGGCACTCTTCTCACGGATAGCAAGCTCGGTATTGTCTGCAGCCTTGACGCTCATGATGAGGTAGCCGTCGGTGATGACGCTGAAGTCCACGTCGTTATACTTGAGCCAGCTGCCCTTCGTTGGCAGTGTGGCCATATAGCTGCGGAAGGTGTTGACGGTGTCGATGAGCTCTGAGGTCACGCCGTCGCTGGCGCTGCTGTAGCGGTCGATCTCAATCTTCTCGGTGGCCTTGTTGATACCGACGCCACGGATGGTCTGCTTCACCTCCTGGATGGTACCGTCGGCGTTGAAGAAGAGCTTTTCTATGCAGGCTGAGCGGCGTTTGTCGTCACGGGGCGAGAAGTAGTTGTGATGATAGAACAGATACCACTGTCCCTTGTAGTTGATGATGCTGTGGTGGTTGGTCCAGCAGCCGTTGGGCTGTTCGGCCATGATCAGTCCCTTATATTCGTAAGGTCCCATCGGGTTCTTGCTCATGGCGTAGCCGAGGACTTCGGTCTTCTCCCTGACATACGGATAGGTGAGGTAGTACCAGCCGTTAGCCTCGAAGGCAAACGGACCCTCGGCCTGGCGGTTGGGCAGGCCTTCAAGACAGTTGACGCCGACCATCTCCATCTCGCGGTTGCCGAACTTAACGGTCGACTTGGGATTGTCGTCAGCCAGTTCCTTCATGTTGGGCTTGAGCTTGGCGCAACGGCCATTGCCCCAGAAGATGTAGGCGTTGCCGTCGGAGGCCTGGAGTACACACGGGTCGATGCCGTTGATGCCCTTGATAGGCTCCGGCTCAGGAATGAACGGTCCCTCGGGGCTGTCGGCAATGGCTACACCGACAGCGAAGCCGCCTCTGCCTTGAGCGGGTGCAGAGGGAAAGTAGAAATAGTACTTTCCGTTCTTCTCGACACAGTCAGGTGCCCACATGGAATAGGAGTTCGGGCGCACCCAGGGAACCTTGTTCTGGGTGACAATCATGCCATGGTCGGTCCAATCGGTCAGATTTTCGGATGAGAAGACGTGGTAGTCCTCCATGCAGAACCAGTCCTGGCGCTGTCCTTCGGGCGGCATGATGTCGTGCGAGGGGTACAGATACACCTTGTTGTTAAAGACTCGCGCAGTAGGATCAGCCGTGAACTGGTCACGGATGATGGGGTTTTGCGCCTCTGCCAGAGCTGGCAGGGCAAGCAAGAGTAGGGTTAATGGTTTTTTCATACGTTTGTATTGGTAAATAATAGTTTCTGCAAAGATAGACATTTTATCTCAGTCGGCAATGCTTCAAGGGCTGTTATTTCGTGTTTGTAACGTAATAAAAAGCATCTGAAACATTCTGACAAACGATTCTGCCCGTAAAACGCTACCTTTGCCAGCAAAATTACCAATATCTTATGAAACGAATACTCTTTTTATTGGCCTTGGCCACAATGGCCGGCCCGACTGTAGAAGCACAGTCACTACCGTACCAGAATCCTAATCTTTCGGCCAAAGAGCGTGCCGTGGATCTTTGTTCCCGACTGACATTGGAAGAGAAAGCCCAGCTGATGCTCGATGAGAGTCCGGCTATTCCCCGCTTGGGAATTAAGAAATTCTTTTGGTGGAGCGAGGCCCTCCACGGCGCTGCCAACATGGGCAACGTGACGGTGTTCCCCGAACCCGTGGCGATGGCCTCGTCGTTTAACCCTGCATTATTATATAAGGTGTTCGATGCCGCCAGCACGGAATTCCGTGCCCAGTACAACAAGCGTATGCTGAACGGCGGTGAGGACGAGAAGTTCCATAGTCTGAGCGTCTGGACGCCGAATGTCAACATCTTCCGTGACCCGCGCTGGGGTAGGGGACAGGAAACCTACGGCGAAGACCCCTACCTGACCAGCGTGATGGGCACGCAGGTGGTCCGTGGCCTGCAGGGGCCTGAGGATGCCAAGTACCGCAAGCTGTGGGCCTGTGCCAAGCACTATGCCGTCCACAGCGGCCCTGAATTTACCCGCCATTCGGCCAATCTGACTAATGTGTCGCCCCGTGATATGTGGGAGACCTATATGCCGGCCTTCAAGACGTTGGTGCAGGATGCCAAGGTGCGCGAGGTGATGTGTGCCTACCAGCGACTCGACGATGACCCCTGCTGTGGCTCGCAGCGCCTGCTCCAGCAGATTCTGCGCGACGACTGGGGCTTCCAGTACCTTGTGGTCAGCGACTGTGGTGCCGTCAGTGACTTCTACGAGTCGCACAAGTCATCGTCAAGTCCTGTCCATGCTTCAGCCAAGGCTGCCATCGCCGGAACTGACGTGGAGTGCGGCTATGGCTATGCCTACCGCAGTATCCCCGAGGCAGTGAAGCGCGGCTTCATCACCGAGGCTGAGGTTGACAAGCACGTCATCCGCTTGCTCGAAGGTCGCTTTGACCTTGGCGAGATGGACGACCCGAGCCTTGTCGAGTGGTCGAAAATCCCGTATTCGGCGATGGACTCCAAGGAACATCGGCAGATAGCCCTCGACATGGCCCGGCAGACCATCGTCCTGCTGCAGAACAAGAACAACGTCCTGCCGCTGCAGAAGAACAAGGAGAAAATCGCCGTCATCGGCCCCAATGCCGATAACGAACCGATGATGTGGGGCAACTATAATGGTACGCCCAACCACACCATTACCATCCTCGACGGCATCAAAACAAAGCAGAAGAAACTCTTTTACACCAAGGGTTGCGACCTGACCTATGACAAGGTGATGGAGAGCCTCTTGGCCTCGCAGTGCAGCTTCGAGGGCAAGAAGGGTATGAAGGGTACGTTCTGGAACAACCGCCGCATGGAGGGCAAGCCCGTAACCACACAGTATTATACCCAGCCATTGGCCGTCACCACCTTCGGTATGCACAATTTCGCCCCTGGCGTACAGCTTGAAGACTTCTCTTGTAAGTACGAGACGGTCTTCACACCTAAGGAGTCGGGCGAATACGTGGTCAATGTGGACGGATGCGGCCAGTTCGAACTCTACATCGACGGCGAGCGGAAGTTCCACCACCGCATCTGGCGCACCACGCCCAACCGCGTGGCTATCCAGGCCGAGAAGGGACGGAGCTATAATATAGAGGTACGCTTCTCGCACGTACATACTTATAATGCCAACCTGACTATCAACATTGCCAAGGAGCATCCCATCGACTATCAGCAGATCATCAGTCAGCTGAAGGGTATTGACAAGGTCGTCTTCGTGGGCGGTATCTCGTCGGCCCTCGAAGGCGAGGAGATGCCCGTCGAGATTGACGGCTTCAAGGGCGGCGACCGCACCCACATCGAACTACCCAAGGTGCAGCGCGACTTCCTCAAGACTCTGAAGGCCGCCGGCAAGACCATCATCTTCGTCAACTGCTCAGGCTCCGCCATCGCCCTGCTGCCTGAGACGGAGACCTGCGACGCCATCGTCCAGGCCTGGTACCCCGGACAGGAAGGCGGTACGGCTGTCGCCGACGTGCTCTTCGGTGACTATAACCCGGCAGGAAAACTCCCGGTCACGTTCTACAAGTCGAGCGAACAGCTGCCCGACTACGAGGACTACTCGATGAAGGGCCGCACTTACCGTTATTTCAACGACGCCCTCTTCCCCTTCGGCTACGGACTGAGCTATACGCAGTTTGAGATTGGCGAAGTGTCTGTTATCGGGAATCCTGGACTTTCGGGATTCACCCTTGCGGTTCCTGTCAAGAATGTGGGACATCGGGATGGTACTGAAATTGTCCAGCTCTACATCCGCGACCTTCAAGATACAGCAGGACCGTTGAAGTCTCTTCGTGCTTTCCAGCGTGTCAGTGTGAAGGCTGGCCAGACTGTTTCAGCCAAACTCCAGCTCACCCGTCAGTCATTCGAGTTCTGGGACTCTGAGACCAATACGATGCGTGTGAAGCCCGGCAAATATGAAATCCTTGTAGGTGCCAGTTCTGCCGATGGCGATTTGAAGCGTTTGGAATTGTCGTTAGAATAGATTTTCAAGTTTGAGGCTGATAAGTATAATTGTCTCAGGAATCCGATTTCTGCTTCTGAAACAGCTTTCCTATCTAACATTATTCTTAGATAATATGTAGCATTCCGCCAAAATGTAACATACGGAAAAGAGTTTGAAACATAGGGAAAAGTCTATACGTTAAATTTGTAATAAATTTGCAGCCAAAACCAAAACCTAACGTAAAAGATGATAATATTATTCAAATTATTTACCAATTATTACTTAAAATTCTAAATTTATGTGGAAAATTAAATCACTGCAAAAGCCATTGGTGATGCTGTTCCTGCTCTGTTTGCTTCCTTTGGGAGCAATGGCTCAGAGCATAGTAAAGGGAACGGTAATCGATGAAGCTGGTGAACCGATTATTGGAGCAAGCGTGCAAGTGCAAGGTTCCAAGACAGGTGCAGTCACCGACTTCAACGGTAATTTCAGTGTGCAGGCTGCCAGCAATGCCACACTGATTATCTCTTATGTAGGCTATGTCACTGAAAATGTCGGTGTACAGGGCCGTAGTAACATCAATGTTACAATGAAGGAAGATGTAACCACTCTGAATGATGTGGTCGTCATCGGTTACGGTACCCAGAAGAAAAAGCTGGTGACCGGCGCTACTGTTCAGGTGAAGGGTGATGACATCGCCAAGCTGAACACCACCAATGCCCTCGAGGCTATGCAGTCGAGCACGCCTGGTGTACAGATTACTTCATCTTCTAACCAGCCTGGTAAGGGCTACAAGGTTTACATCCGCGGTATCGGTACAATCGGTGACTCTGCACCTCTTTATGTAATTGACGGTGTGGCCGGTGGAAACCTTGACGGTATTAACCCCGCTGACATCGAGAGCATCGACATTCTGAAGGATGCTGCTTCGGCTGCCATCTACGGTTCCCGTGCTGCTAACGGTGTGATCCTCGTGACCACCAAGCAGGGTAAGGAAGGTAAGATTGAGATTAACTACAACGGTGCCATGGGTTGGTCAAACGTCTACAAGCGCCCGCAGCTGCTCAATGCCCAGCAGTTCATGACCATTATGGACGAGTATAGCTTCAATACTTCTGGTTCTAAGCTGGATTTTGCTTCTGGAAATGACAAAGACGGTAATTTTGTCACTCGTTTCATTCCTGAGGACATCTACAATAAAGCTATGAATGGCTGGGAAGGTACTGACTGGTGGGGCGAATTCGAGAACAAGAATGCCGTACAGCAGAACCATTCAGTAACGTTGACTGGCGGTTCCGACCGTTCGAAGTTCGCCATGTCTTATACCTATACAGGCAACGAGGGTATCATGGGTGCCGACCAGGCTTCTTACTACAAGCGTCACACTATCCGCATCAACAGCGACCACGTGCTGCTGAAGGCCAAGGACTTCGATGCCATCACCATCGGTGAGAACATCTCTATCGGTTACAACAAGAATCATGACCTGGCTGAGGACGGTATGTACTGGAGCTATATCCACAGCCTGCTCCAGACAAACCCGCTTGTGCCTATGTACGCTGATAACGGTGAGCTTTATAACCATGTTAACAACGGAAAAGGTTGGAACGACTATTGGTTCAACAACCCATACGAAGGTCTCTCAAAGGGCGGTTTCAACTCAATTCAGGAAAGCCGCAACATCAACACCAGCGCCTCTGGCTTTATTACCATCCAGCCCATCAAGGGTCTGCGCTTCCGTTCTCAGTTGAATTATAACTGGGGTTCTGGCGCATATCGTAATTTCGGTATGCCGCGTTCTCCTTCTTCTGGTTCCGGAACAGTGTCTTCATACAGTGTTAGCCAGAGCACTTGGTTGAATACTTCATGGTCTATTAACAACACCCTGACGTATGACCTTCCCATTATTTCCGGTCACAAGATCAGTGCCATGGTCGGTCAGGAGTTTCAGAGCACCGCTTGGAGCACCAACCTCAGTGGTGATAACTCTGTTGGCGATGGTTCGCAATTTGCTACCCTTAAGGACTGGGATTCAGCATGGCTGAAGAACTTCAGCACAGACCTCAAGAATGCACATCTTAGCGGTAATCCCAATGATGAAGAGTATCTTGCATCATGGTTCGGTCGTGTGACATGGGACTGGAACGAGACCTATATGGCTACCGTCACCATGCGTTACGATGGTTCAAGTATCTTTAATGAAGGAAAGCGTTGGGGTACGTTCCCCTCTGTCTCTGTTGGTTGGGTCGTCAGCAACGAGAAATTCATGGAGAGCACCAAGAGCTGGATGGACTTCCTGAAGATTCGTGCAAGCTGGGGTCAGAACGGTAACAACCGTATTGCCAAGTATCAGTATCTGGCTACTATCGCTCAGTCTGGCAGTTCAGGTGATAGCGGTTATAAGTTCGGCGACAGCATGGATGTTACTTTAAATGGTAAGCCCAATGTAGGTGCCTATGCTAATATCGTACCGAATCCTGATGTAACATGGGAAACCTCTGAGCAGCTCGACTTAGGTTTCGACGCCCGTTTCCTTAACAGCCGTCTGGGCTTGAACTTCGACTGGTACAAGAAGACCACTAAGGACTGGCTCATCGTAGCTCCCCGTATCGCTATCGAGGGTACTAACCCCGCTTACATCAATGGTGGTGACGTTGAGAACAAGGGTGTTGAGCTTGCTATTACTTGGAACGACAGGATTGGCAAGGACTTCAGCTACAATGTCGGTGTAAACCTGGCTACCAACAAGAACGAAGTAACACGTATCGCCAACGAGAATGGCTACATCAACGGTGCTAATAGCATCCTCTCGCAGGGTACCGAGTACATTTACCGTGCTCAGATTGGCAAGCCTATCGGTTACTTCTACGGCATGTCTTACAGCGGCATCTGGCAGAACCAGCAGCAGATTGACGACGCCCGTGCAGCAGGCAAGGCAGTCCTTGACAATGCACAGCCCGGTGACTGCATTTGGGACGACTGGAACGGTGACGGTGTGATTACATACGCAGAAGCAAAGGACGGTGAGGGCAATGACATCTGCGACCGTCACGAGATTGGTAATCCCAATCCTGACGTGATGCTGGGTGTCAACCTCGGCCTGAACTGGAAGGGTCTTGACTTTGCCGTCAGCGGTGCCGGTGCATTCGGTATGCAGATTATGCGTTCATACCGTTCGTTCAGCGATTCATGGTGGCATAACTACGATACCACAATCCTGAATCGTTGGCACGGTGAGGGTACTTCAAACGATGAGCCGCGTATTTCTGGTACAGGTCACGCAAATACCAACTATGTATCTACACGTTACATGGAGGATGCTGACTACTTTAAGATCAAGACTGTTACGCTCGGCTACGACTTCAAGAACATTTGGAAGGGTTGCCCGTTCCAGCAGCTCCGCTTCTATGTACAGGCTCAGAACCTCATTACCTTCACGGGTTACACAGGCCTCGATCCTGAGGTTGGTAACTCTGCCGGTGCTGACAGTTGGGCTTCTGGTATAGACCTGGGTCTTTACCCGCCGTCTCGTACTTATTTGATTGGTGCAAGTATTAAATTCTAATTCGACATTAAGTTATGAAGAAATATATTTTATCAGCATTTGTTGTTTGTTCAGCAACAATATTTGTATCCTGCGATGACATGTTGGACACCGATCCGCGTGTTACCGACGCTACTCAAGCTACCTTCCCCGGTAAGATCGGAGATGTGGAGGCACTGAATACGGCAACCTATAGTATCATGAACACCATGGGCGGTGGAGATGCCGATACGCAGAATCCTTTCTACTGGTGGGAAGTCATGTCTGACAACTGCTATGGTTCAGGCGGCTTGCAGGACAACAAGGTGAAGGCCATGCATCATCTCGTTGAGATGAGTGTTGACCAATACCAGCAGGCATTTGTCCTTCTTTATGGCGGTATTAACCGTGCCAACAACCAGATTGAGACCATCGACAACATTACCTGGACAGGTAATGAGGCTAAGCGTAAACAGCTTCTCGGTGAGGGCTATTTCATGCGCGGTCTCTACACGCTCTGGCTCACACAGCTGTTCGGCGATGTACCTCTGATTACGTCTACCACTATCACTGACGAGATGAGACAGGAGGTCAGCGCTGAAGAAAAGATTTACCCGCAGATTCTTTCTGACTTTGTGTCGGGTATGAACCTGATGGGTACGACGAAGAGCTCCGGTCATGCCAACAAGTACGTTGCCGAGGCATTCCTTGCCCGTGCCTATATGTTCTGGGCCGGCTTCTACAAGAAGGCTGGTGAGTTGGCTGCTGGCTCTGCCCCTGCTATCAACCTGGTTAAGCAGGAGGGCTGCGAAAAGGAAAACCTTACTCAGGCTGAAGTCGTTGCTGCTCTGAAGGACGTTGTTTCCAGTGGTGCTTACAAGCTTCTTGAGGACTACCGTTCACTCTGGCAGTATTCCAACAGCTATGTTTGGGATGAGGCTCACGATAATGGTCTGCCCGCAGAATATTTCGATGAGAAAGGCAATAAGACCAATAATAATCATGCATACGCATTCATTGCCGACATGAAGCGTGAGAATTGCTTCGACATGCCTGGCATGGGTAACGGTAACGATGAGGAGCTCTTCGGTATTCAGTTCATGAATGCTTCCAGCTGGGGTATTAATGGCGCAATTGAAAATGGTGGTACCTATTCTACCTCACGTATGTATTGCAACTATCTTTCTTGCTGGTGGGCACTTCGTGTAAACGGTAACAATGGTAACCGTGATTGCACCTATCCCTTTACTCAGGGCTGGGGCCAGGGTACTCCCTCATGCAATATCTGGGACGACTGGACCATTGCTGAGCAGACCAGCGGTCCGGATATCCGTAAGCTTGGTTCTCTGATTGACTGTGACCATGAGCTTGCTGCATATTCATACGTAAAGGACGACTGTGAGGAGTCTGGCTATGCTGTGAAGAAGTGGTGCGGTGTCACTACTGACAAGATGACAGGCGACACTCCATGGTGGCATGGTGTTGAAGAAGGATTCAAGGGCACGCTTGACAACCCCATGCAGGGTGAGCACTTCGAGGACTTCTACCTGATGCGTTATGCTGACGTGCTGCTGATGCTGACCGAGCTTACCGGTGATGCTCAGTACATGAACCAGGTTCAGAAGCGTGCCGGTGTCAAGGAGACAGCTTACTCTCTGAAGGCCGTTCAGGACGAGCGCCGCTGGGAGTTCGCCTTTGAGGGCATTCGCTTCAACGACATGCGCCGCTGGTCTGGTAAGGACGGTGGTGAGAACTGCTACGCCGCCAAGGCTCTTCAGGCACAGGCTGGCAAGCAGGTTGTCGTAAAGGGTAATGTAGCAAACAAGGTCTCGATGAAGCACATGACCTGCTCGTGGGCAAAGCGTTATGCTGATACTGATGGTTTCTTGTCCAAGCCTCAGTCACAGATTACTCTGATGGAGGGTAAGCTTAAGCAGAACAAAGGCTGGGATGCAAGCAATCCTGAGACACAATACGTTGATCTCTATAATTAATCAAATAATTCGATTTAAATATGAAAAAGATATTTTTGTTTTTCGCAGCAGTAAGTATGCTGTATGCCTGCGATGCTACTCATGAGGATATCAGCAATGATGGTCACATCACTGCCGAGGAACTCAGAGCTCAGTCAAGTGTTACTGTTGACAAGGCATCCAACGGCAAGAACGGTAACGTCATAACATGTATGACCTCTGCACCTGTCAATGCCAAATGGACTCTTGGTGGCAAGGAGCTACTCGGCAACTATGCCAAGAAGAAGATGAAGGTTGACAGGGATGAGAACGGTAATTATAAGGATACTCAGCATAAGGTATTCCTGACTGCTCTCTGTGCCGATGGTACCATGCTTAAGGACAGTTTCGTTATAAACTGCCAGGACATTACCGACCCGCTTCAGAAGTTCTATATCTATGGTGAGGATCCCGCTGTGCAGGCTCCTTTCAAGCCAGCTGCTTGGAATGCTGCTTGCATGCGCTTCAGTGATAATGAAGGTAAGTTCACCGATATCAATGGAAAGGAAGGTTTCTTGCCTTATCTTTCTGACGATGTGTACTGGGGCTTCAAGACCCTTATCTTCGACATTTCAGAAGCTACGCCCGACTGTGCTGGCCGTGTTATGAACGGTTGGTGGAGCGCACGCTATGATGATGATAAGGATGTTCATTTCACGAACGGTCTGTGGGAACTTCCTCTTACCGAGGCTATTGCCAAGGACTGTGCCCGTGGTGGCGGTGGCGCTGGTAAGGATCTTGACATCATGGTTACCTCTGGCAGCTGCCAGATAAACGCTATTTACTATGAGGAATAACCATTCCTTATCGGTATAACAATAATAGGCTGACTCATTCATAGAAATGAGTCAGCCTTTCATCTAAAGATAATGACTAAACAAAGCAATCTGTCCCGGACCGTCTTCTATGTAAGCTTATTGGCTTTCATATCGTTTGTCGCGTACCTATTATATATAAACGAGGAGGTGTTTTATACGGCCCACGACCGTTCCGAGTTTATCTTCGGTGCGCCATTCTTCCATACCCTTATGCAGAAGCCTTTTGGCCTGATGCAGTATGTTGGAGCCTGGCTCACCCAGCTATTCTGTCATCCGGCCTTCGGTGCTGGTGTGCTGGCGGCTATCTGGGTGCTTATCTTCTTTGTGGGTGCAAAAGCATTCAGGTTGCAGACCAGTGCCTCCGCACTGATGCTCTTGCCTGTAGCCTGTCTGCTCACGTCGGTTGTCGACCTTGGCTACTGGGTATATGTCTCAACCATCCGCGGCTATTGGTTCTCTCAGTCGGTAGGCTATCTCATCATGCTTCTGCTCCTGTGGGCTGCGCATAGCACACCACGCAAGTGGCATCTCGTCTGGTATCTGCTGGCCTTTTTCCTCTATCCGGTGCTGGGGTGGTTTGCCCTGCTTTTCGTACTCTGTTTAGTGGTTGCCGGAAAACCCACCTGGCGAGAACTTTTAGGCATTGTCCTGCTCGTCTTTACCGCTTCTATCTGGCATACGCAGTTCTATTCGAATCAGAAATTCGACGATGTCATACTGGCCGGATTGCCCCGCTTCATAACAGCAAGCGACTGCACTGAGCATCTTTCCATCCCGTTCTGGGTGCTGGGTGCTGTCTCTGTGCTTATCTCGTTGTGTGGCAGGTATCTTGCTAAATGGTTTGTGCCGGCATTGAGTGTCATAGTCTGCATCGTCTTCACCACGTCGCTCATGTATCATGATAAGAACTACATCGACGAGATGCACATGGTGCGCATTGCTTGCGACGACAACTGGAAGGAAGTGCTCAGTATGGCAGAGGCCAACCATAAGCCAACCAGCACGATGATGTTTCTCAAGAATATTGCCCTGATGAACGAGGGCGGCCTGCTCGACCGTTCGTTCAAATTGGGTAACGACGCTGCGGATATTTACAACCCCGATAAGCTCCACGTCACCCTTTTGGACATCGCGTCGCCGCTGGTGTATTATAATTACGGCATGTTGAACGAGGCCATCCGCCTGAGCTTCGAGAATGCCGTACAGGCCGGCTTCTCGCCCTTCTACCTGAAGATGCTTGCCCGTTGTGCCTTGGCTGTAGGTGATGAGAAACTGGTGGAGCGCTATACGACCATATTGCACCATATTCCGTTCTACGGCGATTGGCAACCGGCGCCTGTCACTGAAAAGATAAAGGAGCTGCAGAAATGCTATCCTGATGAACTCACCGGTGTTGAGAACAGCGACAGCTATCTTGTCAATGGCATCAGTCTTTGGTATGAGTCCGACAGTAAAGTGGCTTCAGAACAGGCATTGTTCTATTCCATGCTGCGTTGCGACTCGCGCCGTTTCTGGCCATCGTTGCGCAACTATGTGAAGCTTCACATGAACGAGCAGTTTCCTGTTCATGCTCAGGAGGCTTATATCTTGTATATGGATAAGGCCCCGGAAGAAAAGCGCATGATGATTCCCGTTGAACAGGCCGTTTACGACCGCTATAAACTGTTCTGGACTACTTTGGAGGAAAAGGCGAAGCCAGGCATGACACTTGACCAGGCCGGTGAGGAATTACGTGAAGAATTTGGAGACACCTATTGGTGGTACAATCTCTTCGGACGCAAACCTATTAATATACGTGGTAATGTTGGACACGAAGTTGCATCATAAGTTATGAAAAGATATATCTACATCAATTTCCTGCTGTTGGCTGTTGGCTGTTGGCTGATGGCATCTTGTGGCGGTCACCCCTCTGTGCCCTCCGCCTTCTCCGTGTCCTCTGTGCTTCCGGCCATCTTCCCCGATTATTGCGATGTCACCGTGCCTTGCAACATTGCGCCGCTCAACTTCATGCTCCCTGCTGACGAGTATGATGAGTGCGTGGCTCGTCTCACCACCCCCGACGGCCAGCAGCAGACCTACGGCCATGGCGTAAAGGTGCAGATTCCTGAGGAGGAATGGCACGCCATGCTTGATGCCTCGAAAGGTAAAAGCATCAAGGTGGAGGTCTGGGGCCAGAAACAGGGCGAGTGGCTGTCATTCAGCCCGTTCGAGATACATATAGCCGAGGAACCCATCGACGAATACCTGTCGTATCGCCTCATTGAACCGTCGTATGTCGCGTGGACCTTCATGGAGATAGCCCAGCGCAACATTTCCACGTTCGAGGAGACGCAGATCTTCAACAACGAGATAACCATGAATGACAGGGAGAAAGGCCAGTGCATCAACTGCCACAGCTATCAGAATTATAAGACCGACAACATGCTCTTCCATGTGCGCCTCTCCAATGCCGGCACCATCATTGTGAACGACGGCAAGGTGTCGAAGGTCAATCTGAAGCGCGACTATACCATCTCCTCCGGCGTCTATCCCTCTTGGCATCCTACTGCCAAGCTCATAGCCTTCTCGACCAATAAGACCCGGCAGGCATTCCATACGTCCAATCCCAACAAGATTGAGGTCTACGATGAAGCCAGCGACCTGATTCTCTACGATGTAGAGACCGACTCGGTGAGCATCGTCAGCAACGATTCCACGCTTTTGGAGATTTATCCTACCTGGTCGCCCGACGGCAAATATCTCTATTACGGCAAGTCTGTTCCCCTGCCAGAAGAGATGGAAGGTCAGGACATCAGAACCACCTACGCGAAGATACAATACAACCTCTATCGCCGTTCGTTCGACGTGGAAACCCATAACTTCGGTGATGAGGAACTTGTTTATGATGCTGCTTCTGACAATAAGAGCGTCACCCTGCCACGCATCAGCCCCGACGGGCGCTATCTGCTGTTTGCCATAGGGCAGTATGGCTGTTTCCATAGCCGCCACCATGATGGCGACATCGTTTGTATTCCGTTGGAACAGTATACTGGTACGCCTCTCAATGCTGAAAACTCTACGCCCATCGATCTCTCCCTCGTCAATAGTAAAGACTTTTCTGACAGCTACCCCTCCTGGTCGAGCAACGGCCATTGGATGATGCTGGCCAGCCGCCGCGACGACGACAACTACAGCCGTGTCTATTTCGCCTATTTCAACAATGGGAAATTCGCCAAGGCCTTCCTTCTGCCGCAGGAAGACCCCGAACTGCACGTCAGCCTCCTGAAGAGCTACAACCGTCCGGAGTTCATGGTCGAGCCTGTCAAAATCAGTGTCGAAGAATTCAGCCGAGCCTTTTAAACGATGTTGAAAATGACCTATACGCCTAAATAAAGAATCCGTCATTCCGTCACTTTTTCCCTATCGTACTTGTAATCAGTATGTTACGGTGTGATGGATAGGGGTGACGGATGACGGATGGAGGAATGCGGGCGCGCAACAGGACGGTCATCTTGGCAGTCCGCTGTCACCGCCCGTGAACAATCATTCACCGCCCGTGAACATCGACATTCATCCGTCACCGCCGAGCATCCGTCACCCGTCACCATAATCCGTCACAACATATCCTTCTGATTGTCAGACTTTTTCGTAGCTGTGACGGATGTGATGGATTTTTTCTGAATCTAAGTCTTGGGGGCATCCTTGTATCCCAAACACGAGTCCACTTTAGCTTCTTGAGAGAACGAGGAGCATAGCCTTTTACGCCTACGGCATGAAGAAAAACATTTAATCTTTTGATTTATCAGAAAAATATTAGTACTTTTGCAGAAAACTTTTCGTAAAACGAAAGCAGGCATGAATAATAACAATACAGACCCCACCCCCGAGTTATAGAAGTGCAACTAAAGAACACCCATTGAATGGCAATGATAATTAACCCCAACAGGGCATTAAGCCGCAGTTTCCTTCGCAATCAAGAGACGAAGGAGACCAAGGACGTATTCCGCCTGCAACTGGCCTCCTTGCTGTCCAAGCTGGATGACCAAGAGGATGAAGAATACAACAAGACCTGGATTCACGATTTCCTTACCCATACGTTTTATGGTGACCCTTATTCGGTCAATACCCGCAAGAAGGTGGACCAGGCTATCTATGGTCCGGACAGTCAGAAGCCTTGGGTACTGATGGAGATGAAGGCACCCGGCAATATTTCGGAAATGCCATGCGATGGTCATTTCGACCGCAAGGGTTTCATCCAGCTCGTGCTCTACTATATGAAGGAGGAAAAGGAGCGTGAAAACAGGGAAATCAAGCATCTGGCGGTTACCAACGGCTATGAATGGTATGTGTTTGAACGCAAGCTGTTCTATAACTTCTTTGGCAAGAACCGTCAGCTGTGGAGCGAGATTCAGCGATATGAGCGTGAGAACAAGACCCGTGACGAAATCTATCAGGAGGTCATCGCCCCCGAAGTGCGTAAGGTTCAGCAGCAGTTCAGCTATGTCTATTTCGACCTGCGCAAGTTCGCGGGACAGCTTGACGACACCGCCATCTTGCGAAAGCGCAGTTTCGAGGCCCAGTGCAAGTTCTTCTCGCCCATCCACCTCTGTATGCTGCCATACGACTTTGACCACAACCATCTGGACACGCAGTTCTACAACGAGCTGCTCTACCTGATGGGAGTCGAGGAAACCCGTGTGGGGCAACTTGACGTCATTCAGCGCCTGCCGGAGAAGAAACGCGAGCAGTTCTCACTGCTTGAGCAGGCCATCTGGCATCTCACAGCGCTGGGCGTGAAGGATGACGAACTCTATGACACGGCCATGGGCCTCGTCATTTCGTGGATAAACCGCATACTATTCCTGAAGCTGCTGGAAACGCAGCTCGTCAATTTCAACGGTGGCGACCGGCAGTATAAGTTCCTGTCGCCGACAGGAACTGCCCCGTCACTGGTGGACAGCTATCATTCGCTGTTCGACTTGTTCTTCAAGGTGTTAAGCAAGACGGAGGAAGAGCGCGACCTGCGGATCCGTGACCGCTATAGGCGCATTCCCTATCTGAACAGTGCCCTGTTTGAGGTCTCAGAGCTGGAGAGGCAGTACTTCACCATCAATGCCTTGCCCCACGGCCCCATGAACGTCTATCCGGCCACGGTGCTGAAGGACAGCCGGGGGCGGGTGTGGAAGGAGAAAGTGGACTCACTGGAATATCTGCTCCGCTTCCTTGAGTCGTATGATTTCGGCTCATACGAAACGGAAGAGGAAGAGGAGGAAGAACAGAAGACGCTGATTGACGCCTCCGTACTGGGCCTCATCTTCGAGAAAATCAATGGCTACAAGGAGGGCGCCTATTTCACGCCGGGCTACATCTGCGAATATATGTGCCGCGAAACCATCGAGCGGATGGTGGTGAAGCGCATGAACGAGCATTTCCAATGGGAAAAGCCCTGTGAGAGCATCGACGAGGTGGTGGAACAACTGGACTACACCAAGCCTGACATCCGGCGCGAGGCCAATGAGGTCATTAACGGCATCAAAATCTGCGACCCGTCGGTGGGTAGCGGACACTTCCTCGTGTCGGCATTGAACGAAATGATAGCGATAAAACAACAGTTGCATATACTCTGCTATTCAGACAACGCTTTGGACTATGCAAATGAGCGCATCAAGGGGTGGTCAATCACTATCGGAGACGATGAACTCATCATTACAGACAAGGAATTCCAACGCTCTTTCGTTTATGACCAAAACAACAAAGAAGCCTCAGCCCTGCAGCGCACGCTCTTCGAAGAAAAACGCCGCATCATCAGCCAGTGCCTCTATGGTGCCGACATCAATCCCAAGAGTGTTGACATCTGCCGCCTGCGACTGTGGATTGAACTGCTGAAGAATGCCTTCTACGATAAGGGCCAACTGCAGACGCTGCCCAATATCGACATCAACATCAAGCAGGGCGACGCGCTGATGTCGCACTTGGAAGTCAAGGTGAAGACCGAAGCCGCCTCACGTGTACCAGCCTCAAAGAGCATCCGGGAAATCACCCAGGAATACAAATCCTTGGTAGATGCTTACAAACAGGGGACGGGGCATGACAAACGTTTCGATATACAGCGTCAGCTATTTGCCATTAAGCGCGAACTGCGCCAACACATACAGTCGGACTTCCTCGATTTCGAGATAGCCCGGGTGAATGGGGAAGACACGGAGCAGAACTACTTGGAGTGGATGCTGGAGTTTCCGGAGCTGCTCGACGAGAACGGACGCTTTGAAGGCTTCGACATACTCATAGGCAATCCGCCGTACATTGCGCTTGGAGCCGAAGGAGGACGCTTGCGCAAGCGGTACAGGCAACGGCAATACGACACTTTCAACAGCAACGGCGACATCTACTTCCTGTTCTACGAGCGGGCATTGCAACTGCTTCGTCCCGACGGTCTGCTGTGCTTTATCACGTCGGACAAATGGATGCGCAACGATGCTGCCAAGAATCTTCGCAACTATCTCGTGAAGCACTCACAGCCGCTGATGCTGCTCGACTTCCCCGGACTGAACCTCTTTAAGCGAGCCACCGTGGTGAACAACATCCTGCTGGCAGGCAACGGCGAAAACCAAGGCGTGAGAACGCTTTGTGCCACCACCGAAGGAAAGGACGTGGACGATGTGAAGAACATTGACCAGTTCTTCCAGGACAACCGGCTGCCCTGTCAGTTCCAGGAAAACCAGCAGTGGCTTATCCTGCCCGACGAGAAGCGGAGCCTGATGCAAAAAATGCTGGAGAAGGGCAGGCCGCTGGGAGAGTGGGAGAACATAAAGTTTGCAAGAGGTGTTGTGACAGGTCGCAACGATGCCTTCATCATCACTACCGCCCAACGCGAGCAGATACTGGCCGACTGCCAGACAGACGAGGAAAAAGCACGCACCGAAGCCGTACTGCACCCCTTCATCGAGGGTGTTGACATCCATCGCTATCACCACGAATGGGCAGACAAGTGGGTGATAGGTTTCTATCCTTCGCTGAAACTTGACATCGAAGACTATCCGGCACTGAAGCACCACCTGCTGTTCTATGCCAAAGATTGGCTGATAGCGCAAGGACATGCCGACATTGCCAACGACGAAGAGAAGATGGGCGAGTTTGGACGCCTGTTCCTCGAACAAAAGGGCAAGACAGTAGTGATGGATGGCAAAGAGTTGCATGATGCCAATGGTCAGGCGATTAAGTCGCGCAAGAAGACCTCCCATAAATGGTATGAGACATCTGACAACATCGCATTCCATGAAGCTTTTAAGGAGACAAAGATAGCCTGGGGGAATTTGAATAACCAGGCTTCATGCACCTGGATGCCTGAGGATATGCACATCAATGCTCCCGCTGTGATGGTGACTTCAGGAACGAAATACCTGTTGGCTGTGCTCAATTCCCGGCTGGCGGACTTCTTTATGCAGACGATTGCTGTGGTGCGCAATGCCGGTTATTATGAGTACAAGCCCCAGTTCGTCAAGCTGATACCCGTCATTGAACACCCCTCAGAAGAAGACATGGCAAGGATAGATGCTCTCGTCGACCAGGCTCTCGACGGCGACAAAGAAGCCGAACATTCTATTGACGATTTATTAGCAACGTTATACGGATTTTCGTCAGAAGAAAGAAGAATAATTGGTATGTGAATTCCCAGAGAGCACCCATAACAGATTCAAATGAAGCATATACATATTATATATACGTTCCTTTTCGGTGTGGCAGTCCTCCTCTTCTTCGGACTGGCCTATCCGCACCATCTGCATTACCAGGAGCAGTACCAGCTGTTTCTCTTCGACAGCAACTATGTGTGGGACATCGTCAGGCTGCCGGGCGGAGTGGCCGACCTGTTAGGGCGTTTCTGCACGCAGTTTTTCCTCTTTGCCTGGGTGGGAGCTGGTATTATTGCAGTCCTGCTCTCGGCGGTGCAGTTACTGACGCTCCGGCTGGCCAAGTGGGGATGGCTCTATGGACTGAGCTATGTGCCCTCGCTGCTGCTCTGGCTCTTCCTGCTCGACGAGAATGCACTGTTAGGGGGCGTCTGGGCCGTTCTGCTCACGCTGCTCGCTATTTGGAGCCTCGGTCGGCTCCCAAACGGTTGGACTCGACGTGTTCTGATTATCGTTGCCATTCCCGTCGTTTATTGGATGGTGGGACCTGCCTGGACCGGCAGCCATTACCATCGCTACCCGACAGTCTTCCCCACGCTGCTTTATGCCGCCTGGCTGTCTGCCGTCGTCCTCCCACTCATAGCCCGTGCCTGCCATCGCTGGCTTTCCGCCTCCCATTCCTCATTCCTCATTTCTTATTTCTCATTTCTCATTTTAATGGGCTGCCTCGTTTGGAAGAACGCCAACTTCAAGGCCGAGAAGGTGATGCAGTACGACTTCATGGCCCGCTACCAGCAATGGAACCGCATACTTGAAACCGTCAATGCCGAGAAGCCCAACAACCAGATTGGCGTGACGGTACAGAACCTGGCCTTGGCCATGCACGGCATGCTCCTGGAACAGATGGCCAACTATAACCAGAACGGCATTGCCGGACTGCTGCCCGATGTCAAGGAAGATGCCACCAGTCCGTTGCCTACAGCTGAGGCCTTCTATCAGCTGGGCATGATCAATGTTGCGCAGCGCACAGTGTTCGAGGCCCAGGAAGCCATTCTCGACTTCCAGAAGAGTGGCCGTTGCTACAAGCGGCTGGCACAGACCAACCTCATCAACGGTCAGTACGCCGTGGCCCGCAAGTATCTTTCGGCCCTGCAGAAGACGCTCTTCTATCGTGACTGGGCCAACGAGACGCTGCCGCTGTTAGGCGATGAGGAGGCCATTGACCGTCATCCCGAGTACGGGCGACTGCGCCAGTCGGCCTACACAGAAGACTTCTACTTCAGCGACCACGTGACGCCCGAGATGCTCAAAAGCCTCTACAATCGTAATAAGGACAACCGTTTGGCCTATCAGTATCTGCTGGCCTACTATATGTTGACGGGCGACCGCGAAGGCTATAATAACTTCATTTCTACTGAGCAATGAAAAAGATTCTGTATATTTTAATAGGGCTGATGGGGCTGATGGGCTGCAGCGAGACCGTTGAGAATGCCAGGCAGGAGTCCGTGCTGCCTCAGATATATCCCGACTACCTCGGCGTCACCGTCCCCGTGAACATTGCACCGCTCTGTTTTAACATGGCCGACGAGACGGCACTTCGCATTGATGCCGTCATTACCGACAGCCACGGAAACAGTCTGCACGCCCAGGGCGACGAGTCTGCCGATTTCGACCTCGACGACTGGCACGCCCTGCTTGCCGCGAACCCCGGCGACTCGCTCACCGTCAGCGTCTCGGCCAAGTACGACGACGGCTGGCACACCTATCAGCCGTTCTCCGTCTACGTCAGCCCCGACAGCATCGACTACGGTCTCTGCTACCGACTCATCGCGCCGGGCTATGAGGTGTGGAGTAAGATGGGCATCTACGAGCGCGACCTCTCGTCGTTCGACGAGCGTCCGCTGATTGAGAACACACAGTTCGATGGCTGCGTCAACTGTCACAGCTTCAACCGGGGCAACCCGGCCGACATGAGTCTCCATATCCGCGGCCCCCACGGTGCCACCCTGCTGCGCAAAGACTACGGTCCCGTCACCGCCTACAACACCAAGACCCCTGAGACGCTCGGCCTCTGCGTCTATCCCTACTGGCATCCCTCGGGCCGCTACATTGCCTATTCCACCAATACGACGAGACAGCTGTTCCACAGTGCCGACCCCAACCGCATCGAGGTCTTCGACGAAGCCTCCGACCTACAGGTCTACGATGTCGAGAAAAACGAACTGCTGCTTTCGCCCCTCGTCAAGCAGGACTCCGTCTACGAGACCTTCCCCGTCTTCTCAGCCGACGGCCGCTCGCTCTATTTCTGTGCGGCCCAAGCCCAGCCTGAGGGCAGCCATCAGCTCGACTCCATCCGCTATAACCTCTGCCGCATTGACTTCGACCCCGCTACTGGCACCTTCGGCAGCACCATTGACGTCATCGTCGATGCCGCAGCTCAGAAGAAGTCGGTCTCCTTCCCCCGTCCCTCCTACGACGGCCGCTTCCTGTGCTACACGCTCGCCGACTACGGCCAGTTCAGCATCTGGCACCATGAGGCCGACCTCTACCTTCTCGACCTGTCCGGTGAAGGGCGTATTCGCCCGCTAACCCAAGCCAATTCCCCTGACACCGAGTCGTTCCACAACTGGAGCACCAACTCGCGCTGGCTCGTGCTGAGTTCCCGTCGCGACGACGGTCTCTACACGCGCCCCTACTTCTGTCATGTCGATACCAACGGCGTAGCCACCAAGGCCTTCATGCTGCCCCAGCGCAACCCCCGCCGCTTCTACCGCGAGCGTTTCCTGTCGTTCAACGTGCCCGACTTCATCACCGGCCCCACGCGCTTCGACAGCCGTCAGGCCGTCCGTGCCATCAACGACGAGCAGCGCAAGGACTTCGGCGTCCGCCCATAAATCCTGTCGTTCTGGATGCCACAAGAGTCCTGCAAATTGTTATTGAACTTAATACATGTCAATTAAATACTCATCTTTCCATTTTTTCCCTTCCTATTCTTTTGCTTATTCTTAAATATTATATACCTTTGCAATAATATACGTTAATCATCCCTAAAAGAATAGACCCGCAGAAATGGGGACACAGTATGAAGAAATACATTTCGTTATTTGCCTTTTTGCTGACGTTAATGGCTTGTACCACCGAGGAGTATAAGGAGGCAGAGGACTATAAGCTTCCGAGCATTACCCTGGATTCGTGTGTAGCCGCCTCTGACAATTCGTTTACGGCTTATATGACTGTGGACAAGGGCGAGCAGTTCTTCAAGCATAGCCTGCAGTTACTGGTTTATGACGCAAAGGATGTGGACAAGGCCCTTTCCACCATCAACGTGGAACTCGGAGAAGACCGCCTGCAAAAAGTTCAGGAGACGTTCACCGTGCCAGTCGTTGACGACCAATACATAGTAAGCGCCGTGCTGAGGACCGAGAAGAACTCATTCAAGTCAAGGTCGCTCTTTGTCAGTCCGGCCAAAATGACGGCCGAGAGTTATCTGCTCATCTGGGGACAGCCACGCTATCAGGAGGAGGTGCGCTATGAGGGGCGTGCATATCCCTATAAACATGCGACCGACGACATAGCACTTCACTTTTCGTCGGGAAGGCGTTTCAGTATTCTTGTGAAGGCAGCCATGAAAGGCAAGCCCGTTGAGGTCAGGGTTGGCAACCACATCTACCCTGTAGTATGGGACGGCTCGCTCCAACAAGACGAAGATGACACCATGATGGAGGTAACGATGACAGACATTGAGCCAGGCATTTACGATGTCGCCCTGCACTGGCCGGAAGCTGAAATCCCCCTGCCGAAGAAGATTAGGATCCTGCCCTTGAAAGCGGAAGAGGAGGAGACGGTTCCGCTCAGCCAGTTCCGGGATCAGCCATACGATGCCAGAGCGTCGTTCAGGATAGGCGATGAAATGTACTATTTCACCAGTATGGAATCCAGAATACTTGTATCTTGCAACCTCAATACGAAGACATGGACCAAGCACAAGGATGTGGACTATTACATCTCGGAAATGGTAGCTGTAGGTTCCAAGGCGTATGGCATCACTGATATATATAAGGCGTATGGTGCCAGCAGCGAATCGGTGCAGAACAAGCTGTATGAGTATAATCCACTGACCGACAGCTGGAAGGATCTGGGCAACCTGCCTGTGACGGGTGAGATTCATAACATGAAGATGTTCGCTGCCGGTGGCAATGTATATCTCTGTGGCGGACAGTTCCCGGACGATGACTACAACACCCCTGATATACGATGTAGGGAGACGTGGAAGTATGACCTGGCCAATGGTCAATGGACAAGGGTTGCCGACATACCCACCGGGGAGGACGTGATGCAGACGGGCAATGGCGAGACCAATGGCTACGTGATGACACCTCACGGATTCCTGTGGGTGTATGATTCAAACAAGGATGAATGGGAAAAGGTGTCGCAACTGACGTCGGTATATCTCTCCAACAACTGGGGGCAATGTCTCCTTGAGCACGACGGCAAACTCGTCTATGCCGGCCATCCCGGAAGTGCCACCGACGTCGACAGCGGAAACCCTTGCATCTACAGCTATGACTTCAAGACGAGGCAATGGGAGCTGTTAGGCCTTTACGACGTCAGGGTGTTAGGCTCTGCCATCCTGACCGCCACATTCCATAACGGCAAACTCATCCTGGGCCCTATGTTGAAAGACATGGACTATCCCGGCGCCACGTGTATGCACTTCATTAACTTCGACTTCAAATGAAAACAAGAACAGTCATAACATCAATCCTGCTCGTTGCCGCAGCATTGGTGACTGCCGGATGCAGTAAAGATACCATCTGGGAAGAGGCTACCTACGGTCAGGAAGAACCCTCGTACAGTTACGGCGAGCTTCCCGCCATGGTGCTGCCTCATACCGACCGTGTCGAGATTAAGCTCTACAAAGACTTGACACATTATATATACCTCAACGGCGTGCTCGTCAAGACAATTGCCAAGGAGAAGGTGACGCTGCGTGCCCTGACGCCCGGCACGGAGTATCATCTGCTGATTACCGCCTTCGACGGCGTAAAAGTCCTCAAGAGAGAGACGACATTCACCACGCCCAAGTCGTATGCAACCGTGATAGGCTGGCGCGAGATGGATCTCTATGGGAACAATGAGGAGGAAATCAGCTATGTCCGCCAACTTCCAGGAGGCGACTTCCTCGACTTCACCCACAGATACTACTACTATTCCGACGAAGACTACCGCCTGCGCCGTACCGATGCCGACGGACGGGTGAAGTGGAGAAGCAACATAGCGGCTACCGAAGCATCCGTCTCCGAGGAAGGCAACGTAGCAGCATGGTCAAAAACGGCATATAAGGTAAATCCCGAGACTGGCGACGTACTCTACCAGTACACCCCGGAACTGAAGGAAGGCTTCATCACTGCAGCTTATGCATGCAAGGACGGCGGCATGGCCATTGTGGGCAGAGGCGAGACTCCAGGCACTTACTACTTTGCACGCTTAGATGCCGACGGCCGGCTGATTCGCGAGGAGAGTTCCGATTTGGTAGACCGGCTTGATATCGTTCACGAGACGGCTGACGGCCAAGTGGTGGCACTGGGCAGGAAAGGCACCGAGACGCTGGTGGCCGTCACTTTCGATGCTCAGGGTAAAGTGGTCGGCACGTCGTCAGACCAATCGGAAGACAGGGATTTTGACTATGACTTAGACTTCATCCAGTCTGTCAGAGACAATCAGGGCAACACATACTTCTTAGGGCATTATGAGATGTGGACCGGCGTATATTATCCATGCTCGATGATTGTCAAGGTGGACGCCCAAGGACAAATAGAATGGATGCACACGATGCACGACGAGAACACAGAATACTATCCCACCCATTTCTATCTCACCCACGACGACAAATTGTGCGTGCTCTATACCGGCGATACCGGATATTACTCACGAAACAGCAAAACCCATGTGGCATTGATGACCACCGGCAACGAGTGGCTGCAAGACGTGACATTCAACGATGACTACGCTGCCCTCTATGCATGGCCAGTAAACGATGCGTTCACCCAATTCATCTTCTTCGACCACTATGGCAGGATACTCTATATCGATACCGAAGGGGAATAATCTACATTGAAAACTTTGAAATATTTTAGCTTATGAAGAAATTGTTACTTTTTATGGCCATGCTGTTGGCTGTTGGCAGCAGTAGGGCAGACGGTGTTTTTAAGGTGAATGGTGAGAACATCCAGAAAACTCCCACCCTTATTACTTTGGACTATTCACGGGCAGGCAACATCCTGGTTCAGTTTAGCGACAGCTCTGTGGTTAGTTACAACATGAATCTTGTTGAGTTTTACCCTGATGAGGTTAATTCTGTCCAGAGTGCCATGAAGGAAGGACCTTTCTTCCATGTCAAGGGACACGTCCGTGATGTCCTCTATATAGAAGGAATCACTCCTGGAGCAGAGATTGGCATCTATGCTGCCAATGGAGCTCAAAAGTATCTTGGCAAGTCGAACGGTAAGAATTCGTCTGTCGATGTGTCGCGTCTGAGCCGTGGCGTCTATCTCCTGCGTGTAGGTCGTCAGGCTGTAAAGTTTATCAAGGAATAAGGAGAGGCACGATTATGAAAAAACTGTTTATTGCATTGTTTGCCTTTGTTGCATTGAGTGTCAGTGCACAGGTTCCGCAGCAGGGAGACACCCTGCGTATCACTACCACGTATGGCCAGCAGTATAATTATCTCTTTGGCAATGTGAAGAGTCTTGAATTCCTGGACAACTCGAAAGTGTTCATCAACTTCTATGACAATTCGTTTGCCGGCTTCCCGTGGAGTGATGTGAAGTCTATACGTTTCCATAACCGTTACAGCAATCCCTACGTATTGTTGAAAGCTCAGGAATCGGGTGCCTACGAGGGACTGTATGCTGCTACATATAATCCTTTTGCCCTTTTGTATATGGTATCCTGTATCGCCAGTGACGAGATGCTGGCTGGCGGTGGCCTTCAAGACTATATGTTTCATGGAACCGACCTGCTGGTTTCTGGCAATTACCCCAAAGACGAAGTCTGGAATGTCTATTACAAGACCATTGCTGATGTCAACAACGCGATTACCCAACTCGACTTCATGCCTGCCGAAGTCAGGAAAAGCGACATTGACCACGCCCGAGGTGAAGCATTATTTCTGAGAGCGTTCTACTATTCGCAACTGGCATCCATCTTTGGCCCCGTTCCCGTGGTCATCAATGGCACTTGGGAAGAGAAGATGTCTACAGCCACAGCCGAAGCAAACTGGGGACAGATACTGCTTGACCTGAAGAATGCCATCAGCCTGATGGAGGGTTATTCACCCACGCTGACCGTCGACGACAGCCGTGTGGGTAAGTATGCTGCCGAGGCGCTGCTGGCTCGTTCCTTCCTGTTCTATACTGGGTTCTACCAGGGCGTTCATGATATTGCTGCCAACGATGCCAGTGTTACGCTGCCCGACGGTTCAGTGCTGACAAAGAACGACGTGATAGCCTACATCAACGACTGTGTAATGAATTCCGGCTTCTCGTTGGTAAAGGACTTCCGTAACCTGTGGCCTTATACCAACCGGCTGACGGTCGAAGACTACAGCTATACCAAGGGACAGGGATTGAGATGGGTTGAGGATGACGGCGCCGTGAATCCGGAGGTTCTTTTTAAGATAAAGTACAACAAGAACGCCTCATGGAATTCAAACACGACTATTGGTTATGCCAACCGCGTCGCACTCTATATGGGCATGCGTCTTAACCAGAATTACGGTAGCACCTTCCCCTTCGGTTATGGATATGGCGTAGGACCAGTCTCTTCTGCTTTCTATAGTGACTGGGCAGAGGCAGAGCCTAACGATATGCGCCGCGATGCCTCGATTCAGGATGTCAGCGAATGGCCGGACTACAGGATTGGGACACAGAAAGACGGAGTCCAAGCGACGCAGTATCACGAGAAGAAGAACTCGCCCGTCACCTGTAAGATGAGCGAATACAGTTATTCGCCAAACTTTGAATCTGTGATGTATGACTTTTACGGAGACCTCCAAATGGGCAATATTCACCCGCTCAACATTATCCGCTTTGCCGACGTGCTGCTGATGCAGAGCGAGCTGACGGGTACTGTAGATGGTATCAATAAGGTTCGCGAGCGTGCGGGACTTCCGGCACTGACGACCTACAGCCTGGCTGCCCTGCAGAACGAGCGTCGCTGGGAGCTGGCCTTCGAAGGTGTGCGCTGGAACGACATGCGCCGCTGGGGTGACGACTATTGTAAGACGGCACTCGATAAGCAGATGGATTCAGAGATTTACAACGGGGGCATCAAGACCACCAATCCCCGGGGAATATCGGAGTACGACAACAATCCTACGACCTATTCCCAGCGTTATGACGCCAATCACGGATTCTTTGCCGTGCCTACGATTATGGCGATGGAAGGCGGGGCTGCCATTGATGCCATGCAGGGTAGTTGGACCTATCAGGACGATGAACTCATGCTTGACTGTATCGAGATTATCAACGACAAGGTCATAAGATATGATGGTGACAACCAGCAAGTGGCAGAGGGCACGCTGACAATAACGAAGACCGACGATTACGCAAACCGTATCTGCAAAGTGACCTTCACTGACGGCTCGATGCTGCCTGTAAGCAAGAAGGGAGAGGACAATGACGGCACATTGCAATACAACCTGACCAGCCTCGATGGGAGCACGATGACGTTGACAAGCAGCAAGGGTACGCTGACCCTGCGCCGTCCCGTCTATGAAGAGCAAATGCTGAGAGCCGTTGCTGGTGTGCAATGGACATGGGCAGTCTTTAATAGCCGTGACTATAATTCAGGTAGCTATGTTACGGTTGGCTCCTACGGCCTTACCGGTTGGAACTCAGAACTGACGCCTAACGGTGGCATTCCCGTTACTTATGGCCGGCATTATGAGAGTGTCACTGACGATAACCTGCAAGCCTATCTGAGCAGCAAGGGCATCGACGTGACCAGCGGCGAGGCAGCCCCCTTTGCCTATATGACCATCAGCATGAAGGATAAGAAAATCAGAAAGTACACATCCGACGCCACCTTGATTAGTGAGAAAGCGTTTTCAGCAAAGATGAACGGTGGAGAGATTACCATCACGACAGAACCTGATGCAACGCCGATTCCCTATCTGTACAATGATACCAACCAGAAAGAAACGAGTTTTATCGTCAGGAGTAACCCTGTACAAGCCCAGTTTACCTCTGCCTATACGGGCGATCCTGGTCTGGTGCTTACCAGTGTGACTGAGGTAAACCGTACACAGACCTACTGGATGTTTGGCCGTCGTGGATTGACAAGCGAGGAGCTGGATTCGAAACTCACCATTACTCAGCAGGATATGAATGGCAATGCCGATAGTAACGGCCGCTTCCTGAAGGTGTCACTTGATCTTCCGTATAACTATCTGCCCTTCCTCACCTGTGAATTCGAAGACGGGACAAAGGTTCCTGAATCCGAAACCGGCGTCTATCTGATAAAAGGTAAAAAGGGTGAGACGCTGACCAAGAAGCTGCATTTCCGCTTCATGAACTGTAATCAGACGGAGGCCGTCGCAGACCGCGAAGTCACGGTCGTTGTAAATGACATCCAGAAGACCTGGATTTATGGCGAGAATCCAGAGTGGCAACCGCCGTTTACCGTAAGTGCCTGGGATGCTGCAGCATTACGTTTCAGCGATTTTGAAGGTAAGTATCTCCCTTACCTTCCTGATGAGTTCTATTTTGGGCACAAGACGCTTATCATCGACGTTTCGGAGGCCAGTGACGATTGTGTCGGTCGTGTGATGAATGGTTGGTGGAGCGCTGTCTATGAGGACAACATCCAGCTTTCGTCGGGCATGAAATGGGAGGTCCAGATTACTGAAGAGATGGCTAACGATTGTGCCAGAGGTGCTGGCGGTAAAGATCTTAACCTCTTGCTGACCAGTGGAAGCTGCACCATCAGGTCTGTTTATATTGAGGAATAGTCAGTCAGTAGACATCGCCTTAGCGTGATTCCTCCTATGTCGATAAAAGTGGTCGGAGTCCCCGATTTTCCTTTTACTACGGCCATAGATAGACGTTGTGAGGGCTGGTTGTGAATCAGGGTAGAGCGAAATAAGGTCATTGAAAGCCATGCCCTGCGGCTGATTCTACAATAGGTCTGATACGAAGCGGGCGAACCGACAAACGATTCGCCCGCTAATAATCTGCTCAGAAGACAGCAGCGTGAAATGGGTCAGGTCAGAAAAATCGTGGAACCGCCTGTCTGTGATTCTTATTTACAGTGATTCTATTTGCACAAATGTCAGTCCGGTCGCCTCTGCAATCTGTCCGCAGGATAATCCCATGGCTTTCAGCTTGCAGGCCACGTCAATGTCCTTCTGCTTCAGTTTTGCATCTGCTTCGGCCTTTGCCTGCTTTGCCTTTGCTTCTGCCTGCTTTGCCTTTGCTTCTGCCTGCTTTGCCTTTGCTTCTGCCTGCACTGCCTTTGCTTCTGCCTGCTCTGCCTTTGCTTCTGCCTGCTCTGCCTTTGCTTCTGCCTGCTCTGCCTTTGCTTCTGCCTGCTCTGTCTTCGCTTTTGCTTCGGCGATTGTCCTCTGTGCTTCCTCAATCTCCTGTCTGCGAGCATATTCTAATGTCTTGGCAACCGAGATGTTGTCCCAGAATTTGTTGTATGCTCTCATTTCTGCTGGCGTATAGGCGGCCTCCTCTACAATTTTCAGGGCCTGGCTCACTTCGGGGTTCTCAAGCATCTCGCTAGGAGCCTCCCGTGTATGGGCGTTTATCTCGGTCAGAAAACGAAGCCAGAGTACCTGCATCTTCTTCTCAGTGATGGAGGTCGGGTGAAACTTGGTCAGGTCAATGAACACCAACTGAAGACCGTCGATTATCTCATCGGTGTTTTGCTGATGCACCAGTTGGTAGTAGTGGTAGTAGCCGTCGGCATCGATGTGCATCGGCTCGTTGACGAAGCTCAGCGCATAGACGGGCTGCAGCAACTGGTAAGCCTCACCCGACTCAGACTGGGCCACGTATGCCTTCGAGGCGTTGAATAGTACGCGTTTCTTGAACGACTCTGTCCACGACATCTGCATCTCGACGATGAACTCCCGCTGCTTGTTGTCCTTGCAGCAGACGTCCACGATGCTGTCTTTCTCAACCTGCGTGCGCTTGGGTATTTTCTCTGTGGGCCAGTATTCGATGCTCTCCACACGTTCATCGTCCTTCAGCGGGAGCATGGCGTTGAGCAGGCTGATGACAAGGTGTTTGTGCTCGCCAAAAATCTTCTTGAAAGTCAGGTCGGCTTTCGGATCCAGGTATTTTCCCATAGTTGCATTGTTTTGATGATCGGCTGCAAAGTTACGTCTTTTTCCCTATACTTCCAAAATTATTTGTGAGAAAAACATAATATGGTCGGTGGAGGCAAAGAGTACGAGGCGATGTTCACTCACTTGAAGACCTTCTGGGCGAACAATGTCAGGTAGATGCGCCAGTTGCGCCAGATGTGACCGCCGTCAGTTTCGACGTATTCATACTTGTAGCCCTTCGAGTCCCAATAGTTGCGCAGGTCGACGGTGCTCTGATAGAGAAAGTCGGTCTTACCCATTCCCATCCAATAGAGCTTAGGCTTGCTGTCGAATAGTTTTGCTGACTGTTGGGCGAAGTTGGGGTTGGCCTTGATCTGATCGGCAAACGAAGCGCCCTGGCCTAGATGCAAACCGGCAGAGAAGAGACCGTAGTAGTCGAATGTACTGGGGTAGAGCAGGCTGACTTGGAAGGTATGTCCGCCGCCCATCGACAGACCGCAGATGGCTCGTCCGGCACGACTCTTTACCGTCCGGTAGTTTTTGTCCATATAGTTCACGATATCCATAAAACTCTCGGGAATTGAGGCAGCGGCAGGTGCCCTCGGCCCCGTACCGCCATCACGGAAGCCCGGCGTGTACATACCGAACGACCACTCGCCGGGGGCTGCCTGACAGTTGGGGTTGCCGTTAGGCATCACCACAATCATCGGTTTGGCCTTGCCCGTGGCTATCAGGTTATCGAGAATCTGGGCGGCACGGCCCAGCTCGCTCCAAGCATTCTCGTCGCCACCGGCACCATGTAGCAGGTAGAGTACGGGATACTTGCCTCCCTTGTCGTAGCCGGGCGGCGTATAAATGGTCATGCGGCGCTGCATCTTTAGTGTGGGACTCGGGTACCACACCTTCGAGAGGTTGCCGTGAGGCACCTCGTTCACTCGATACAAGTCTCCCTTATCACCCTTTTCGCTGCTAATAATAAATATGTTGGTGAACGATACGATGTCGCGGTTGACGTAGATGTTGGCAGGGTCCTTGACACCCGTTATACCGTCAACATTGAAGGTGTAGCTATACATCTCGGGGGCGAGTTTGTCGGTTGTGTAGCTCCATACGCCGTTTTTGCCTTCGACGAGTTGGGCCACGCCTGGGGCATCATATTTTCCGTACCCCCCGACCTCGACGGGCTTCGTGGGTAGAAAGTCACCTGTCACCTCGACCTTGACGGCCTTGGGCGCATAAAGATTGAAAGTTACTGTACCGTCCTTGTTGATGATGGGCGACTGTACACTGGCACTGTTGAAAAGTTTCTCTTGTGCCGAGGCTCCGAGACAAACTATTGCCAGAGCCGTTATGATTATTGCCTTTTTCATAGTTGTATCTTGCTTCTGTAGAATTTCTCGAGTGTGCGGTAGGCGTTCTCCTTCTCAGGCGAGGCGAGTTCCTTTGATTCTACGTCAATCTTCATCACGGGTGCGGCATCGAGATTCTCCTTCGTGATGGCCGTCCACTGGGGAAGTCCCTTGCCGTTAGGATTGCCCGTCTTGCAGAAGTTTGCGTAGTACGTCAGGAAAAGATTCGAGATGGCGTAGTCCTCTTCCTGCCAGTCGTAGAACTCGTTGGTGTCGAGGGTTCCCATGGCATACTCGATGTCGGCGGAATGAACGGCACCGGGAGCAATCGCAGGCTGCTGGGCCTCGGCCTTCTTCTCCTCGGCGGTCTTCTCACGCACGCCGCCGGCCAGAGCAGCCGTCTTGTCGCCCATCTTCTCGGAGACTTGCGGACGTGGGTGCATATAGTGGTAGCGGTATACGGGCAGGCCAGACTTGGCGTGGTAGTCGCAGACCTTCCATGTGGGAAAACCGGTGAAAAGGTCGGAGGCGAGGTCGAAGCCATTCTGGCCGACAACGTCCTCGTCGGTCGTGATGCCGTATGCCTCAAAGATTTCGTCGGTCATGTCGCCAAACTGCGCCTTCATGGCGTTTTTGTAGTTTTGCAGGGTGGGGGCCTGGCCGCGCAGCATCTGCATGGGTGTTCCTTCTAAGGAGTTCCAGCCCGCCAGCAGCGGCACTTGGGCCTGCTCGCCACGCTCGAACACGGCGTCGGCACTCTCGGTCATGAAGAGGCCGTCGAGCACCAGCCTTGACATGCCTACGGGAGGGAAGGCCTTCTCGAGTGAGTCTGCATCTATCGTCCTGGCATCTGCTATACTGGCTATGCCTGCCCACTTGAGGAGGCGTGCACCTGCGGAGTCGGCTTCAGCCTGCGTGAGAGGCTTATTGGGCATCACCTCGGCACCTGAGGAGAGCATGGCGCCGGCAATCATATCCTTGGAGAGGGGCGAGCACATCAGGAGCGAAACGCTGAAAGAACCAGCCGACTCGCCCACGATGGTGATGCGGTCGGGATTGCCGCCAAATGCAGCGATGTTCTCCTTCACCCACTTGATGGCAGCCACCTGGTCGAGGTAGCCGTAGTTGCCACTTCCCTTGTAGTCGGAGGCTGCCGTAAGCTCCGGGTGGGCGAAGAAACCGAATACACCCTCGCGGTAGTTGGCCGTGACGCCGATGACGCCTTCTTTGGCAATGGCGGAGCCGTCGTAGCGGGGCTCACTGCCCGAACCGGCTATAAGTCCGCCGCCATTGAAGTAAATCAGTACGGGCAGGGCGTCGGCTGCGGTCTTTGCCGTCGTCCAGATGTTCAGGTAGAGACAGTCCTCGCTGCGGCCAGGGCCTCGGAACTGCATATCGCCGAAGATATCGAGCTGCATGGGGTCGTTGCCGAATGTCTTGGCTTCACGAACGCCCTCCCAGGCCTGAACGGGCTGTGGCGCCTTCCAGCGGAGCTCGCCAACAGGAGCCTGGGCGAACGGCACGCCCAGGAACTTTTTCACGCCGTCTTCTTCGAAGCCCTCAAGGACGCCATACTGGGTTTTCACCTGGAGAGTGACTTCATCTCCCTTCTGTGTGCAAGCGCTAAAGCAGTACAATGCTGCCACAGCCGCCATTATAATGATCTTTTTCATTGTCGTTATTTCATTATTTCGTTATTTCGTTGTTTCGATGTTTCGGGATTATCTGCGCAGCAGATTCATCTGGACTTGGGGCTTCATCACGTCATTGACCTTGGTCTGCTGAGCCTTGGCGTTGGCGGTGAGGGTAGCCTTGATGTCCTGCGACGAGGCTCCTACGAGGAACTGGTATTCGCCCTCGGCGACCACCCATGCGGAGGCGGCCTCGTCGAACGATGCCAGGTCGGCAGCCTTGACGGTCATGGTAACGGTCTCGCTCTCGCCAGCCTTCAAGGCCTTGGTCTTGGCAAATGCCTTCAGCTCCTTGGAGGGCTTGTTAGCCGCCTTGTTGTCGGGAGCAGAGATGTAGAGTTCAACAACTTCCTTGCCCTCGCGCTCGCCAGTATTCTTAATGGTTACGCTGACCTCGTAGCCATCGCCCGTCTCGGCAATCTTGGCGTCGCTGTACTCGAAGGTTGTGTAGCTCAATCCGTAGCCGAACGGATAGCTCACGGGCACGTCGAAGGAGTCGAAGTAGCGGTAGCCCACGTATATGTCCTCCTCGTAGTCGGTAAAGTCGACGTTCTTCACGTTGCCCCTCTCGCCAGTGTTCATAAAGTCGACGCGGGCCGTCTGGTCAACGGGGAAGTTCTTCGATGAGTAGGCATCGCTGAAATTCACGGGCCAGGTCATGGTAAACTTGCCCGAAGGCGACTGACGGCCGCTGAGCACGTCGACCACGCTGTTGCCGCCCTCCTGACCGGCCTGCCAGGCGCAGAGAATGGCATCAGGCAGGTCCTTCCACGAAGCAGTCTCGATGACGCCGCCGATGTTCAGCAGCACCACCACCTGTTTGCCCGCCTTGTGGTAGACGTCGCACACCTGCTGGAGCAGCTGGCGCTCGGAGGCGCTGAGGTTGAAGTCGGACGACTTGCGGTCGAGGAACTCACCTGAGATGCGGCCGAGTGTGATGACGGCGATGTCGGCCGTCTCTGCCTGCTTTGCCAGCACGTCGGCTGTAAAGCTCATCTCAGCGGGCAGTCCGGCAGGCATGAAGCGCATCATCATGGCGCGCTCCTTGTCTGTCTTCTCAATCTCGGCAATTTCTGCCTCGCGGGCCTTGCGATAGTCGGTCCAGAAGGTCTCGTAGGCCGTCTTCAGCTCGTCACTGACGGTATAGCCTCCGTTCTTCAGACCGTTGAGCAGCGATACGACGTAAGCGTGGTTGACGTTGCCAGAGCCAGTGCCGCCGGCAATGAAGTCGTAGGAGGTGTTGCCATAGAGAGCCACGTTTTTGATGCTTGCGGCAAACGGGAGAGCCTGGCTGTTCTTCATGAGCACCATACCCTCGGCGGCTGACTGGCGAGTGACGGCAGCGTGAGCCTCGAGGTCGGGCTTGTTCGAGAACTGATAGCCCTGATAGCGTGGCGTCTTCTCCACAAGGTTCAGAATGCGCTGAACGCTGCGGTCGAGGTCGGCCTCGGCGAGCTTGCCACTCTTCACACCGGCCACGATGGAGTCAAACTGCTCGTCCTTGCCAGGCTGCAGCATGTCGTTGCCAGCCCACATCTGCACGGCTCCGTCCTTGCCGCCAAACCAGTCGGTCATCACCGTTCCCTCGTAGCCCCACTCGTCGCGCAGGATAGTCTGCACCAGATCCTTGCTCTCTGAGGTGTAGACACCATTAATAAAATTATAAGAGGTCATCACCGTCCAGGGCTTTGCCTCCTTGATGGCAATCTCGAAGCCCTTCAGGTAGATTTCGCGAAGGGCGCGCTGCGACATGCGGGCGTCGTTCTTCATACGGTTGGTCTCCTGATTGTTGGCGGCGAAGTGCTTGATGCTCGTGCCCACGTCGTTCTTCTGTACGCCGGTGATATAGGCCGCAGCCGTCTTACCTGCTACTACGGGGTCCTCGGAATAGTATTCGAAGTTGCGGCCGCAGAGGGGATTGCGCATGATGTTGATTGCCGGAGCCAGCAGCACGTCGGCGCCATACTCCTTCACCTCTTCACCTATGGCCTGGCCCACCTGCTCAATGAGCTGCGTGTTCCAAGTCGAGGCCAGCAGCGTGCCGATGGGGAAGTGGGTGCAGTAATAGGTGGCCGAGTCGCCTTCGCGGGTGGCATCGATGCGCAGTCCGGCAGGGCCGTCAGCCAGTACGATGGCTGGGATTCCGAGCGAGTCGAGAGGGTAGGTGGTGCCGGCGGCACCGGGAACGAGATTGCGTGTGGCGCCAATCACGGCGGCGTTGCCGGAGAATCCAGCCATACCAGTACCGATAACGAAGTGGGCTTTGTCTTCGAGCGAGAGCTTGATCATCACTTCTTCCTGGTCGATGGCATTCTTGGTCACCTTGTCAGATGTCGTACAGCCGATGGCAAGGGCTGCAACAGCGAATAAAGCTACTTTCTTCATAGTCTTTTTTACGTTTTAGTTATTGGATGCTGCAAAGTTACACATTTAATTTGATATGGCAAAGTTTTTGGATAGTTTACAAAAAAAAAAACTTCTGAAACATATTGAGGGTATGTCTGTGCGATAACTTTTATAACTTTGCAGCGAAAATTGTAAACCATTATCTAAAACATCGTACAGTTATGAACAAAACCTTGAAAACCTTGTTGGCAGCAGCCCTCCTTTTGGTGCTGCCATGTGGCGTGTGTGCCCAGAAGAAAGCTGCCGCCAAAAAGAAAGACAAGACCGAGCAGAAGGCTCAGCCTGATCCTAACTTCTACATCTTCCTCTGTTTCGGACAGTCGAACATGGAGGGAAATGCCCGTCCTGAGGCCGTCGACTTGGAGAGTCCCGGCCCGCGCTTCCTCTTGATGCCTGCTGTCGACTTCCCTGCCGCCAATGGCCGCGCTGAGCGTAAGATGGGCGAGTGGTGCGAGGCTTCGGCTCCGCTCTGCCGTGCTAACACCGGTCTGACCCCCGCCGACTGGTTCGGCCGCACCCTCGTGGCCTCGCTGCCCGAGAACATCAAAATCGGTGTTATCCACGTGGCCATCGGCGGTATCGACATCAAGGGCTTCCTGCCCGACAGCATCCCCAGCTACGTCGAGAAGAAGGCACCGGGCTGGATGAAGGGCATGCTTCAGGCTTACGACAACAACCCCTACAAACGTCTTGTGGAATTGGCCAAGAAGGCCCAGAAGGACGGCGTCATCAAGGGCATCCTGATGCACCAGGGCGAGACCAACACCGGCGACCCGAAGTGGGCCGGCATGGTGAAGCAGGTCTACGAGAATCTCTGCGGCGACCTGCAGCTGAAGCCCGAGGAGGTGAACCTCTATGTGGGCAACATCGTTCAGGCCGACGGCAAGGGCGTCTGCATCGGCTGCAAGAAGCAGATCGACGAGCTGCCCCAGACCATCCATACTTCGCAGGTCATCTCCAGCGACAACTGCTCCAACGGTCCCGACCGTCTGCACTTCGATGCTGCCGGTTATCGTGAGCTGGGTTGCCGCTATGGCGAGGCTGTGGCTCGTCATCTCGGCTACGAGCCCAAGCGCCCGGCCAACCTGCCTGTGGCCATCAAGAAGATCAACGTACCTGCCGATGCCGTGACAGGCGAGAACACCATTCCCGGCAATGAGTTCCCGAAGGTCGACTCTCAGCGTCGTGCCTACTTCCGCATCCAGGCTCCGCAGGCCAAGAAGGTCATCGTCGACATCTGCAACAAGAAGTACGACATGGAGCCTCAGGGCAATGGCGTCTTCATGGCCGTTACCGATCCCCTGCCCGTGGGCTTCCACTACTATTTCATGAACATCGACGGGGTGAACTTCATCGACCCAGCCTCTGAGACGTTCTTCGGCACCAACCGTGAGGCCGGCGGTCTCGAGGTGCCCGAGGGACCCGAGGGCGACTACTACCGTCCGCAGCTGGGCGTGCCAGCCGGCAGCGTGCGCAGCATCCACTACTACAGCAACGAGCAGAAGAAGTGGCGCCACGCCATGGTCTACACGCCTGCCGAGTACGACCAGAAGCAGGGCTTCAAGAAGCGTTATCCCGTGCTCTACCTGCAGCATGGTATGGGCGAGGGCGAGACCAGCTGGACCCTGCAGGGCCGTATGCAGCACATCATGGACAATGCCATCTACAAGGGCGAGGCCGTGCCGATGATTGTCGTCATGGAGAGCGGCGACATCAAGGCGCCGATGGGCCGCGGTCAGGGCATGGGCGACTATGGCGCTTCGTTCTATCCCGTACTGCTCAACGACCTGATTCCCTATATCGATGCCAACTTCCGCACGAAGACCGACCGCGACAACCGTGCTATGGCCGGACTCAGTTGGGGTGGCCACCAGACCTTCGACATCGTGTTCAACAACATGGATAAGTTCGCCTGGCTCGGCACGTTCAGCGGTGCCATCTTCGGCCTCGACCTGAAGACGGCCTATAACGGCGTGTTCACCAATGCCGACGAGTTCAACAAGAAGATCCACTACATGTATATGAACTGGGGCTCTGACGACTTCATCAAGAGCGGCGACATCGTCAAAGGCCTGCAGGAGATGGGTATCAAGGTCGAGGGTAAGGAGTCGGCAGGCACCGCCCACGAGTTCCTCACCTGGCGCCGCGGTCTCCACGAGTTCATCCCCCATCTGTTCAAGGGCGTGAAGTAACCCCCGATACTTTACAACTACGAATTTCACGAATCAGGCGAATCCCTAAAGTCCCTGCCCGTTAGCGCGGCTTTAGAGATTCGCCTGATTCGTGAAGTTCGTAGTTAGCAAAAAGCACTGCCTTTTGTTACGACTCTCACACTTCCCTTTGAAATACGTAATGGAATGTTACCCCGTTACTGGCAGTTCCATTCCATGTCATCTTGTTACCACTAATGGTTACTGTTACCACAAAGGTTCCGGCGCTACTCTTGGCTGTTATCTGGTGCCTGCCTTCCTTGGAGAGGATGCTAATTGCTTCACGAAGAAGCTCCATGTCGTAGCCTCTGCGTTCGCATATTTTCATCTGGCGTTTAAATTCGCCCGTGAACTTAATAGCGTACATATCAGCCAAGACATTGTTTAAACAAATCGTCTACATCCTTTGCCTCATACACCCGCCCTTCGTCCAAGTCACGGAGTGAAAGCTCGTAGGACGAATAACGCTTGCGGCGCGGTACGGTGATTTTCCCGACGCCTTTGAGCATGCTGATGGCGCGCTTGATGTCCTTCAGCATCGACATATCTTCGATGTTTACCAATATTTGACCTTCTGCTGGCACTGTTGTTGTTTGCATATTATATCAGTTTATATAGTCGCCTGCAAATTTAACGATTATTTCTGAACTGACAAAGGAAATCGGGGAAAAAGTTGCCAAGGTAAGACCGGCGGCGGGTAGAGAGGCTGAACTCGGCGGGTAGCTGGTCGTTTGGCGGCGCCATTTGGGTCGTTTGGCGGCGCCAAACTGGGGGAAATGAAAAAAAGTGTGAAGGGGATTAAACCTTTGGGGGCGGGGGGCGTCAAAGAAGCGATTTAGCTAAATTGTGGTAATGAAGAACTTTTTACTCTTAGCCCTTTTGGGGCTATTCTCTTTGTGTGCCAGTGCTCAACCTCGTGAGAACCTGACCGTGAGCGGTCATGTCACCGATGCTGATTTGAAGGAACCGTTAGTCCAGGCTACGGTGCAGCTGTTCCGGTCGAAGGACAGCACATTCGTGGGCGGAACAGTGACCGACTTGCGTGGCAACTTCTCAGTCGAGGCTCCCTCGAACGGCATCTACCGGATAAGAATATCGTCGGTGGGCTTTCAGCCGATACAGCGCGAGGTGACGCTGCGTAACAACCGCGGCTATGACCTGGGCGACCTGACGATGTCGTCGGAGACCGTGATGCTGAAGGAGGCCGTGGTGACGGGGCGCGCCGCCCAGGTCATTGTTCGCAAGGACACGCTGATGTTCAATCCCGAAGCCTACCGGACGCCTGAGGGCTCGGCCATCGAGGAGCTGATCAAACGCATGCCGGGAGCCGAGGTCGACGAGGACGGCAACATCACCATGAACGGCAAGCAGGTGAAGAAGATACTGCTCGACGGCAAGGAGTTCATGCTCGGCGACATCGAGACGGCACTGAAGAACCTGCCCGTGAACATCATCCAGAATGTGAAGTTCTACGACCAGCAGAGCGACCAGGCCCGCATCACCGGCATTGAGGACGGCAACAAGGAGACCGTGCTCGACTTCACGATAAAGAAAGGTATGAACCGCGGCTACATGACCAACCTCGACCTGGCCGGCGGTACTGAGCATCGCTACGCCTCGCGCGGCATGGCCAGCAGCTTCACCGACAAGATGCGCCTGATGGTGATGGGCAACATGAACAACAAGGACGAGAACGCCAGCTGGTGGAACCGTCGCGGACTGAACGCCAACAAGGTGGCTGGCCTGAACCTGAACTACGACGACGGCGAGAAGCTGAAGACCGACTTTTCGCTGCGCTGGAACCACCGCGACGGCGACAACCAGAACGACAATGCCAGCGAGAACTTCTACAGCGAGACGTCGCGCACGTTCTCGAACAGCACGTCGAAAAACCTGTCGCGCAGCAACAACTGGCGCGCCAACGTGCGCGTGGAGTGGAAGCCCGACACGCTGACCAACCTCCTGTTGCGCGCCAACGGCAGCACGGGTACCAACGACGGTACGGGCACCTCGAAGTCGGCCACGTTCAGCGCCGACCCGTATCTCTATGTGGACGATCCGCTGGGGTATATGGACAATATGGGGCAGATGGGAGAGCTGGGGAAGTACGTCGTCAACAGCAACCAGAGCGCCAACCTCAGCTACGGCGAGAACAAGAACGCCTGGGCCATGCTGCAGTTCTATCGCCGCCTGAACCCGAAGGGGCGCAACATCACGCTGCGCGTGGAAGGCTCGTTTGGCGACAACGACAACCGCAACGTGTCGAACAACGAGGTACACCTGCACCGCGTGAAGAACCAGGCCGGACAGGACTCCACCTATTTTACCGCGCGCTATAACACCACGCCGTCGGACAACAGCGGCTACGTGGCCAGCATCAACTACAGCGAGCCGCTCTGGAAGGGTGCCCACCTGCAGGCCAGCTACGAGCTGCGCTACAACCAGAACAAGAGCGACCGCCAGACCTACGACTTCAGCCGGCTCGCGCAGAACCCCTTCTCGGGCATTGTGCCCGACTACCGCGAGTGGGACCCGTGGATTGGCGATGCCAACCCGCTAGCCTCGCAACTCACGCCGCTGTCCTCGTTTATTGACAAGAACCTGAGCCGCTACTCGGAGTACAAGAACTACACCCACAACATCCGACTGACCCTGCGCCACTGGCAGGAGGAGTACGACTACAACGTGGGCTTCCTCGTGCAGCCGCAGCGCTCGAACTTCATACAGGACTATCGCGGCGTCTACGTCGACACCATCCGCAACGTGACCAACCTCACGCCGACGCTCGACTTCCACTATAAGTTCAGCGAGCAGAGCAACCTCTACTTCCACTACCGGGGCGACACCCAGCAGCCCGACATCACCCAGCTGCTCGACATCACCGACGACTCGAACCCACTCTACATCACGCAGGGTAATCCCGGCCTGAAGCCGCAGTTCACCAACACGCTGAACGTCTACTACAACACCTACATCGTGAAGCACAAGCGCAGCATCGTGCTCTACGCCAACTACCGCCACATACGCAACTCGATATCGAACCTCGTGCGCTACAACGCCGAGACCGGTGGAAGCACCTCACGGCCCGAGAACATCAACGGCAACTGGAACGCCGACGGCGGCTTCAACTTCAGTACCGCCCTCGACTCGGCTGCCCACTGGAACATCGGCTCCGACACGCGCCTGCGCTATAACAACTACGTGAGCTACGTGGCCCAGCGACAGGCCGACGCCGTGAAGAACTACACCCGCTCGACCACCGTGAACGAGCGCCTGAACGCCAGCTACCGCAACGACTGGCTCGAGGTGATGCTCGACGGCAACGTCAACTACCAGCACTCGCGCAACGAGCTGCAGCCCTCGGCCGACCTCGACACGTGGCGCTTCAGCTACGGCGGACAGGTGATGCTGCGCCTGCCCCTCGGCTTCGAGGTGACCACCAACCTGCACGAGAACAGTCGCCGAGGCTACAACGACCCGTCGTCGAACACCAACGAGCTGATCTGGAACGGTCAGGTGTCGAAGACCTTCCTCAAGAGCAAGACGCTCACCGTGGCCCTCAACTTCTACGACCTGCTGGGTCAGCAGAGCAACTACGAGCGCTGGGTGAGTGCCACCGGCCGCAGCGATACCCGCTACAACAGCATCAACTCGTATGCCATGCTCCACGTGCGCTACCGCCTCAACATGTTCGGCGGCAAGGTCGACACCGAGGGCCGCTACGACAAGAAGTGGGGCAACAACGACCAGCGCGGCGACCGTCGCGGACGTCGGTAAACGATTGACAATTAATACTTAAAACACTACTTGAAGATGAAAGATTTTAACTACTATGCGCCGACCGAGGTAGTGTTCGGCGAACAGTCGGAAGAGCAGGTTGCTCAGTTAGTGAAGAAATACGGTGGCACGAAGGTGCTGGTGCATTACGGCGGAAAGAGTGCCCTGAAGTCGGGCCTGCTCGACAAGGTCTGCACACTGCTCCGCGAGGGTGGGGTAGAGTATATTACGCTCGGCGGCGTGGTGCCCAATCCGCGTCTGTCGCTCGCCCAGCAGGGCATCGAGCTGTGCCGCAAGGAGGGTGTCGACTTCCTCCTCGCCGTCGGTGGCGGCAGCGTCATCGACTCGGCCAAGTGCATCGGCTACGGCGTACCCTACGACGGCAACGTCTGGGACTTCTATCTCGGCAAGGCCACGCCGACTGAGATGCTGCCCGTGGCCTGTGTGCTGACCATTCCCGCCGCCGGCAGCGAGATGAGCGAGTCGTCGGTCATTACCAATGAGGACGGCGACGTGAAGCTCGGCTACTCTAACAACCTCTCGCGCCCGAAGTTTGCCATCATGAACCCTCGCCGCACGTTCACCCTGCCGCCCTACCAGACGGCCGCCGGCGTGACCGACATGATGATGCACACGATGGAGCGCTACTTCACGAAGGACGACGACATGGACTTCACCACCGACGTGGCCGAGGCCATGCTGCGCAGCATCAAGAACGCCGTGTTTGCCGTGCTGAAGAATCCCGAGGACTACCGTTACCGCGCCCAGATCATGTGGGGCGGCTCGCTGATGCACAACGGACTGACGGGCTGCGGCATTACCGACGACTGGGCCACCCACCAGCTGGAGCACGAGCTGAGCGCCATGTTCGACGCTACCCACGGTGCCGGCCTGGCCGCCATCTGGCCCAGTTGGGCGCGCTATGTCATGCACGAGAACCTGAGCCGCTTCGT
>CAMHIS010000010.1 GCA_946185285.1 uncultured Prevotellaceae bacterium
CGCTGAAAGAACTTCGCTTGAGAGAACGGGAACCATTTTCGTTTTGGTTTTCGTTTTGGTTTTCGTCATCGTTCCCGTTCCCGTTAACGTTGACGTACCCGTTTTGGTTCCCAACAAACACCACACGCCGGCCGTTGGGCATCACGAGACTGTCTAACTGTGAAATAAGATACTGACGCTCTCGACCCTCGGCATCCTTGACCACCGCCGACACGTAGTCGTCGTGGACCATGCCGTTCAGGTCGGTGCGAGAGTGACCGATGGAGGCATCTGTTGCAACCTGCACCTTGTCAACCAAGCCACCCTTCATATACACCTTCAGTTGCCGCCCTGTCTGCGCAGCAACCGTTAGCGTTCCCGTTATCGTTAACGTTAGCGTTATCGTCAATATGGTCAGTATCTTCTTCATTTAGAGCGTCTTGTTGTTCCCATCCTGTTGTTACATTTACGGTCATGGAGCTGCGACGGCACGGACTGGGCGACCGTAATAACGGAAGACAGCGTAGCCCCCGTAATTATTATAAGGATCGTAACTATTGTGAGAATATAGTCCCTTGCCACTATACCAAGTCATGGTATATGCGAATTTATTATTACTGCCACTTATCAGTGATGCCCAATAACTGCCAGAATCGCCTTCATAACTTAAAGCACCATCGTGGTAAATACCTGCTGAAGGCAGGAAGATGTAATATCCATTGGGGCCAATAACCTTGTATCCTTTAACGCCGTTGCTCAGCACATATTTCCATGTACAATTATTCAACAGTTCTGTCCATTGCGTTGTCGTAGGGATAGACCATTCAACACCCATCCTCTCGTGAGCCGCATCAAAAGTGGTTGCTGCAATGTCACCGTTATTGCCGATGGAACTACAGCTATTAGTCTCGCTGTCATAGTACAAGTAGTTTGCTTCGGTGTAATCTTGCTTATGATTAACTTCTCCCCAAGCATAGTACTTACCATACTCTTCAGGACGCGAAGACTGAACATTCATATTTGCCCACAGCGTACCCGACGACAAGCCGAGATCGACCATAGCCCATCCCACATGCTTTGCCTTGCCATACTTCACCACACCGTCCTTTTCTATGTAAGCACGATACCAGTAACCCATGTTACCAGTAATTGTCACTGTCGTTGAGAAACTGCATACCTCAGTAACGTTTCTATTGTAGTTGACGGTTGCAGTCGAGACAACCACATCGGAATCGTTGCCCACAACAATGCCTACCGTAATACCATCTTTGATAGGAGCCTTGCTGCTTACCGTTCCGTACAAAGTTGCCGTTGCATCGCCCAACTGCCACGTGGCACTATCTGTCTGGATGTCGAAGACCCTATTGCCAATGATGGCATTGGGCGAAGCCACTGCACGTACAGAGCGACCAAAATAGCGGGCTACAGCGAATCCTTCATAACGATTGAACGGATCGTAAGTATCAGCATAGTATATCTTACAGCCGTTGTGGAACGAAAGCGTATTAGCGAAACCATTTCCGTCACCAACAGACACCGCCGTCCAGTAGGAGCCGCCCGTATCCTTATAATGGAGTGTACCATTGAGTTTCAGTCCTGCTGCAGGAAGGAAGATGCTGTTACCGTTGGTTTTGCTTGTCACAAGGTAACCGTTGACGCCGTTCTCCAACACCCATTTCCAAGTACAGTTATCCAGCAGTTCCTGAGCCTCCTTTTTGGTAGGCATACGCCAGGCGTTACCCATGTTAATGTGGGCAGCGTCCATGTCCGTGCGAGTAATATTATAATCATCGCCGAGGTTGACGTACCGACTTTCTTTATAATATCGATAGTTACCCAGGATATAGTTCTCCTTCTCCGATGTCTCAGCCCACGCATAGTACTTGCCGAATTCCTCCGGCCAGCTGGCGCCGACGTTCAGGTTTGCCCACAACGTACCTGAAGGCAGACCGAGGTCGACCATTTCCAGACCAAAGTGTTTCGCCTCGCCGTAGAAGATGGTGTCGTCCGTTTCAATATATGCGCGATACCAGTAGCCCATGTTGTCGTAGACCGGCACGGTGGTTTCCATCCGACAATTGGCACTCACATTTTTCGAGTAGTAGGCCGCGCCGTCTTTCTTGATGTTGGCGCTGTCGCCGATGATGAAGCCCACCTCGACGAAGCCCTCTATCGGGCGCAACATACTCATCGTACCATAGATGGTGGCAGTAGTGGCATCCAAGTGCCAGGTGGCGCTGTCGGTGAGGATGGTGTAGGCATTATCACCCTCAATATTGTCCAATGATGCGACAGCTCGGATAGAGCGCCCACGATAACGGGCAGACGAGGAGCCTTCATACCGGTTAAAAGGATCATAGGTATCGGAATGATAGATTTTTGTACCACTATACCACGAAAGTGTATAGGCGTATTCGCTGTTGTTACCTACCTGGGTCGATGTAAAATAACTGCCACCACTATTGCTGTGTTCATGGCTTGTACCCATCATCAGACCGGCATCGGGCAGGAAGATACTGTTGCCATTCTTCTTGCTGGTAACACGGTAGCCGTTGGTACTATTCTGCGTCACTCTCTCCCATTTACAACTGTCAAACAGTTCTTTCATTTCATTGTATGTGGGCATACGCCAGGCATTACCCATCAGCACATGCGCCGCATCATACTTGGTAGCGGAGATGTCGTGGTTGTTGCCGATGTTCTGGGTGGTACCAAACTGATATGTCGATGCCGAATAGTCCGTCTTCGTCTGCGTCTCTCCCCAAGCATAGAGATAGCCCTCCTCTTCTGGCACGTTGGCACCGAGGTTCATATTAGCCCATAGTGTACCAGACTTCAGACCGAGATCCACCATCTCATAGCCATAATGACGAGCCACACCATACATCACGGTGTCAGAGGTTTGTACGAAGGCACGATACCAATAGCCGATATTGTCATAGACAGACATTGTATAGGTAATGCGCCCGGCAGTGGTGGCCGTCCGTGAATAGAGGGAACGGTAGTTATGTTCACCGACTGTGGTCTCATCAATGGTTATATTTGCACTATCGCCGATGACAAAGCCCACGGTTACCTCGCCCTTAATAGGTGTAGTGCTGCGCAGTGACCCGTAAAGGGTGGTACTCGTGTCACCAAGTCTCCATGACGCACTGTCAGTCAGTATGGTCAACTCCATGCCGTCACTGGTCGCCACCGCAGTCGACATCACCGGGCGCACGGGATGACCGCTATAACGTGTCGCCTTGACATCAAAATAATCACTGAACGGATCATAGCTATTAGCATTGTAAAAATATCTCTTATCGCTATGGTTTTTATTCCATACGAGCGACCATGCATACCAGCTGTTACTTCCTCCTTGGTTAGCAGTAAAATACATTCCACCATGACCTGCCCAGTGTACGGTGCCTTCATACTTCGTACCCGCCGCTGGCAGGAATATCTTGTTGCCATTCTTCTTGCTGGTAATGATGTAGCCGTTCACGCCGTTGACAGCCTGCCATGTCCACGTACATGTGTCACTCACCAGTTCCTCCCATTCCGTCTTCGTCGGCATACGCCACGAGCCGCCCCAGTGGACGAAGGCGGCATCGTGCTGCGTGCCGCTGATATTGAGGTTCTCGCCAAGATTGCGCGTACCGTACAGATAGTTGTCTGACGTATACGATGACTTCGTCTCGGTCTCACCCCAGGCGAAGTAGTCGCCATAGTCGGTAGACGACTGTGCACCGACATTGCGCACCGCCCATTTCGTACCCGAGGGCAGCCCCATGTCGACTATCAGCGTCTCGACGGCCCGGCTGTTGGCAGCCAGACACTCGGCTGGTGTCACCTGCGTCGTACTCCGCGACGGCAGGAAGATGCGATGGCGGTTGCCGTCGTCGGTAGACTCCGTGGGGGCTTCCACAATATAGCCGTTAATACCGTTATACTGTCCCCAAGTCCAGAGACACTTCTCCAACAGCTCCGTCCGCTGCTCCCCGGTGGGCATCAGCCACTCCGTGATGACCGTCTTCGACAACAGGGCGGCATTGGCCTCCTCGTCGGTGTCGTAGTGCGTGCCGTGGTCACTGGGAATCACACCGTCGACATTCGCATTCAGCCAGTTCACCGACAGGCCGAGGTCGACCATACGGAACTCCTTGTCGCTGATATGATACTTGATGGGGTAAACGGTGTTGGCAGCCGGTGCAAAGGTAAAGGTCTGGTGAAACACCTTGCTGATGTGGCTCAGCGTGTCGGTGATGTAGTAGCTGGCCGTGAACGTGGTGCTGCCCTGCGGCGCTATCACCATATAGGCGGCACAGCTGTCCTGCTCCGACAGGTAGCTATGGCCGAGGAAGAAATCCTTGGCCTTCTGTGGCACCAGGTTCAGGGTGATTGTCTTCGACAGGTTCTGACCATTGTAAAGCCCGCTGCCCGCCAACTCGAAAGTGCCGGCGATATTGCCGCCTGAAAGCACAATCTTCTCAACCCTCGCACTTGGCAGGTTGTCAATATACGGCAAAAAGCACAAGTATGCCGCCTTGTGGTCCAAGGTGAAGTTGTAAGTGGTGTTGGGTGATGGGTGATTGGTGTTGGATGTTCGCGTGGCAGTAGCAGTGCCGCAGTCGCCGCTCTGGCCGATGTGGTCGGTGTTATTTGCACCTATCTGGGTCTGGACCGACTTGATGGTCACGCTACGGTCGGGGAAGTAGACCAGATAGTTCTGTGCATCGAGGTCGTCGGCACCGTCGAAGTAGAACGACGCTCCAGTACCGCCACCCGTCAGCTGCTCGGCACGGCTCGCATAGCCTGCGTCGAGACGGATGCGGTCATTGGGCTGCCAGTAGAACGTCACGTTGCCCGACTCCACCGTTCCTGGGAAACGTCCCTTGAAGAAAGTCCTCCGCTGGGAAGGACGTGAACCATTTTCGTTTTGGTTTTGGTTTTCGTTTTCGTTCCCGTTATCGTTCCCGTTTTGGCTCCCAATAAAAACCACACGACGACCGTTGGGCATCACGAGGCTGTCAAGCTGAGAGATAAGATACTGACGCTCGCGACCTTCGGCATCCTTGACCACCGCCGACACATAGTCGTCGTGGACTGTGCCGTTCAGGTCGGTACGCGAGTGGCCAATGTAGGCATCTGTTGCAACCTGCACCTTGTCAACCAAGCCGCCCTTCATATACACCTTCAGCTGCCGCCCAGTTTGGGCAGCAACGGTTAGCGTTCCCGTTATCGTTAACGTTAACGTTAGCGCTATCGTCAGTACCTTCTTCATCGTCATTCGATAAAAATCAGTCACTTAGGGCTTAGGCAGGTAGTTATAAAGAGTAGACACCTGCGAGGCCGTGAGGACTTCGTCGTAGATGCGGGTGAAGACCACCTTGCCAGACCATCCCTCGCCGACATAAGGCGAGGTGTAGCCGCCGTCCGGGTCGCCGCCGACGGTGAAGTACCGCTGGTTGGTATCGGGATGGCGCAAGTCGCCCGTCTGGGTGAGTTCGTTGTTCTTGAGGCCATTAATATAGAGTATAATCTTGCCTTCAGTCTTACTCCAGGTAGCCACAACGTGATAGTATGTGCTGACATCCACCTCTGCCGTGTTACGCACTTCGCGGTAGCTGCCGTTGACGTAGTACATCGTCTCTATCTTCTTGTACTGGATGCCTATGCCCGAACCGCCGGTATTGTAGCTGGCAAAGGCGTTCGACTCGTTGTCGTTGGGTATCGTCGACGGCACCTTCAGTAGCACCTCGATGGAGTGACCGTCGGCCATGTGGGCCTTGAACTCGTCGAAGTAGTGATACCAAGTGGAGTAGTAGAAGTTAGGGGCATTGCTGTTGCCATCGCCAGCATAGGTATTGCCGCTGAAGTCGGCCTCGTAATGCTGGTAGAGACTGTTCCACGCCACCGTAGGCGAGCCATGTTTCATGAACGTGAACGTGTTGGGCGCACTGTTCACGGCATTGCCGTCGGGCAGGAAGTCGCAGGTCAGCAACTTGGCGGCGGTGACGGCCTTGATGGCACCGAAGAAGTACTTGTTGTTCACATAGATAAACGCGCGATAGTAAAGCTGTGAACCATAGCTGACGTCGTAGGTGAAATGGCCGTGCGAATCGGCGTTGGCGAGGGGGTGAACTTTGGAGCCATCAGGTGTGTCGGTGGCCACATCCTGCATGGTACCCACGATGAAGCCGTAGGTCATACCGCTGAGGGTCTCCGAAGCGGCGAACGTGCCGTGGAGGGTGGCCGTGGCATCGCCAATGGACCACGAGCAACTGTCGGTAACGATGCGTCCTACGATGCCGTAGGCCACATCAAGGGTATCGGGCTTGCTACAGACGGCACGGACGGTGAAGCCTCGATACTTGAGTTCTCCATTATTATCTCCAGCATCAGTAGAACTACTACCATGGAAGTAGAGGCATCTGCTTGTGGTTTCACTGTATCTGTCGGAAGCCATGTTCAAGGCACTATTCGGATAGTTGGAATAATAATTCAAGCCATCCATCAGCATCGCATTCGGGATGATGATGGAGTCGCTGGTGGTCTTGCTCTTGCCAAGCCAACAACTCACACCATTGATGGTCTTCTTCGACCAATTGCAGGCATTAATCAGTTCGCGGTGCTCCACCTGTGTCGGCAAGCGCCACAATTGTCCCATATTAGCCGTGGCGGCATCGTACTGCGTACCACCGATGTTAGTACCTATATCTACCCAACCATTGTTGTAGTATTTGTAGTTCGACTGTGTAAAGTTCTCTTTGGGTTCTGTCTCACCCCAGGCATAATGATCGCCGAACTCTTCGGGCGTATTGGAGCCTAAATTGACGTTCGAGAAGAGAAGTCCAGAGGACAAGCCGAGGTCAATCATCCTAACAAGTTCGAACGGGCGTGCGGGTGCATACTGGTAGGTTGAGCCGTCAGTAACGTAGGCACGGTAATAATATCTGGTGCCCTTACTCAGACCAGTCACTGGATAAGAGAACGTGCCGCCCGTGGACGTACCCGCCACCTGGCAGTCGGTTACACCCGGCTGCCCGACTTTTATATCGGCTGTGGTACCATAAACGAAGCCGCGCGTTAAGGCAGCACCCGTAGGACTGCTAAAGAAACCATGCAGAGTGTCAATTTCGGTCGTGCCCTTTGTATTCCGCGCAATAGCCCGCGTCTCAATATTGGCTAACGGATCCTGCACGGCACGAATGGGGAAGCCATAGACCTTGCTGTCAGACCCGACAGGTAGCGAAGTGCTATTGAACTGTATGCGATAGGCATTGTCATTGTCGATGACTGTTGACGTCCAGTAGTCACCGTATGACTGATACTGATACTGGAAAGCGCCGTTACTGCCATTGAACCATCCTGCGGCTGGCAGGAAGATGCTACGGTCTGCATAGTCGCCCTTACCCGTAAAAAGATAGCCGTTGATGCCGTTGCGTGTCACCCACTCATGGTCACAACCGCTGACAAGTTCTTCCATTTCGGCCTTTGTAGGCATGCGATACCTGCTGCCCCAGAGGTTGGTAGCGATGTCGTATCCACTCTGCGGTGTAATGTCTTTAGGTACTGTGTATTGTTGTGCGGTGTTGCGATAAGGCACAATGGCACCCCAGCGGTAGTAGTCGCCAGTGGCCTCCTCAGCCTCTGCACCAATATTGACATTTGCCCATTTCACTGACAGGCCAAGGTCAACCATACCGATTGTGGTGATTTCGAGCGTATCGCCAGTGGCGAGCTCACCACTGCCATTGTCGACAAAGGCGGCAAACCGATATGTAGAGCCTGCGGTCAGACCGGTAGTGATGGCGTGGGAGATGTAACCTTCGTTATCAGGAACAGCGTTAACAGTGGCGACATCCTGACTTCCTTTCTTCCAGTAGACGAAGCCGTAGGAGGTGCCATTCCCCGCACTTTCAACGCCACGGATAACGCCCCACAAGGTGTTGGTCTCGGTGGTGCCGTTATACTGTTTCTTAGCAGGTAGTGTACGCACATACATATCCGTATGGGCGGCAGAGGTGGCATTGGTCTTGTAAACAGGACGGACAGATATGCCGTCGCGACGATACCAACCGTCAGACACCGACGCGTATGAGATAAAATACGCATCTGAGTTTGTACCTCTATTCGATACTGAATATGGATGAATCTCTGACGAAGCCAAACAGCTTCGGGATGCATAATCGTTTAGTCCCGAATTACGGTATCCAGACAAGGTAAAGAATATGCTCTTACCGTTCTTGTTACTCGTAAGACGATAACCTGAAATGTTGTTAAGTTTGACAGACTCCGACGTGCAGTTATTGACAAGCTCACATAGGTCAGCATAATCGGGCAGCATCCACACGCCCTTCCAATTCATTGAGGCGGCATCGTTATGGGTGGCCTGCACATTGCGCAAGCCATCAGGAAAGACCCAAGTTTTCTCCAGACTCCATTTGTAATTGTCATCCGTATACGAGGACTTTGGTTCTGTCTCAGCCCATGCGAAGTAATTGCCATCCTCATCAGGCCGTGTGGCACCGACGTTGATGTTGGCCCACTTCGTGCCCGAGGGCAGGCCGAGGTCTACATAGCAGCGACCGAACTGCAGGGCGTTGCCATACACGATGTTGTCGTCCTTGTCCTTCGCGTAGGCGCGTATGTAGTAAACGGTGTCCTTCGGCATGGTGAAGTCAGCAAAGTACTTGCCGTCGGTCGTGGTGGCAGCCGCCTGCACCGTTGTCGTTCCCGCTGACGTTATCTTGATGGTGTCATTAGCACCCACCACAAAGCCCAACTCCACCGCAGTCTTGGCCTTGCTGATGCCATAGACCGTACCGTAGAGCTTAGCCGTCAGCTGTGTCGGAGTCCAGCCCACGCTGTCGGTCATCACCTGTACCAGCGTGCCATCGGTCATCTGTACACCCGTGCTGACGACGGGGCGGATGCTCTCACCGAGATAAATGTCTTCACCCGAATGAGGAACACTGCGACTATTGTTATAGAAATTAAGATACCAGTTTATTTTGGCACCTGAAGAAACGGGAACCAACTGCGACGTACGATAGCAGCCACGGGTGTTTATGTCACTATTACCTGTTCCGCTGCGATAGCCGGCAGCCGGCATGAAGAGCGTGTTACCGTTCTTACCAGTAATCTTATAGCCCGGTTTGCCATTGAACGAGCTCAGCCACGTCCACGTACAACTGTCAACGAGCATTTTAAACTCTGCCATGGTAGGTATGGAGAAACTGCCACCCAAGCGGATATGGGCCACGTCGTATTGCGTCAGTCGGATGTTAGCGATTTCGGCCCTTGGGGTGTTGTAATGGCTATAGTTGGTGGCGTCGTTAGCGTAGTTGCCCTTGTCGTCCAGCTCACCGTAGGAGTAATAGCCGCCATACTCCTCAGGAGCGAAGGCGCCCATGTTATGGTTCAGGAACTTCACAGGCAGACCCAGGTCGACCACGTAGTTATTGCAGTTGGCCTTCACCACGTACACCATGTTTGACTTCACCTCATCTAAGTCCACCGTCTTCGTGTAGACACCCGTCGACTGGAGCACCGTGTCGCGAACCGTGAACTCACACGTCAAGCGTGTACTGCCGTTCTGAGGCGCTATCACCATATAAGCCGCGCTGTTCTCCAGACTTGCCTGACGCGGCAGGACGAAGTGGCCCGAGATGGTCAGCGTGATCACATGCGTCGTGTCCTTCTTAGGAATGATGCGCTCAGGCGTGAGCGTGAAGGTGCCGGCAATGGTGCTGTCGCTGCGAACAGTGATCTTCTCCAGCACAGTCCGCCCCAGGTCGTTGGCAATGTAGGGAAGGAAACAGAGGTAAGAAGCCTTGTGGTCAAGCAAGAAGGCGTAGGAGTCCTTGCCCTGCACTTTCGTGGCCACCGCCGTACCGCAGTCGCCAGACCGGCCAATGTGCTCACTGTTGCTCGGTGCCGACTGCGTCTGGGTTTTTGTCACCTGAACCACGTTATAGTCCTGTGGCGTATTGCCCGAGTAGAAAACCTCAACGTTATCACTCGGAATAGTGATGTTGTTGACATTAAAGAAGAAGTCGGCCACGGCTTTTTCCTCGCGGATGTTAACGCTGTCAGACATGGCATGGTCGCCACTGGCGGTAGTGATAAAGATGTTGTCACCATCCGCCCAGAAGAACTCAGTACCATCTTCGGAACTTTCCGAAACGTTGAAGACTTCGAGCGACGTGCGACGCAATGCCTTGCGAATACCGTTGCCACTATTCAACGACATGCCGCCGGTGAAACGCACCAAGCGGTAGCGCTCGCCGTCGCGCTGCATCACCACGCTGTCAAGCCCCTCAAGCGGGAACTGGCGCACGCTGCCGTCGGCAAACGTCACGTCCATCAGAACGAAGTCATCGTGCTGTCGGCCTTGAAGGTCGACACGCGAGTGCGAGATGTTCGTCACCTCGCTGAGCTTCAGCGTATCAGTCACACCGCCGTGGCGGTAGACATACAGCTCATCCTGTGCGCGGGCCGACAACATCAGCCCCAAAGTCAACGTTATCGTTAACGTTATCGTTATGAATCTCTTCATTGGTCGCAATCATTGAGTCTTAGTTTCCAATAGTCGTACCAGTGTTACCAGAACCAGCTTGTCCGCTGCCGTTACCTCCGTTGTCGCCAGTCTGCACGCCGCCCTTCTTGTGCTGACCGGTAATGCCTTCACTGCTGCCCTCAATGTTACCTGAATTCTTGACAGGACGAATGGCAAGTCCATAGAAGCGCTCAAAGCCGTGTTCAGCATCCTTCGTAGTGGCATCACCATACAGGTAACGGGCCTGGTTGTCGTTATTCATCGAAGATGTCCAGTAGTAGCAACCGGTGCCAAGACTCTTGAAGTATGCATTGTCCTGATAACCGGCAGCCGGCAGGAAGATGCTCTTGTCAGTATAGCCCTCCACCTTGCTGGTGACGCGGTAACCGCTGACACCGTCTTCCGTCGTCCACGTCCAAGTACAGTTAGCGTCGTTAGCAAGCCAATACATATCGGCAACGGTCGGCATACGCCATGTACCCGTCCAGGTGGCCTTCGCAGCGTCCCTGCTTGACTTGCTGATGTCCGAGCCAATGTTCGTATATCCGTTGTCGTAATAACGATAGGTACCCTGCGTATAGCTCGACTTGTTGGCGTTAGTCTCACCCCAGGCGAAACGGTCGCCATAGTCAGACGAAATCTGTGCGCCGAGGTTGAGGCTGGCCCAGATGATGCCATTGCCCATCTCGACAAGCTCCAGTCCATAGCGGCGAATGTTGCCGTAGTAGTAAGCATCGGCCTCGCCTTCCTTCTCTATCTTAACGTATGCGCGATAATAATAGGTAGTATCCTTATCGTAGGTTGTGGTACCACGGAAGGTGTTGTCAGTAGTGGAAGCTGTTGCAGTCACGTCAGCGAAAATCTTCTGATCTTTGCCACCATCGGCGACAACCTTCAGTTCATCAACATCGTTGTCGTAGCCCACCACGAAGCCGCGCGTAACAGTCACGTTCGGGTCGGCATCGAGGGCGTCGAGACCTGCAACGGCTCCGACGAGTCGAGGATTCCTCTCACCGACCTCCCAGTTGGTACTGTCGGTGGTGAGGTAGATCTTCGTCTGGTCAGCCAGCTCATGGGTGTACTTGATAACCGGACGGATGGTATAGCCGAGGTAGCGGGCCACGGCATCAATCGTGCGGTTAGCGCCGTAGAACGACGTACCGTAGGCGTTGTCCTTGTCGTAGCCTTCGGTGTCGTTCAGGTTCGACGTCCAGAACGAAGCCCTCGTGCCGTCGTTAGCCACCGAAGTACCGCTCATTGAACCGCGCTTGGCGATAAAGATACTGTCGCCCGACGGACCGACAACCTTATACATCGGCTGGTCGTACTTCGTAACCTCCGTCCATGTACACCTGGTGAGCAGTTCGTTGACATCGTCCCGTGTCGGCAGGCGCCACAGACCGCCCCAGTTGACGTGGGCTGCATCGTTGCTGCTACCAGCAATGTCGGCACCTAAGTCAGGATAGGTGTCAGGACGTGAGAACGAGGTCTTGGCCGTCGTCTCGCCCCAAGCGTAGTAGTCGCCGCTATCGTCGCAGCTGCTGGCGCCGAGGTTAATGTTAGCCCAGAGCGTATGGCTGTCAAGGCCAAGGTTAACCAAACGACGGCCGAACTCGCGCTCGTTGGCAAAATAATACTTGCCGTCGACTTTCACGTAGGCACGGTAGTAGTAGACAGAGTCATTGGGCTTAATCGACTGGTCTGTGGTGAGGTGGAACACGCCATTGGCCACATGGGCTCCCTCACCCTCGCTGGTCTTCAGCCAGCGAACGCCCTCGGTATTCTCGGTGATATTCGGCTTTGTGGCGTAGACGAAGCCCGATTCAGTGGCCTTCGGGTTGTAGCGCAGACCGAGCAAGTAGCCGTAGAGCGTTGCCTCATTATCACCAACCTCCCAATGTACGCTGTCGGTAGTCAGCTGGATCATCGACTCGTCGTCAAGCGTGTTGTTGACAAGGGCGACGGGACGGACACCAAAGCCATAGTGACCACGAAGTTCCTTGACCATAAACATCGGGCCATTCTTTTGATTTGAATTCGTTTCGTATGTATATGCACTCTCCTGATTGTCTGGATTACGTGTAGAAGTCCAGTAAAGCGGACGCCATGAGGATTCGCTATTCCAATCCAAAGTAGACTGATGATGATAACCCGTAGCAGGCAGGAATACAGTCTTTCGGTTAATCTTACTCGTAAACAAAAATCCATTCTTGCCGTAAAGAGTAGTATATACCTGAGTACAGTTAGCGGCCAATTCCTCGAAGTCGGCCTTAGATGGCATACGCCACGGACCCTTCCAGTTCACCTGAGCAGCATCATAAAGTGTACCACCGATATCATCGCCAATATCCTGACGATAGTAAGAATAACTTGAAGAATTATCATAATGGTATGACCTTGTAAATGTCTCACCCCAAGCGTACAAGCTACCACGATCGATCGGTGTCTGTGAACCAATGTTGATGTTAGCCCACTTCAAGCCAGAAGGCAGGCCGAGGTCAACGAACTCAAGACCGAGCATCTTCGGTTCGCCGTAAGCGATACGACCACCCATATTGACGTATGCACGGTAGTAGTACTGTTTGAAGTCGATGTCGCGGAGGGTGCAGACGAACTTGTTGTTGACAACCGAGTCGCACTTAATGACGATGCGCTTGTCCACAGGCGTGTCGAACGTCACGTCGTCAGTATAACCGACAACGAAGCCAATCTCCGTATTCGCCTTCGCATCAGCTGTTATGCCCGTCACTGTGCCGCACACCCGAGCCGTATCCATACCCACAACCCAGTTGGTGCTGTCGGTGGCGATGGTCATGGCCAGCATTGACAACGGCGCGCCGTACCAGGTGTCTGTACCGTATGTCATATAAGAGCGGACGTAATACGTCGTGGTAGGGGTCAGCTCGTTCATCTGCTCCCTGGTCAAGGGGATGTGATAGCTACCGTTGTCGGAAGCCGTCTTCGTGAGCGTCTCCACACAATCAGAACTGCCAAGTTCAACAGTCTCAGTAGTGCCTATGACGAAGCCCTGGGTCACTTCCGAGGCAGGCACCACATCGTCAATACCGCGCATCGTTCCATACATATTGGTAGAGGTATGGTCAGCAGAGTAGCTGATACTGTCGGTACGGATGAAGAAGTACTTGCCGTCACGCGTCTCGATGTTGCTCTCGAAGACGGGGCGGATGGAGAGACCCTCCCAGCGTTGTGCAGTACGCCCCATATTTTTCTCGTTGTCATACTGGTACAGATTGTTTGCAGCATTCGACGGACTCAATGTACCAGTCTGGTAGTAACAATGGTCTATATTTTTATGACCATTGTTTCTATAGCCATTGGCAGGCAAAAAGATAACACAGTCAGGATTGTTGTTCGCATTCTTCACGAGCAGGCCATGATGCGAGACACCATCCTCATCCAAGCTGTCTTTCCACGACCAGCTACATTTATCGGCAAGCTCATGCATCTCTGCCTTGGTAGGCATACGCCAGCAACCGCGCCACGTGGCCGTCACGACATCATACACCGGATTACCGGCAATATTGGTACCGATATTCTGGCCAAGGAGTGTATAATTGTTATTGGTGTAGTCTGATTTTGTTTCCTTTTCACCCCATGCATAGTGATTGCCGGCATCCTCAGCGGTGACGGCACCCATGTTGATGCTCGACCAACGGACGGAGGTACCCATACTGATAATCTCGCGATCCATACCGAACTTCTTGATCTTGCCAAACCAAGTCTGGTCGTCTTTCTTGGCATAGGCACGGTAGTAGTAGGCCTTTTGTTTCACCTCAGGAACGGCCACCTCATTGAAACTCAGCTCTGGGAAATCAGAATACGAAGAAGACAAATCTGCCTCATTAGTCTCGAAAGTCAGGTTCTTGTTGTAGCCCCAGATAAAGCCTACTTCGTCGATGGGAAGGTTGACTGAACCGTAGACACGTGCGGGCGCATCAAATTCCCATTGGCAGCTGTCGGTGAAGGCAGCAAAGAACAGTCGGGGATTTAGCTTGTTGGTGATGGGATAGACCGTTGCCTTCGCCAACTGAGTGGCCGTCACGTTTTTCACCTCGACGGTATCAATCTGGCTCTCCGTGTCATAAATGTGATAGTACACCTTCAACGGTGTTGTCGTAGCTTGCGGGGCGATGACCATATAGGCGGCCACGCTGTCCTGCGGTGTATGCTCCCACTCCGCTTCGGCGGGTTTCTCCTTGTTATTGGGCACACGGAAGACGTTATTCGAATAACCGAGCTTCAGCATAATGGTGTCCTTGCCCGTGCCCGAGTCGAGGGTGATGCCATCGGTCGAGAGGGTGTACTCACCGGCTATGGTTTGGCCATCAACACTCTTCACCGCGATGTCCTTGAGCTGAATCGTCTTCAGCGAGTCCACACGCGGAATGAAGCACAACACGGCCACCTCATGGTTCAACTGGAAAAGGTAGTCGCTATTGGGCTGGCGCGTAGCCACGGCCCAGCCGCAGTCGCCGCTGAGTCCCAAGTGGTCGCTGTTGTTGGGTGCAATCTGCGACTGCACGTCGAGGATCTTCACCTTATTAAATGTCTCCTTGTTGGAACCAGGGTAGTAGATGGTGTACTCGTCGGCCACCAACGTATCGGTCTCGAAGGCGAACTCACCGTTAGGGCGATTGTAATAAGGCGATCCCACAACCTTCGACCTTTGGCCGTTGGCCAGGAAGATGTAGTCGGCAGTGCTTGTATTATCCCATCTGGATTTAGAGGCATTCCACTGAAAGGTATAATCAGCCGTCCACTTATAGACGACCTTGTCGTTCTCGTGGCCGGGGAAGTTACCTTGGACAGACGTGAACTGGCGGGCGTCGGCAGTTTCGGATTCAGGCAGTGCGGTTCCCTTGAAACTGACGACTCTCCTGCTTTTGGGCATGACAACGTGGTCTATCTCCGTGAGGGGATAGACGCGCTCGCCGCCGACGGTTCGCAGACGGAGCGTCGAAATGTCGGTTTGTTCCACTCCGTTGACGTCGCGGCGCGAGTGATAGATGTCGCGCACATTGTTGAGCAGCAGGGTGTCCACCTTGCCGTCCAACGTATAGATCAGGACATTGCTCTTCTCAGTCTGTGCCGTCGCGGGAACCGTTGCGAGGCACAGAAGAAGGAGCTGTATCAGTTTCTTCTTCATTCTAAATTCGTTTAAAAGTATTCTACTTCATCTCCTTACTCCTCAACTGCTCACAAAGATTACTTCTTCGTGAACTTCGTCGAGACGTTGTTGGCGTTGACCATATAGACACCGGCAGAGAACTTGGTGATGTTCACCACGGCATGTCCGGTCTCATCGGCAGTGGCAGTGCCACAGACGTGTCCGGCCACGTCGAATACCTGCACCTTGCAGCCTGCGGGCAGTCCGTCGTAAACGATGCGGTCGCCGTCGATCTTCATGCCGCCAGCCTTGGCAGCTTCGACACCCGTTGTCTCGGTCTCGTAGTTAAAGAACTTCACGTCGGTCATGGCGTAGGTCAGCTCCGATGTCGAGGTCTTCACGATGACGTTGTCACCATTGAAGCTGATGGAAGGCTCCTCGTTGAGGAGTACGAACCGCTGGGTCTGGCCGGAAGCCAAATGCAGTACCAACGTGTTGGAAGCCATTGCCGTGGCTGCTCCCATCAGGAGCAGTCCCACGACTGATAATAACATTTTCTTCATATTCATACTATTTTCTATTTACTAACTTTTCACTTCTCACTTTTCACTTCTCACTTTTCACTTTTCACTTCTCACTTCTCACTCATTCCCGGTGATTCCTCCACCGATAGTTCCGACACCGGCATTACCGTCCTCGCCGTTAACATCGGCGGCAGGGTTGAGTGTCGGGCGCAGGAGGAGTCCAGAGTTGCGTAGCTCGAGGAGGATCGTCCTGGTATTACCGCCGTCGACACTGAGAGCTGTGGCATTGGTGCTATCACCGCTGTTACCCTTCTGCGAGCTCCAGTACTTACCGATTGGCAGGAAAATGCTGTTGCCATTCTTCTTACTGGTAAGGCGGTAGCCGTTGACATCGAATGCCCACGTACACTCACTGAGCAGCTCCTCGATGTTGGAGATAGAGGCTATACGGTACTTGTCGCCGAGACGGACGTGAGCCGCGTCGTACTGCGTACCGCCGACATAGTGGAAGCCGTCGGACACACTATACTTGCTTTCGTCATTCGGCACGGTATCACCCCAGCGATAGGTGTCGCCAGGATTCTCCTCGTCGTCGGCACCGAGGTTCATGTCAACCCACTTCACACCTGAAGGCAGACCGAGGTCGACAACCTTCGCGCCGAAGCTCTTCACCTCGCCATAGTGGTAGGTGCCCTCATAGAGAGTGTAGGCCTGGTAGTAGTAGGTCTTTACCTTGATGGACGGGATAGTGCCCTTGAATACCTCAGGATGCTCGCCATCGCTGAACTCTGCAGTGATATTCGTGCCTTCCTTCAGACTTCCGTCACTCTCGAGCGTAGCAGTGTTGCTATAGCGGAAGCCAACCGTCAAGTTCTCATTCTTCACGCCCTTGACGTGAGCATAGAGATGACCAGGGTTGCTGAGACCCCACTTCACGCTATCGGTGAAGAAGGAGTAGTCGTGCATCTCAATGGCATTGCCATACTTTCTCACACCACCCTTCTCAACGTATGAGCGTACCCAGTAGCGGTCACCGACGGTGAGCTGACTGAGCTGCTCGTCGGTCAGCGAGAGACTGTACGGGCCATTGGCCTTGGCCATCTGGTGGAGGTCGAATTTCGTGTAGTCATTGATGTTGGCCTGTGCGGTCACAAGCACATCCGGATCACTATCAGTCCAGACTACCACGAAGCCCTGGGTGAGGTCTTCCTGATTCTCATTCAGACCGAGCATCGTGCCGTAGAACGTGTTCGACGTGCGGTCGGAGGCATAGCTGATGCTGTCGGTGCGGATGAAGATATCCTGATCGCCGAGCTTACCGTTCGTGTCGTAGACGGGACGGATGGTCAAGCCCTCGAAGCGGATGCGATAGTCACCGCCTTGGCCGACGTTGCGGCTGGTCGGTGTGAAGTACAGGGCCTGTGCATAGCTGTCGCTGCCGCTGTCGGTGGTGCCGGCCCAGTAGCGACCGTTGACATCATTCTCATTCAAGTTGGTACCCGTGCGATAACCGGCAGCCGGGAGGAAGATATTCTCATGGGTCAAGCCGTTCTCCACCCAATAGCCCGGCACGCCTTCCTTGGTACCCCAAGTCCATGAGCAGCTGTTCTTCAACTCGTTCATCTCAGTCTGTGTCGGCATACGCCAGCAACCAGCGAACTTAATGGTGGCGATATCCCACTGCGAAGCGGTGATGTTCTTGCCGATGTTATGCATCGAATAGCTGCTGACAGAACCAGTGGCGTGGCGATAGGTCACAGCCGTGTAGTTGAGCTGCGTCTGCAGGTCACCCCAAGCATAATAGTTACCGTCCTGCTCAGGCAGGTTAGCATCGACGTTGCGGTCGGCCCACTTCACGGAGAGACCGAGGTCGATGGCTGTCGGCGTCGTGCCCGGAGTAGACTTCGTGGCAAAGCTCTTGATAGCACCACGATAAGTCTTCGTCGTGTTGCCAACGGTCATCTTCACGTATGCACGATAGTAGTACATATTGCCCTCGGCTAATCCTGTAGCCGGGTAGTTGTAGGCACCGTTCGCGCTGACAGTCACCACGTGAGTCGTAGCACTGGCCATCGCCGACGAGCGTGACAATTCGAAGCCCACTTCAGCACCCTCGAAGCTCTCGATGTTGACCATTCCGTTGAGAGTGGCCGTCGTCTGGGCGACAGCTGTCGGGGCGGTGGTGGTGACATACGACGTCACGGGACGAATCATCTTGCCCAAGTAGCGCAGGGCAGCCTCCTGCTCCTTCGTCGTGACTTGGCTATTATTGACATACTCCTTCAGGGCACTTGCCTTACTGATGTCGGCAATGTTCTGCGTGGCCGTCCAGTAGTTGCCCAACGGCAGGAAGATGCTCTTGTTGTTGCGGCTGACTTTGAAACCGTCGACACCGTTGACAGTTTCCTTCGTCCACGTACAATTATTCATCAGCTCCTGGAGTTCAGCTTCTGTCGGCATACGCGTACCCTCAATCTTAGCCGTGGCAGCATCGTAGGCAGAGCTGCTGATGTCGGCACCGATATCGGTGTAGCCCGTCGTCTTGTGATGCTTATAGTTATCTTCAGTGAAGGTGGTCCTCGTCGTGGTCTCACCCCAAGCGAAGTTGTCGCCGAGATCGGATGCCACAGTCGAACCGATGTTGACGTTAGCCCACTTCACACCCGAAGGCAGTCCAAGGTCGATGAAGTCGATACCAACCTCCTTGGCGTCGGGAGCGTAATAGTACGTATCATTGTATTTCACGTATGCACGATAGTAATGAGTACCAAGCGGCAGCGTAGGCAGCGTAGCCGAGAAGGCCGACGTGCTATACTGCGTATCGGTAGAGAAAAGTGCACCGGGTGTCGTGGCATCCACGTCCGGCGTTGTGCCGATGACGAATCCACGACCGCCATGTTCTGGATCGTTGATACCCGCAATGGCCTCATTGCCGCCGACGAGGGTAGCGTAGAGTGTCGAGCCGCTGTAACCGGCACGCCAGTTGGTGCTGTCGGTGCGCAGGAATATCTTCTTGCCATCGTCGAGGTCGACGTTCGACTGCATGACGGCACGATAGCCCCACTCCGACGGGTCATTGCTCGTCAGGTACATAAACTTCGTATTGTCAGCCTTGTTGGTCACCTTATAAACCTGCGTGCCATAATAGTCGCTTTCCTGCGTCCACACGAACTTGTCTTTGTCGAAGAGCAACTGCTTCTCGCTCTCAGACGGGGTGCGCCAGAGACTGCCGAACTCGACATAGGCCGGGTCGGCGGTGGCATACTTGTCGGTCAGCACGCCGTTAAGACCAATCTCCTCGGGCGAGGCGGCATCAACGTTGATGTTCGCCCAGGTCAGGTTCTCAGTACCGAGGTCGACAGGCTGGAATCCGAACTGCTTGACATCGCCGTAATAATATTTACCATTGGTATCCTTCACGTATGAGCGATAGTAGTAGATACGCTCGTCGTTGCCCCATCCCCATGTGCAGCCCTCCTTGGTGGCCACGTAGTTACCGCTGCCGTCCTTCGTCGGGCGACCTTTTATCTCTTCCACATAAGAGCCTTCGGCAACACCGTCGGAGGTTCCGACGAAAATGCCTGACTCATAGCCTGCGGGCAGGTTAAGCACGGCTGAATAGAAGTTCACCGAGTCCTTAGCATAACGCCAGTCGGTGCTCTCCGTACGTACATAGAAGTCGACACCAGCCTGTAATGGACGGGCCACGGCACGAATGGCGTTACCGCGCCAGCGGGCATTGTCGAGGATAGAGGGTTTTACTTGGTTAGCGACGGCGATATCGAAGCTCACCTCGCGTGCCTGCTTGTGGCTGGCCGAGCGGTTGCTGCTCCAGTAGTAGCCGAAGTGAGTGATGTCGTCGTCGTGGTTCACCATGTGCGAGTCGCCCTCCTCACTGGTGGTGTACTCGGTGTTGGTGTCACGATCGTCCACAGTGTAGTAGTTCGCCGGCAGGAAGATGCTGTTGCTGTTCTTGCGACTGCTAACACGCCATCCCGGAATGTGAGCCACGGTATCCTTCCGCCAGTCACACTCGGTCAGCAGCTCTTCCCACTCCTTGTCGCCGGCCATACGCCAGAGTCCGCGCAGGAACTTGTTGGCAACGTCGGTGGTGTCGTTGGCCGAGATATTGGTGGAGAGGTCGCGGTAGTGAGCCAGCTCACTGTCATAGTACTTGTAGCCAGCCTCGGAGAAGACGTCCTTCGTGGTGGTCTCACCCCAACCGTAGTAATCGCCATGATCCTTCGGCTTCCACGAACCCATATTCACGTTGGCCCACTTCGTCCCCGTTGACAGGCCGAGGTCGACCATCACGATACCGAAGTCCTTAATGTTACCGTAGAAGTACTGGTCGCCAACCTTGGCGTAGACGCGATAGTAATACATACGGTTGTTCTCGGTGGGGAAGCCCTGGCTGAAGAGGCCGTTCACCGAACTAGTTGTCGCAACTTCATACTCCACGACATCAGCGTGATGCGTATGGCTGTTATCACCAGTAGCATAGAGATCCTGATCGGTGCTGCCAACCACGAAGCCGTAGGTAGCCTTCGTCTCGTCGTTGAGTCCGAGGATGCAACCGTAGATGGTTGCGTTGTTGACACCAGCCACCCAAGAGGTGCGCTCGGTGGTAAGGCTGAGCTTCTTGCCGTTGTTAAGGCGCACGTTGATGTAAGCCAACGGACGAACCCAGTGGCCGTGATAGCGGTAGTGGTACTTCATCAGTCGGTTATTGGTATAAGCCTCCACGCCGTAGGCATTACGGTCACGCGGAGCACGCGATGACGACCATAGGGGCGAACGCTCCCAAGGACCGGCATTTGAACCTCCATCAGCATGGTAGCCACTCATATCCCATTCGGGCACCTTATCATCCTTGGCGATGAAAATCCAGTTACCATTTTTCTTGCTGATCACCTTATAACCATAAACATTCTCATAGTGTCCACCATAGTTGTCAGGAACGAACTTGTTCGAGATGGTATCGCGCCATACGCAACTATCGATGAGTTGCTGCAGATCCTCCTCGGACGGCATCGACCACAGCTGGCCGCGGCCGCCATACTCTACGCCCTCGTCCCACGTGTAGTCCCACTTATGGTGTGCCACGTCGTAAGGCGAGCCCTTGATCTCGTTGCCGAGATTGTTGTATTCTTCGTCACCCGTGGACTTATAGTAGACATAATTGTCGAACGTGTAGGGAGAGCGTGCCAAGGTATCGCCCCATGCGAACTGGTGGGACTTGTCCTCGGCATAACGCGAGCCGACATTGATGCTGGCCCAGTAGATACCCACGTTCTCGTTCTGTTCCTGACCCTTGCGCCCGAAGCCCATGTCGATGAACTCCAGTCCGAAGCGACCAGTCTGGCCGTAGATGTACTTATCATTATAGAATACGAACGCACGATAATAATAGGTCGTATCCTTCTTGTAGTCCACCGTCAGCGAGAAGTCACCATTGACGGCCTGCTCATGCCCGTTGACCCTGACGCAGTAGAGCGAGTCGACACCGCCAGTAATGGTATCGCCTATCTCGACATCGTGCTTGTAGCCGACGATAAAGCCTACGCGGGCGTTGCGCGACAGCTCGTCCATATCCTTAAGATCGGTGCCGTTGGCATCGGATTGGCCAAGCAGTTCATTGTTGAATCCCTTGACACTACCGTAGACCGTGGCCTTCTGTCTGCCGACAGCCCATTCCACGTCGCCAGTAATGATATTGGGCTGGCGGACGAACTTGATGGAGCGACCGTAGTAGTAGTGTGCTATATTTGTCTCTGGGTCGACAATACGAACGTAGGCACGCACCCAATAGGTGGAGTCCATCATAAAGAGGTTGATGTTGCGGCGGTCATACCAGTAGATGGAGTCCTTATGGACATCGTCGTGCTTGAAGTCGTAGGTCATCGCTCGCTTGTCAGTGCCGTCGTGGGTGACAAGCGTGTCACGGCCGACAATGAAGCCCGTAGTCACATTTTGCACCGGAGCCACGCGGTAAGGAGTGCCCCTCCAGCGCTGCTGGGTGATGCCAATGAGGGAACCCCAGAACGACACGTAGTCAACATTCTCATGGACTTTGGCGTCGTCGGTGCGGATGAGTATCTCGTCCTTATTTTCGTTCGACAGCGTATGGCTGCTCTCCCAGACGGGACGGTCGAAATCATCGCCGTGACAGCCGTGGCTATGGTTGTAAGTGCTTATGATTTGAGGCTTGGTATAGCCGCTACCATCATAGATGCGAATGTAGTTAGTGGTGAGCGAGTAGTCGATGTTGTCGCTGTACTCATACCATGATCTGGTGCCGCGTATGAAGATGGTTTTGCCATTGATCTTACTCGTTCCGGTCATACCGGCAATGCCCCAAATGGTATCGCGCTCCCAGGTACAGTTGTTTATCAGTTCCTCAGCATCTGAGCCATAGGGCTGACGGTAGACGTTGTTCCATCCCTTGTGCGACACGTCGTCAATGCCACCAGAGCCGCGACCGCTGACGTAATTAATCACAGAGCCGTAAGGTTGATTGTTGCTGATGCCGTGAGTCTCGGAGAGCGGGCTGGTATGCGTGCCATTGAAGGGCGAATTACCACCGTAGTTGATGCTGGCCCACTTCTTACCCGAGGGCAGACCGAGGTCGAGCAGTTCGTAACCAAAGAGGTTGATATCGCCATAATGTACGACGCCATTGGCGTACTTGACGTAGGTGCGGAAGAAGTGAGTGGTGTCCTTCTGCATCGTGTAGTCAAAGCCGAAGCTACCACCCCTACAGCCACCTTCATAAGTATGAAGGTCAGTAGTGAGATCCTTGACAACAAGCAGGTCGGGATCGCCAAGCTTCAAGTCGCGGTTGTAGCTGACAATGATACCGGCCTCGAAGCCTTCTGCGGCCTCCGCGGCCATCACACCCTCGACGGAACCCGTCATGTGGGATTGGTCGCTATACATACGCCAAACGGTCTCGGCACCGGTGCGGTGGCGTCCCAAGTGGAACGTGTCAGCATCGGCATAGAACGGTGCCTGATCCTTGATCTTCACATAGAAGCGGTAGTAGTAGGTCTTGTCGCTCTCTAAGTGCTGGTTGTAGTCGACGACGGTGAAGAACTGCGAGTTATTATGATAGGTCGTGTCTGCCAAGAGTCCGTTCTCAAGTGTCACGTCCTGCGACTCGCCGACCACGAAGCCCATCTTATAGTCGCCAGCAGGCAGCGGGTAGTTGATGCGGTAGCTACCCTGCAGGGCCACGGCGGTGCGGTTGTTCAGATAGTAGCACGTGTCAGTAGACACCCAGGCGAGGGTGTCATCGCGCAGTTTATCGGCCTTCTTGGTGATGCGGTAGTTATAGCGGGCGATGGGGCGCACAATCAAGCCTTGGAAGAACCCGCCCCAAGTGAGGCCCCAGTTATCGTTGTACGACGGGTAGTCGAAGAAGACCTTCGAATCGGAGTTGAAAGCAGCTACCTTCACCGAGTCCTCACGGCTAACCATACCGTCGGCACAGTGGAAGAAAGCCGCAGAATGCATTTGGTAGGTTTTTGTTTCCCATTTCGTTCCCTGGCATACACCGTTGTCACAAAGATTCGTATGGCTACTGCCTTTTCGTCCCTTCAGCGGGAGGAAAATGCTGTTGCCGTTAGGACCTGTGACACGCCATCCAGGCACGCCAAACAAATTCTCGAAATCAAATTTACACTTGCTAAGGGCTTCCCACTCCTCCTGAACCGGTTCAACGAAGAGGTTACCATACTTCGTATTTTCGATATATTTGCTCGTATTCTTGAACTTCGGGTTGTCGTTACCCCAGTTCACGTATGCGGCATCGTTCTTCGTACCACTGTAAGCCTTCCAGTACTTCTCGCCCTCACACGAGCCGCCGCTTCCGTACTTTTCCTTCTCGGCACCACGGTACTTCAGGGTATAATTGTGTTTTACGGGGCCGATATTTGGTATTGACAGATCGATAAGTTTCTTAGAGAAAGTGGTCTGATGCTGATGGTATATTGGATTCCCCTGTTCGTCATTCGTACATGAGTGCTCATCATAGCGGAAATAGTCCTCCTCGTAGGTGGCCTCCTCATAATGTGTCTTCTTGAAGGACTCACCGATGGCATAGTAGTCGGGATAGTCCTCAGCGTAGGCCGAACCGACGTCGATGTTGGCCCAGAGCAGGGTCTGGCCCTTCTTGTCCTTGATGCCAAGGTCCACGTAGTCGAGACCGAACTGGCGGGCCTCACTGTAACGGGTCACGCCGTCGGCAGAGATAAAGGCACGCACCCAGTAGACCGTGTCGATGGGCACCTGCATCTCGCACTCGTAGTTTGGCGACTTGCTGTTGTCGTCCCGGACGCGGGTATTACGCAGTTCCTCGCCATCTTTATAGGTGTAGGTCAAGCGCTGTTCGTAATGATCATAGTCAATGTTGGCCGAGTCACCCACGACATAGCCCACAACGGCCGTCTTGCGGTTCTTGACGAAGTCGACGCCGTCGACAAAACTATACAGTCGCGCCGTATTCTCGTGAACCTCCCAGCCAATGCTGTCGACGGAGATGGTGAGTGGGATAATCTTCTTCGGCTTGCCATAGTAGTACTGGGGATTCTCGCCTTCCTTCTGCACTTGGATATACGCGCGATACCAATATTCCTTGTCGGCCTGCATCGTGTCGCGCACCTCGTTGGGCAGCAGCGACGAATAGAGGCCATTGAAGATGTTTTCTTTCTTGGTGGTGTCGGGCATGACGGCGCAAGGCGTGTCATAGACGGTGCCGCCCTTGAAGTCGTGGAGTACGAAACCGCGCTCAATCACCTCATACTTGTCCTTCATAACTGGCGTGATACCAAGCTGACGACCATAGAAGCGTATCTCGGTGCTGTCCACTGCCACGTCCTCAGGCAGGAAGTAGCGTCCCAAGGTATCGGTGCTGATGAACATGATCTCGCCGTCAAGTGTCTTGCAGTTGGTCTGCAGCACAGGGCGCACCCAGTACTTATTGTTGACTCCCGTATTCGACTTACCACCGAGATAGTCCATCAGATAAGCTTGGTCACCAGCTGTAGCACGTTGCGACGTCCAGTATTGTGCATAATCATAGTAATATCCCGGCGTATATGGCATATATGTCCTGATGGCATTGATACCTGACATATACTTGACATCCAATTCGAAGCGCTTGCCCGATTCGTTTTTATCATTTCTGGGCGTATTGATTTCACAGGTGTCCTTCATGGCCTGTGCCTGCTCGGTAGTAGGCATGGTGAAGCACCAGCCTTCGCGACCGAACCACTTACGGAAGACGATGTCATGCTCGGTACCGGCAATATCGGTAATAAGCGGGTTTACGGCCGGGCCGCTGTTCCAGATATAGGTGGAGTCACGATCCTCAGGATATTGTGCACCCACGTTGATATTGGCCACCTTGAATCCCAACTGCAGGTCGATGGTGTCGAGCGTGTGCAGGATCTTCACCTCGGGAGCGTACATACAGGTGGTGTCCTTCTTGTGAGTAACAGGATCTTCGCTGAACGATACGAAGACACCACGGACGAAATAGTAGCGCTTGTTGGAAAGCTTCTCCTTCGGGATAACGTGGCTGAAGGTCATATCGTTCTTCACCAGTCCGCTGTCACCACCTGCTACGATGGGATCGGAGAGCCACAACTCGCCATTCTCGATGGTCGGCAGGGCGTACTCACACTCGTTGACAATGGAGTCGGTGACAACGAAGCCTACCTTACCCACCACGTCACGGCTGATACCAACGACATAACCGTTGAGGGTGGCATCCTCGTCGCCCACCTGCCAGCGGATGTTGCCAGTGTGGGGGAAGAAGCCGCTCAGCGGCGTAGCTTTCGTGGCGTAGTAAATGTCGTAGACCCCGGTTTGAGGATTCCTTACGCGGAAGTACTCGCGTACATAATATTTCTGGTCCTTGTCGAGGAAGCCGAGGAAGTCGGAGCTGTTCAGCTCGACGCGGATGTTCTGCTCGTTGGCAGCGTAGGCCCCGACACTCTTGGCGCCATCTTTCAGCATCAGGTGGTTTCCGTCGACGGGACGCCAATCTGTTTTGCTGAACAGCGAGTCACGCTTCGCGCCCGTAGTATCGGTGTACTCGTACTCGCTCCACATCTTGTTTTTCTCGGGGTCGGCATAGTCGTAGTACAGGGTGGCGGAGTCCGTACCGAAGATGAAGCCCGTCTCGTCGAGGTAGACATTCGTGCTCTCCGACGGCCAGGGGCGCGCCGAGCGCACCATACCGACGATGGCGAAGCGGTCGGTACCCGTCACCTCCTCCTCGTACTTGTGACGCAACAGCATCAGTGAGCCGTCGTAAGGCGTGTTACTCTTCAGATAGCTGCTATACTCGATGACACCACGCGCATAGCCAGGCTGGTAACACTCTTTCTTGTCACTGTAGAGTTCGGGACTCCTATCCTTGTCAATACCCAAAAGCGGTATCTTGTTATAGGCAAGGGCACCATAGCCACCAGGTATGGCATAGAACAGGTCTCCATTTTGGTATTTACGGTTCACCGCCCAGTAGTTGGAGCAGTTGTCGTCGGCAGGCAGGAAGATACGTTTACCAGAGGGACCCGTGACAAGAACGCCCTCCACGCCGTTATACTCCCACCACTTAAATGTACATTTCTTCAGTAGCGAGTCGGCCTCTAAGGTCTGCATCAGTCGCCAGCAGCCGCCCCATCGCTGGTAGGCAGCATCTTGTACCGCGGTAAACTCATTCTCCATGTGAATACCCTCGTTTTTCCAAGCCATATTATGGTTTTGCCATCCCGGGTCATAAGAGTTCTTCTCGGCCGACTCACCATACGCAAATCTACCGCCGTAGTTTTTCTCGGGGCCACGCTCAAAGAAAGCCTCAACATTACGGAAGGAATACTTGATATCGCCAAGACCGAGGTCGACAATGGAGAACAGCGTGTCGGGCACTTCGGCGTTGACAGTATAGAACGTATTGGGCTTTAGCTGTTGTAGATGATAGGATTTGACGAAAGTCGTATCAATCAGGCTGAGGGTATCAATCACGTTGAAGATGAACTTAAAGTCGATACCCTTTGTTTCGTCTTTCTGCGGAGCCACCACCATATAGGCGGCGGTAGAGTCCTGACAGTTCTCATAAATACGCGGCGTATGTTTCCAGCCATTATCAAAGAAAAAGTCTGTCTTCAAAGTGATGGAGTCGTTCTTGTCCTCCTCAACCGATTCAAGCAAAATACCTTGATCGTTATTGAACTCAAAGGTGCCAGAGATGGGTTTGTCGGCCACCATCGTGATGCTCTTCACCTTGACACTCGGCAGTCGCTTGTTGTGAGTCAGGAAAGCGAAGAAAGCTGGATGATGCTTCAACTCAAACACATAAATCTCATCTTCCGTGATATGTTCTGCCGCAAGTCTTGGGTCTTGTGCTATTCTGGCCAAGGCACTGGCACAGTCACCAGAACTGCCAATATGCTCGGAATTGTCAACCTTGGTCTGTACCTGCGTGCGGGCAATCTTGACATGATTGTAATCGCGGGCATTACGGCCAGGATAATAAACGTAAAGCGGTTCCTCCTTTTGTTTTACCTCAACAGTCTGGAACAGGGCATGTGTACTGTCCTTCGTCAAGCTATCCTTACCTTTAATAAAAGTCTTATAAGCTATATCCTGTTCGGCCATGTGAATATAGATGGAGTCCTTGAGCTGCCACCTGAATTTGACCTTTTGGTCTGCATTCTTCGGCGGGAATTTACCATCGAAGACAATCCTCTTACGACCGTCGCTACCTTTCGTCAACAAGTTGATGTCGCCAGTCAGCGTGATACGATCCCACGGACGCAGTTCAGGCAGATAGACCTCCTCCACTTCCGAGATGGGGTAATGCCACTCACCCTCGGCTGTGGTCACAACCAAGGTGACAAAGTCGGCTTGTTCGACACCATCCGCGTCAACCTTGGAGTGGGTGATGTCGAAAGTGCCGTGAACGGCGATGGAATCAACGACGTTATTCTGCTTGTAAACAACAATGTACCCATGGCCAACTGCAGCACGTAGCTGGAGAGCAGTCACAAGAAACAACAGAAAGAGTAACGCTTTCTTCATATCTTTAGTCCTTTCGTTTATTCGAGTTCTTTTAATTCTTCCCTATCCATATCCTGCAAAACATCCTCGTCGAAGTCTTCCCAGAAAGAATTTCGGGACATTTCTGGTTCCATATAACCCTCGCCTGCGCCACCTCCAGATTCTGCTTCAGAAGAACCCATAGCCAAAATATATGGGCTCACTAACGAAACATAGCGGGTCTCAGGTTTGCAGTAATCTTTTTTCATCAATGTCATGACACTTAATATTGTTCGCGCTTTATGGTTATCTAACTATGACTATACGAATAATCTTTGCACTCTTACAGAGTGACATAAAAAAATCTTCAAAAAACTTTGCAAAGTTAGTTATTTATAACTAAAAACAAACAAGCATTTAATGTAATTTAAATATCCATTGCGTTATTTAGAAATAATTAACAATATAAAACCATAACGGTACGCGTGCGCATCCGCCTTCGGGGCCTTGGGGCGTGTATCTCCCCTTTAGACCCCCTATATAGGGGGTCATAGGGGGATACACAACACGCCCCAAGACTCAGCCCCGGAGACCACTGGAGAACATCGGCTCCATGTAAGGCGAATGGCGGCTCCAAACGGGTCGTTTGAAGCCGCCATTCGCACCGTTTGAAGCCACCAAACGGTCAGAATCAGTCGTTGCTGACAGGGCGGACTGTGCGTCCGCCAAAGCGGAAATAATAGTCGGTATAGGATTTCATCGACGAAAGGCCAAAGTGGTATGCGGCACAAGGATACTCGTCGACTAACGATGAAGTCCAGTAAAGACCGGATTCTCCGTCGAAATCATGTTCGTCATAGAAGATATCGCCGGCAGCAGGCATGAAAATTGAGCAACCATTACGACCAGTGAACTGTCTGCCCCAAACGCCATTGACACTTATCCAGACGGAAGAAGTGTACTCGATAAGCTCACAACACTGTTCTAACGTAGGCATTCGCCAAGGTGCCCCCCAACTGCGTTTGGCAACATCATAGTCAGTGCCGGCAATGTCGCTACCAATATTTCTCATCTCATGGAAGTCATCAGGGTAGTTGTAATCATAATCGCCGTAATTATACATATCCCAGTTGTAGAGGAACGGGTTGTTCACGTAGATATGTCCCCAGGCATAGAAACGGCCAGGAGCCTCGGGCGTAGAAGCCCCTACATTGCAGCAGGCCCACTTTGTGCCGCTGGGCAGGCCAAGGTCTATTAAATGAGGATGGTGTGAGTCAGGGCAACCGCCCTTCAGGATAATGTTGACAATCAGAGGAACGTCGGCGGCAGTAAGGAAACCGTCCAAATTCACGTCGGCAGCCTGTTCGGGGAAATCATCGGACGTGGCAACCGTCAAGTGCCTGATGGTCAGCGTCACGTCGACCATGTCCACCGTACCGTCACCGTTCACGTCGCCAACCAGGATGTTTTCGTTACTAAGAAGCAACATCCTACCATACGGGGCGATACGTCTCACCCCGTTCTTTGCCGATGTCGTCAGACAAAATACGACGGCCAACAAACCAAGCAGCCATTTCACTTTCACGGGTACAAAGGTACGACAATTTATCGGAACAAACAAATAATTGGGGGAAATATTAACCTTTTTCGCAAACGTTTGCGAAAAATAAGTCAGCCAATATTGCACTAATTAAAAAAAAATTCGTACCTTTGCAGCATCATTTTACTATTTTACTAAAACTACTAAATAATTATGTCTGTCAAATTGAAGAGAATTATTCGAACGACACTCCTTGTGTGTCTGCTCTTGGTTGCAGGAAACGTGGCGGCACAGACCACTGCCAAGGGTACGGTTACAGACGCTACCGGCGAGCCCGTCATCGGCGCGACCGTCGTAGAGAAAGGCAACCCCAAGAATGCAGCCGTGACCGACTTCGACGGAAACTTCACGTTGAAGTTGCAGAAGGGCAAGACCGTCACCATCTCGTATGTCGGCATGGTGAGCCAGGACGTAGACGCCTCACAGAACATGCAGGTTCAGCTGAAGGACAACAATGCCGCCCTCGAGGAGGTGGTGGTCGTCGGTTATACCAGCAAGGCCCGCAAGGACCTGACCGGCTCCGTGGGCTCCATCAGCGGCAAGAAGCTGGAGGCCGTGCCCGTCACGTCAGCCGCCGTTGCCCTGCAGGGTAAGATTTCCGGTGTCCAGGTGACAACGGTCGACGGCCAGCCCGGTGCCGATGTCAACATCCGCGTTCGCGGCGGCACGTCGATTACCCAGACCAACGAGCCTCTCTATATTGTAGATGGTTTCCAGGTCGACAACATCAACGATATTCCCCCGACCGACATCCAGTCGATCGACATTCTGAAGGACGCCTCCCTGACCGCCATCTACGGTGCCAAGGGCGGCAACGGTGTTGTGGTGGTGACCACCAAGTCGGCCCAGGCCGGCAAGGTGGAGGTGAAGTTCAACGGCAGCCTGTCCATCAGCCACCTGTCGAAGAAGCTCGACCTGATGAACGGCGAGGAGTTTGCCAAGTACCAGTACCAGTGGCACGCCGCCAACGGTATGCGCTCGTCGAACGCCAAGTTCTTCCGCGCCAACTTCGGCAACCCCTACGACCTTGACATGTACTCCACCCTACCCGAATACGACTGGCAGGACGAGGTGATGGGCGAGACCCCCGTCAACTACTCGACCAACGTCAACATCGGCGGCGGTTCCGACAAGGTGAAGTTCAACCTGTCGGTCACGCAGTCGGAGGACAAGGGTATCATCCTCGGCTCGGGCGTGCGCCGCACCAACGTCAACTTCAAGACCAACGTGCAGATTACCGACAAGCTGAGCCTGCAGTTCAACCCGAAGTTCTCGTTCCGCCGCGACGAGGGTGCCGGCGGTTCGCACATCGGCACCGGCGGTCTCATCGACGTGCTGCAGTACCGTCCGACGAACGGTCTGCGCGAGTTCGGCTACGTGGACAGCCGCTATGCCGACCCCAACGAAGAGGAGCTGTTCACATTTACCAACCCGCGCAACGACATTGCCATCAACCAGCTCATCAAGCACTCGTACAACTACTCCAACGGCCTGGCCTTGGAGTGGAAGCCCATCAAGGGGCTGACGCTGCGCTCGGAGGCTACCATCGGCCTGCGCTGGATAGACCAGAGCCGCTTCTACGGTGCCCTGACCACCGTGGGCAAGAGCAACAACAACCTGCCCGTGGCCCAGCTCACCAACCGCAACGGTCTTAACTATGTCTGGACCAACACCGCCGTTTACAACATGACCGTCAAGGAAGACCACAACCTGTCGTTCCTCCTCGGCCAGGAAATCTACCATTCGCAGTCACGCCAGAGCTACATGGCCAACCGTTACTTCCCCCGCGCCTTTACGGCCAGCGAGGCCTGGAACAACATGGCCTTCGGTACGCCCTACGAGGCGACGTCGAGCCTGACGACCCCCGACCGCACGGCATCGTTCTTCGGTCAGGTCAACTACAACTACAAGCACAAGTACCTGGTCAGCGGTACGTTCCGCGCCGACGGCTCGTCGAAGTTCGCCTCCGGCAACCAGTGGGGCTACTTCCCCTCCATCAGCGGTGCGTGGGTGATGAGCGAAGAGCCGTTCATGAAGGACATCAAGTGGATTTCGAACCTGAAGATCCGCGCCGCCTTCGGTCTGTCGGGTAACAACCGCATCGACAACGACCTCTGGCGCGTGCTCTACAACATACGTTCCACCGGTGGTCCGGGCTTCAGCGAGACCACGCAGTACGGTGAGAAATACTACGGAAACAGCAGCGGTGCAAAGTTCTCGAACAAGGACATCAAGTGGGAGACCACCATTACCCGCAACTTAGCCGCCGACATTTCTCTCTTCGCAGGCCGCGTCACCATCACCCCCGAGGTCTACTGGTACACCACCCGCGACTTGCTCTACGACTCCGACCTGGCAGCCGTCCTCGGCTACACCAGTCAGATGCAGAACGTGGGACAGGTCACCAACAAGGGTTTCGAGCTGACCATCCAGGGCGACATCCTTCAGGGTAAGGACTACGTGCTGTCGGCCAACCTGAACTTCGGCTTCAACAAGAAGAAGGTAGACAAGCTGAACGGCACCGACAAGGAGATATGGATGCACCACGACAACTGGAAGTCGAGCTACGACGACTACTGTCTGCGCGAGGGTGACGAGGTGGGACTCATCTACGGCTTCGTCTACGACGGACTTTACCAGTTCGACGAGTTCTACTTCGACCAGCTGGACAGCTACCGCGCCGTGCCCTGGGGCTCAAGTGCCACCGACAACGGCACAGCCCGCGACTGTGCACCCCGTGAGGACGGCTATATCACCGTCATCAACGACATCTCCGGCACCAGCAACGTGGGTAACGCCACCCTGCCCGGCAAAATCAAGTTCAAGGACCTCGACGGCGACGGCCGCATCACCGAGAACGACCGTACCATCATCGGTAACACCAACCCTAAGATCCAGGGCGGCTTCGGCCTGAGCGGACAGTGGAAGGACTTCGACTTCACGGCCAACTTCACGTACATGCTCGACTTCGACATCAACAACGCCACGGCCTACACGCTGTCGGCCTCAGAAGGCAACGGCCGTGACAAGGACAAGAAGTTCTACAACGTGCTGGCCAAGTTCACCGACGGCTGGCAGTACAACGACGTCGACGGTTCGCTGACAGGCACCAAGGGCGACGTGCTCTATATGCTGAAGCACATCGACGGCAGTGTGGAGAGCATCTACAAGCCCGCCAACGCCGACCGCTCGTTGTGGAACCCCGCCGACGTGTCGAAGAAGATTACCCACAGTTACTTCATCGAGGACGGCTCGTTTGTACGCTGCTCGGACATCACCTTAGGCTATACGCTTCCCAAGAAACTTGTCCAGAAGGTCGGCATCAACAAGGCCCGCTTCTACGCCTCGGCCTCGAACCTCTTCATCATTACGGGCTACACGGGCTACGACCCCGAGGTGGACATCCAGACAGGCCTGAAGCCTAATATGGACTACAACCGTTATCCGCGCGCACGTACCTTTGTATTCGGTACTAATATCACGTTCTGAATTGGGAATTGAGAATTGAGAATTGAAAAATGAGAATTGAGAATTGAAGATTATGAAGATCAAGAATATACTTTTTACCGGAATGGCCGTGCTGACGCTGACCGCCTGCAACGACTACCTGGACGTGGAGGCACCATCGGCCAATACCGAGGAGTTCGTCTTCAGCATGAAGAGCGAGGTGGAGCGAGCACTTAACGGAGTCTATGCCCAGGCACTCTCTGGCGACCTGTACGGCAACCTGTACCAAAGACAGTTCATACTCAACAGCGACGTGGACTTCCAGCAGAGCAACTCCAACGCCCACTCTCACACCACCTATGCCCGCTTCGACTGCGACGAGCAGGGTGGCGACATCTATAAGTTCTGGACAGCAGCCTACAATCTGATTGAGTACTGTAACAAGTTCATCACATCGGCAGAGGCAAGTCCCGTCTATTACATGACCGACTCCAGCGGTGAATACGTCACCGACGCGAATGGCAACCGCCAGCTCGACCTCGACATGCAGCAGTGGATTGGCGAGGCCAAGTGTCTGCGCGCCATGGTCTATCACGACCTGGTAGTCATGTTCGGCGACGTGCCCTTCAAGTTCGTTCCCACCACTATCTCCGGCACCACGCAGCCACCCGTGACTGACCGTGAGGAGATTCAGAAGATGCTCATCGAAGACCTGCAGAAGACGGCGCCCTACATGTCGTCGACCAACGCCGTTACCGTCGAGCGCTGCTCGAAGGAGTTCGCCCAGGGCCTCATCGCCCGCATCGCGCTGACCGCCGGCGGCTACTCACTGCGCCCAAACAAGGAGGATGCGCGCAGCTACGGCACCATGAAGCGGCCGTCGAACTATCAGGACTACTACCGCATGGCCATGCAGTATGCCGATTCGGTCATCATGGCCGGTACCCATCAGTTAGCGAAGAGCTACCAGGACGTTTTCGTTAGTGAGTGCAACTATCAGGTGGTAAACAACGACGACCCCATCTTCGAGATTCCTTTCGCCAAGGAGTCAACGGGAAACACCGGCTACCTTCAGGGTCCCACCTACACCGCCAACGAGGGCAAGACCATCGGCCCGTGGGGTGCCTGCAGCGGCAACACGCGCCTGAACGCTTTCTACCGCTTCCTGTTCCGCGACGGCGACCTGCGCCGCGAGTTCGTCAACGGCTTATGGTACTACGCCCTGCACACTGAGAGCGACGGTTCACAGACCGACTCAGTGGTTATTCGCAACGACTACTCCGTACACAACAACAAATGGTCGAAGCTCTGGACCAGCGAAGGCTCGGCCTTAGGCAACATCACCGAGGGTTCCACTGGCATCAATTACCCATATATGCGCTACGCCGACATCCTGCTGATGTACGCCGAAGCCGCCAACGAACTGAACAACGGCCCCACGGAGAAAGCCATCGACTGTCTGACACAGGTACACAAGCGCTCCTTTACCGACGGCGACCCCGAATTCATTGCTACAGCCTCCGTATCGAAGGAGGCCTTCCAGAAGGCCGTCCTCGACGAGCGCAAGTGGGAGTTTGCCGGCGAGAATTCGCGTTGGCGCGACCTCGTGCGCACCAACACCTATGCTGAGGAAATCGTTTACAGTTTCCTGCGCTACTATGCCGCCGGTATGCGCAATGCCGGCAGTCCCATCGAGCAGGAGAGCGACATCAACCAGCACGACGGCAACCTGTACAACATCGGCAAGCTGCCTACCCGCATCTACTTCCACCCGTTCAAGCTCGGCGACGTAAAGGCATACGGTCTGCGTATGTTCAGGTCGCAGATGTACGGCTACTTGGTCGACTCCACCATGACGGTGTTACGCACCTACCCCAACCAGTCGCTGCCCACACTGCGCATCTACAATGCCTACAGCCGGGCCGACCAGGACCCTGTGACCAGCCAGATTACGCGCGGTTTCAACGGCAACTACACCTGGAGCAACGCCACCTTCTACAAGTGGGGCGACCAGGACACGGGTCTGCCTAACAACTACTGCAAGTACTCGTTCTACGGTTACATCCGCTGCGACGATAACGGCAACCTCTGGATTATCCGCGACGGTACGCTGACACAGTTCCCGTCGACCATCCCGACGGCCGACCAGCTGCCCCCGGTGCGCTACATCCTGCCCTACCCCAACCTGGCCATCCAGCGTTCTGACGGTCTCTACAAGAATTATTACGGATATTGAGAAGTAAGAAGTGAAAAAGTGAAAAGTGAAAAATATGAAGATTATGAAGAAGATATATTTATACTGGTTCAGCCTCTGTGTCCTCAGTATCCTCAGTACGCTCTGTGTTTCCTGTAAGGACGACAACGATGCCGCACCCGGCACAGACAGGGAGTTCATGACCATGTTCATACGCGACGAGAACCGGGCCAAGGGAACCGACTACCCCTACAACTGCGGACTCGACGGTGCCTATCCCCACGGCAACACCATCCATCTCTACTGGTACGGTGTGAACGACTGTGCCGGCTACCAGATCCAGATGGCACTCCAGCCCAAGGTCAGCGGCGGCAGCGAGGCCTGGGCAAAGATCCAGGGTACCAGCGACCTGCTGCTCGACACCATTGTCGGCCCCAAGGTGCTCGACCTGCTCATCAAGGACCTGCAGTACTCGACGGACTACCGCTTCGCCATACGTGCCCTGTCGAAGCTCGACAACAACAAGACAGACTTCTCGCACGCCAGCAACTGGTACGGCCACGGCAACGGCCGCCAGTGGTCGGAGTACATGGGCATCTCGACCAACCCGCGCTATCCGACGCCGAACGTCATCTACGTGAACCAGGCCGAGACCACTGAGGAGACCATGCACGTCTACCTGAACTCAAACATCGACCAGGTAGGTCTGACCGCCTCGGAGGAAGACCAGGACAAGCGTGAGAGCTATTATGAGAACTTCAACATCGACGCCGACGGCAACTTCGGCTACAAGTACCTGACCGTTACGCCTTCTCCCAACAACCCCAACGCCTCTGTCGACGAGAAGTGGAAGAAGTATGAGATTACCGATGCCGACCGCAAGCGCGGCTTCGTGGTCGTCACCGGCCTCAGCGCCAACTCGGTCTACGTCATTGACGTTGTCGACCCGTTGGTCAGCGTACCCGTCGATGCCAAGTACAACACCTGCACATCGCGCTCCGACGGTACACCAGGCGAGCCCATCCTGCTGGCTCACGACGAACTGATGGCAAAGGCTGCCAGCCTGCCGCTGGCCGACAACGACGCCAGCCGTGCCGATGTATTCGCCCTGGCTGCCGACTACGATGCCGCTCCCATCAGCCCCACACTGTACGACTTCATCTCGAATGCCAACTACGCTGAGGGCCAGACCTTCCTCTTAGAGGGTGGCAAGACCTACTACATGGACGGCAACGACATCACCTGCAAGGGCTTCGTGCTGCGCACCAATCCCGCTGACGTAGCACAGGGCAAACGAGCCCGCGTGCTCTGCGGACTTGGCAAGAGCTCACAGATTTACACCCAGGGCACCAACGGCGAGCAGTGGCAGGGTCCCTACACCTGCTTCATGTTCGGACGACAGCCCGAGGCCGGCGAGGGCGGTGAGATATACATGAAGAAGCTGGCCTTCTACGACATCGACTTCGACAACCCCAAGGCCTTCAACTACGGCGACAACTCTGCCGGACTGGGCACCGCCGCCGGTAACTACTTCTTCAACATGTACTCCAACGGTATGGCCGTGACGCTCGACTCACTGGTCATCGAGAACTGCTCGTTCAAGCGCATGGTGCGCGGATTCATCCGCGAGCAGGGCGTCAACTACAAGGTGTGGAACCACGTGCTCATCAAGAACAACCTCATCTTCGACTCAGGCTACTACAACGCCGGTGCTGGCGGCTACTGCTTCATCGACGGCTCGGGTACGAACAACGAGTCGAACCTCTACAAGGACATGAAGATTATCGAGAACACCTTCTACGACAGTCCCTACCCCACCCTCATCAAGGAGCAGACGGAACTGAACTGGCAGGCGGGAGCATGGAACATCACCGTGGCTAACAATACGTTCATCAACTTCAACACGCGCGCCAACGGTGCCCTGTTCAAGATGGTGGGCATTCCCAACGGGTCGGTTTACAACGTGAAGAACAACCTCTTCGTGCTCTGCAAGAAGCCCGGCGACCAGCGCGTGCTGCAGATGTGGGGCTCGCAGATGGAGAGCACACAGACGCTGGCCGACGGCTCGAAGGGCAAGGTGACGCTGAACTTCGATAACAACTGGTCGACCAACAACGACCTTACCAACGGCGAGATCTTCAGTGCCAACAAGTGGACATCGGAGACCAACGGCTTCCAGGTGCTCGTCACCAACAACTGGGCCACGCTGAACGGCACGCTGACGGTACAGGTAGCCGACATCTCGGCCACCGACCTCATGGAACAGCCCTGTCCGCCGCACGTGGCGCAAACGGCCAACGACCAGAACATGCACCGCGCCGATGCCCTCGACGGCACTGCCACCACGGAGTACAACGTGAACCTCTATTTCAAGAATACTGACAACGACATCTATAAGAATAATGTCGGTGCTGCACGTTGGCGCAATAAAACGACCACGAATTAAACGAATTAAACGAATTGTTAAGATGAAAAAGACATTCAGAAATACAATGATCGCAATGGCGGCCCTGCTGACGGGTACCGCCATTGCCTCGTGCAGCGATGCCAACGAGTACGAGGACTTCGACGCCAACAATCCGTCATGGGTCGACGGCTACCACGACTCGCTGAAGATAGCACATCCTGAGACGCTGACAGCCACCAAGTGGGTGAGAGCTACCGGGCTGAAGGTCAACGCCTACGGCGACGACGTACAGGGTTTCGTTGAGAGCGTCAACTTCGTGTCGGCCGACTCCGTCGCCGTCAAGATGAGCCAGGGCACCACAGAAGGCACCTGGATAGACGACTCCAACACCAAAAAGCTGCCCTACTACGAATACACCTACTCCAATGTCACGGGCAAGGTTGAAATCCTGAAACTGACGAAGAACGACAAGGGAGCCATCACCAAGAGTGCCATTTTCACGGGCGTGGCCGTCGGCGGCTCGCGCGAAGTAATGACCTTGGTACACTATGGTGACGTACCCCTGCAGACCTATCTTGTAAAGCAATAATTTTATTTCCTTTTTATTAATTTAACTAATTAGTTTTATGAAAAAATTATTTACCTTAGCAATTGCGCTTTTAGGTTTCGCCGGAATTGCCAATGCGGCATCCATCGACGACCTGCAAGTATGCAAGCACAGCTACGTTTTCGTGGCTGACGAGAACTCTCCCGTCGAAGAGAAGATTCTTTTCTACAAGAACACGCTTTTCGGCGACGGCTACATCTTCACGCCGACAAGTAATGCCTATGCGACAAACAAGGGGTCAGTGGACCTTTCTGTTGCTGACGGCATTCTCGTGACAGAAGACATTGCTGCCAAGTATGGTGAATATGGCAAGCACCTGAACTGCCTCCGTCTGAAGAAGGCTCAGGACGTGATTGCCATGAGACTGACCGCTCAGTCGAAGGTTATCATCTTCTACCAGGACAACAGCAAGGACGACCGCTACCCCGTCTTCGCTACGGACGCAGGTCTGTCAAGCAGGCTGGGAGAAGGCGTCATCTCAGAAAGATGCTCTGGTGAGGAAGGCGCACCTGCCGCCAACCTCAGACGTATTGAATGGACAGCCACCGACGACGGACTCGTCTATATTGGCGACAACAACGGCGACATGTACCTCAGCTTCATCATCGTCGAGGCCAAGGAAGCTCCCGGCACACCGACTGTCAAGGTCGGCGAGCAGAAGTTCGAGGACGGTCTGTGGTTCCGTGAGGTGACCTGTAAGGCCAACCCGGCTGTCGAGGGTGGTGAGTCACTGCCCACCGTCGTGACCTACACCACCGACGGTTCGGAGCCCACTGCCAAGAGCGCGCTCTACACCGCTCCCATCAAGTGCTATCAGGACATGACCGTGAAGTTCCAGGCTTTCTATGACTACGACGGCAACGGCAAGCTGGATGCAGACGATGAGAAAGCCGACGGTGCCGACAACGAAGGTATCGTCAGCTTCTTGTTCAACGCTCCCACCATCGATGCCGACGGTGCCAACGTCACCTTCACCTCTGAGTACGAGGGTGCCAAGAACTACTTCTCTCTGAACGGCGGCGAGGCTGCCGAAGGCAACAGCACGACACTGGCTGAGAGTGCCATCGTATCGGCTTACTCTCAGATTGTCAATGGTACTTACGCTACGTTCACCACGAAGTCTTCCACCAAGGATGTCTATGTGCTGAATCCCATCAAGGAGAAGAAGACCATCGCCGTCACCGCCGGTACTGCCGTTGTCGACGAGGAGGCTACAGCTACCTCTACAACTGGTACCGTTTACATGATTGATGGTGGTGCTATCAGCGCCGACAAGAAGGACTTCTTCGTGAAGAACCTCACCTTCGGAACCCTGGCCAGTGCTGACGCTGCCAAGTCTCAGTATCAGGTGCCTGCCGGTCAGGAGGCCTACATCCAGATGAGCAACACCAACATCACCTTCTTTGTGGCTGAGGGCGACTCTGTCACTGTGAAGGTTATCTGCTCCAAGAACTCCTGCAAGAACCTCGACGCAGCTGATGCTGCTGAAGACAAGCTTGATAATGGCTGCACGCCCGACCGTCAGTGCTACGTCAACATTAATGGAACCAACTACTGTCTGACAGACGCAGAAGGCAACCATACCAACGACCTGAAACTCTATCCCGAAGCAAACGTCTTTGAGTTCGGTCTGAAGGGTGCCGAAGGTGGCAGCTACTTCACCTTCCAGAAGTACTCCGGAACTGGCAACATCCTGATTTCCTCTATCGAGATTACGCCTGCTGCTGAGACTCCCGTTCTTGCCGACTTTGCCGATGGCAACTACTACCTGCTCAACGTAAGCAGTGAGAAGGCATGGGGCGCCGGCAACAGCTGGGGCACTCAGGGCTCGCTTGTCAAGCATCCCGAATACGTTACCCTGCACAAGCAGGAGAATGGCACCTACTTCATGGAGACCCAGGTCAGCAATGGCGGTGAGAACTACTACTTCGGTGGTGAGTACATGGACGGTGCTCCCGCTGCCCTGACCATCATTCAGGGTAAGGAATTAGGCAAAGACAATGAAGAAAAGCCCATCTATGTTTACTACGTAACCGTTGACAGTACCAACTTCTACGGTTGGGACGGTACCGAGAACACCGTGCTTGCACGCAACCTCGCTGCTGGCGACGAGAAGGCTCAGTGGATTATCGTTCCTGCAGACAAGGCTGTCAGCATGCTGGCAGATGCTGCCGCAGATGATCCCTCAGATGCTACATTCCTGCTCCTCGACCCGAACTTCGGCCGCAACAACCGCAACGTTAACGCCTGGACGGGCGACACCTTCAACGTTGGCGGTGACAACACCAACATGAACGCTGAGAAGTGGGGTGGTAACTCACAGACCTTCGACATCAGCCAGACTGTTGACGCTCCTAACGGAAAGTACAAGATTACCTGGAACGGTTTCTACCGTTACAACAATACTGCTGACAACACCAATGACATCGCAGTTGCTGCCCATGCTGACGGCACAGAGGTCATCAACTCGTTCGTCTATATCAACGGTAAGGATTATGCTCTGACAAGTATTGCCGACGACGCTGCTTCTGCAGCACTGGAAGGCAAGCTGCCGTTCTCTCAGGGTGAAGCAAGCGCTGCTTTCGCTCAGGGTCTCTATGCACAGAGTGCCGAGGTTATCGTCACTGACGGCAAGCTGACCATCGGTATCAAGAAGACCAATCATACGGGTACTGACTGGACTGTTTGGGATAACTTCGAGATTATGTACTACGGACCCGCTTCTGATGAGCCTGCTGATCCTAACAACCTCGTCAAGAACTGGAACTGCTCTGGCTCTGACGCTTCAAGCTTCTGGGTACACGAGTGGCGCACCAATGAGGCTCAGACAGACGGTCCCGCCATCCTTGCTGACGGTGCCGCTAAGGTTTATGTCCGTAGCTTCGCTCAGGCTGAGGCTGCCGGCAACGCTACACTGGTTGACGGTTCTAAGCCCGTTGCTGCCGACAACTTCGCTGACTGGGACAGCCAGTTCTTCATCACATGGGATGAGGCCAAGGCTACTGCTGCCGGCGACAAGCTCCAGCTGAAGATGAAGGTGAAGGCCGACAAGGCTCAGACCATTGCATCACAGTTGCACAAGGCTCCCGGTGCATACGTTCACTGGTATTGTGTTGGTGACATCAACGTTACTACCGACTGGACAGAGTTCGTTTCAAGTGAGGTCGATGTTGTCACCGGCGATCCCGGTTGGGGCAAGACCGCTGAGGGCTGCTGGACTATCGCGTTCAACCTGGCCAAGGGCGAGGAGAACACCATCTACTTCGACGACATGGTTGTCTATGTGATTAAGCCTACCGGCATCACCGAGATGCACAGGGTCGTTCCTGCTGACGGTGTACGCTACAACCTTGAGGGTCGTAAGGTCGATGCCAACTACAAGGGCATTGTCATCGTGAACGGCAAGAAGGTACTGAACAAGTAATCTTCTCTATACAACTACACATCAAGGGCGGGCAATCGCGATTGCCCGCCCTTCGTTTAAGAACTGTTATTACAGACGATGAAAAAGCTGATATTTCTATGTCTTCTCCTTGGCGGAGTGCTGGACGAAGCCAGCTCCCAAGACGTCTCATCCCTGAGCTGGGCCAACGTCTGCTCAGGCAAAATGCCCGACGCGTGGTACGGCAGCGAGGAAGCGCAGCAAATTGCCGACATCGTGCTGTCTGTCCAGAAGAATACTGGCGGATGGATGAAGAACGACGAACTGCACAAGCTGACCGGCAGTCAGCTGAAATCATTGCAGAACAGCCGTTCCGAACATTCGTGTCTGGACAACGCGGCCACGACACAGGAGATGCGGTTCCTGGCCAAGGTCTGGCAGAAGACCAAGGTAGAGAAGTACAAGGAGTCGTTCCTGAAGGCACTGGACATGATTTTCAAGGCCGAGAAGGGTTGCGGCGGATGGTCGCAGTACTGGCCGCTGTCGGGCGGTGGCAGCTATCAGGACTACATCACCTTCAACGACGACCTGATAACCAACGTGATGCGGCTGCTGCAGGATATTGCTACCGGCAAAGGCGACTTCAACGGTCTGGTTGACGATGCCGCCAGGAAGCGTTGCGAACAGTCGTTCCGACATGCAGTCGACGTCATCATCAAGTGTCAGGTCGATGACAACGGAACACCTGCCGCCTGGTGCGCCCAGCACGACACGGTCAACTTCCTGCCCGCCGTGGGACGTCCCCACGAACTGCCGTCTATCAGCGGCTATGAGTCGGCCAGCCTGCTGTCGTACCTGATGACCATCGAAAAGCCCTCGGAAGAGTTGCAGCAGACCATCCACACGGCCGTGGCCTGGCTCGACGCCCACAAGACTGACGGCAAGGCGGTGGAGAACTTCACCAACGCCAACGGTGAGAGCGACCGCCGCATCGTCGACAAGGCCGGCAGCGCCGTCTGGGGACGCTTCATTCAGTTAGGCGGCGAAACGGGCCGAAAGACCTACGAAGCCTTCTTCAACATGCTGAAGAGTCGTGGCAAGAGCCGTTCCTATACAACGGGAGGAAAGACCTACACTTATACGGAATACGAGATTGCCAGCAAGTCGTACAAGCCAGAGAAGGAATACCAGCCCATATTCGCCATCTACGACAACTCGATAGCCCATCTGTTCTACCGTTTCCTCTACAGCTTTGAGGATGCTGCCGATGAGGTTGACTGGAAGGGCTGCTCCGTTCCCACTTCGCTCAATGCCACCCGCCGCACGAACTACCAGTTCATGGGCAGCTGGCCGCTGAACGTCATCAAGACGGAATACCCGGCCTGGAAACAGCGCATCGCGGCACAAGAGCAGTCCGAGGGCTACAGCACCTATGTCCTGTCGGGAGAGACTTACAAAAGCAGCGACCCCGGCACGACCTACAGCTTCGGCGGCGGCATCACCATCAGCAATGCCAAGGACAAGGCCTATGCCAACGGCAAGCAGAACACCGTCAAGTTCTCGGCCAACGTGGAATACACCGTCACTCTTCCCGCAGGCATGAAGGTTGACAAGGTGCAGTTCTACGGCTACGACAACTACGATGCCGATGCCTATCTGAGCATGTTCAACGGCACCGCCTACGGCTCCGCCGACTATGTGTTCCCTGCTAAGGACGGCAGCGGAAACCCTACTTACGTGACGCACACCCTGGAGCCAGCCACCCCTATTGAAGGAAGTTTTTCATTCACGCTGGGCTCCAAGCAGTGCTGTCTCGTCATCACACTCTTCCAGAAGAACGCCACCACGCGTATCGCCCTGCCCGCCGGCACGTACCAGCCTGCCAACGCCCCCGTCTACGACCTACACGGAAACAAGCTCAGCACCCCCGCAAAGGGTATTAACATTATCAACGGCAAAAAAGCAATAACAAAATAATCGCCACCAATATGAAGAGACTACTGACTTTACTGTTTTCTGCGACTACACTTACTATCAGCTCCCAGACATTACCCTATCAGAACCCACTGTTGACACCCCAGCAACGCGCCGACGACCTCTTGGGCCGGTTGACGCTCGACGAGAAAGTGCGGCTGATGATGGACTCGTCGCCCGCCATAGGGCGACTCGGCATTCCACAGTTCCAATGGTGGAACGAAGCCCTCCACGGCGTAGGCCGCAACGGCTACGCCACCGTCTTCCCCATCACGATGGGTATGGCCGCCTCGTGGGACGATGAACTGCTCCATCAGGTCTTTACGGCTGTCAGCGACGAGGCACGTGCCAAAGCCCAGCAGGCCAAGCACTCAGGCAACATCAGGCGCTACCAGAGCCTCTCGTTCTGGACACCTAACATCAACATCTTCCGCGACCCGCGCTGGGGCCGCGGACAGGAGACCTACGGCGAAGACCCCTACCTGACATCGAAGATGGGCCTCGCCGTCGTCCGTGGCCTGCAGGGCTACTCCTACGACGGAAAGCCGCTCTCCAGCTACAAGAAACTGCTGGCCTGCGCCAAGCACTTCGCCGTACACAGCGGCCCGGAGTGGAACCGCCACACCTTCAACGTCGAGAACCTGCCCGAGCGCGACCTCTGGGAGACCTACCTGCCAGCCTTCAAGTCGCTGGTGCAGGAGGGCGACGTGGCCGAGATTATGTGTGCCTACCAGCGCATCGACGGACAGCCCTGCTGCTCACAGACCCGCTACGAGCAACAGATACTGCGCGACGAATGGGGCTTCGACGGTCTCATCACCAGCGACTGCGGTGCCATCCGCGACTTCCTGCCCCGTTGGCACAATACGGCCAAGGACGGTGCTGAGGCTTCGGCACAGGCCGTACTGGCCGGCACCGACGTTGAGTGCGGCTCTGAGTACCGTAAACTGCCCGACGCCGTCCGCCGTGGCGATATCAAGGAATCCGACCTCGACCGCTCGCTGCGCCGCCTGCTCATCGCCCGCTTCGAGCTGGGCGACTTCGACAGCGACGACCTCGTCAGTTGGACCAAGATTCCCGAGACGGTCATCGCCTCCAAGGAGCACAAGGACATCGCCTACCGCATGGCCCTGAAGTCCATCGTCCTGCTGAAGAACAACGGCGTGCTCCCCCTGTCACCCTATGCTGCGACAGAGTCGCAGCCCACAGGGAAGGTGGTCGTCATGGGGCCTAATGCCAACGACTCGGTCATGATGTGGGGCAACTACTCCGGCTACCCCACCCGCACCATCACCGCCTTGGAAGGCATCCGCCAGAAATTGTCAATTGTCAATTCCCAATTATCAATTCCCTATATCCCTGCCTGCGCCCTGACCCGCAACGAGGTCGTTGAGAGCCGCTTCGGTGAAATCACGTCACCGCTCGGTCCCAAGGGTATGCAGGCCATCTACTACAACAATACGGAGCTACAGGGCGTCCCCGCCGCCACCGTCACCCTGGCCCAGCCCATCCAGCTGAGCAACGGCGGCAACACCGTCTTCGTCCCCGGCGTGAACCTCGAGAACTTCTCGGCACGGCTCGACGGCACCTTCATCCCCACCCGCGACGAGACCGTTGTCTTCAACATCAGCGGCGACGACAAGCTGCGCCTCATCGTCAACGGCGACACGCTGGTTAACGTCTGGAACGTGCGTCACCGCATCCAAGGCGGCAAGAAAGAACTCGCCGTCAAGGCCGGCACGAACTACCGCCTGCAGATTGACTATGTCCAGGAGACGGGCTACGGCGCACTGAACTTCGACATCCAGAGCCGCGTCACGCCCACCCGCGAGCAGCTCTTAACACAGGTCGGCGATGCAGCGACGGTCATCTTCGTCGGCGGTATCTCGCCCTCGCTCGAAGGCGAGGAGATGCGTGTCAATGAACCGGGGTTCCAAGGGGGCGACCGCACCTCGATTGAACTGCCGCAGGCCCAGCGCGACATTCTCCGGACACTCCACGACGCAGGCAAGCGCGTCATCTTCGTCAACTGCTCCGGCGGTGCCATGGGCTTGGTTCCTGAGCAGGAGTCGTGCGATGCCATCCTGCAGTGGTGGTACGCCGGCGAACAGGGTGGCCTTGCCCTGGCCGACGTCCTTTTCGGCGACTACAACCCCACCGGCAAACTCCCCATCACGTTTTATAAGAATGTCGACGAACTGCCCGACTTCCTCGACTACACCATGAACAGCCGCACCTACCGCTACTACCAGGGAGAGCCTGTCTTCCCCTTTGGCCACGGCCTCAGCTACACCACTTTCCAGATTGACAAGCCCAACTATGCCAACAACAAAGTTCAGGTACGTGTAAAGAACACAGGCAGCCGCGACGGCATGGAGACCCTGCAGGTCTACATCCGCAACACCGCCGACAAGGAGGGTCCGCTGAAGACCCTCCGTGCCTACCGTCAGGTGGAGCTGAAGGCAGGTGAGCAGCAGACCGTCGCCATTCCCCTACCCCGCCAGAGCTTTGAGGGCTGGGATGCCAAGACCAACACCATGCGCGTCGTCCCCGGCAAGTATGAAATCATGGTAGGCAACAGCAGTGCCGACAACGCACTGCAAAAGACGATAGTCAGCATCAAATAAACCACAATGATAATGAAACGACTGATAACACTTATGACAATGGCTGCGTCATTACTGACGATGACAGCCCAAAGCCAAACAGCTGATGATGTACTCAGCGTCACCCGCAAGGTTAACAACTACTTCATGGCTAAATACGCCGACCCAACGGTGCCGACTAACGTCAAGAAGGTCAGGCCGTCGAGCCTCTGGACGCGCGCCGTCTATTACGAAGGGCTCATGGCTCTCTACGAGATTGACCAGGACCAGCGCTACATCGACTATACCGACCGCTGGGCCGACTTTCACCAGTGGACACCCCGCAACGGCGTGAACACCTGCGATGCCGATGACCAGTGCTGCGCCCAGACCTACCTCATGCGCTACGAGCAGACAAAGGACGAGCGGATGATGACCAAGGTGCGCGAGAACCTGGACCACCAGATGGTGACGCCCAATGACAAGAAGAACGCCACCGCCAAGACCAAGGGCACACAGCCCTCGCTCTACGGCTGGTGGACATGGATTGACGCCATCCAGATGGCCATGCCCGTCTATATGCAGATGTATAAGCTGACGGGCGAAGCCAAGTACCGCGACCACGCGATGGATATGTACCGCTGGAGCCGCAACGAGTGCGGCGGCGGACTGTTCAACGTGAAGGACGGCCTGTGGTGGCGCGATGCCGACTACGTACCGCCCTACAAGGAGCCCGACGGCCGCGACTGCTACTGGAGCCGCGGCAACGGCTGGGTGTATGCCGCCCTGGTGCGCTGCCTGAACGAGCTGTCGCCCAAGGAGAAGGCCTACAAGGAACTGAAGAAGGACTTCCTGCTCATGTCGGCCGGCCTGCTGAAGTGCCAGCGCGAGGACGGCTTCTGGAACCCCAGCCTCGTCTCAACCAACTATGCCATGCCCGAGACCTCCGGCACTGCCCTCTTCCTCTACGGCATGGCCTGGGGCATCCGCCAGGGTTTCCTGAAGGCCAAGGACTACCGTCCCGCCTGCGACCGTGCTTGGGCTGCAATGACCAGGACCGCCGTCCACCCCGACGGTTTCCTCGGCTGGATGCAGGGCACGGGCAAGGATCCGGGTGCCGGCCAGCCGCTCTCGTTCACCAAGGTTCCCGACTTCGAGGACTACGGCACAGGCTGCTTCCTCTTAGGGGCTACTGAGTACTACAAGCTGCTGAAAATATAAAAAAGTATAAATAAATCTGCATTATCCGCGTTATCCGTGCCAAATTTATTACTTTTGCACCAAAGTCATTAAAAGACACAAGGAATTATGAAGAAATTTATACTTTCAGCACTGATGCTCGTCTGTGGCATCATGGTGGCTTCGGCACAGGCCGAGATTAAGTTCGACAAGCTGACCAACGACTTCGGCACGTTCTCCGAGGCCTCGCCGGTCGTCAGCTGTACCTTCACTTTCACAAACGTCGGCGACAAGCCGCTGGTCATCAACCAGGCCGTTGCCTCCTGCGGATGTACCGTCCCTGAGTACACCAAGGATCCCATCCAGCCCGGCGAGAAAGGCAGCATCAAGGTGACTTACAACGGCACGGGCAAGTTCCCCGGGCACTTTAAAAAGTCCATCACCGTCCGCACCAACGGTAAAGTCGAAATGACCCGCCTCTACATCGAAGGAACGATGGAAGAGAAGAAATAATGAAAAGAAGCGAACCCTGTGAGGCTCGCTTCTTTTTTGGGGCGAATCCATCCGCCCCCGTCTCACATCCATTCATCCTCTCGCGCGTGCGCGCGCAACACGGATTCTAACGGTCTCACCACTTAGCCTGCGTCACCGATTTCTGCCGTTATTTGACATTTTGCCGCAATAAGATACATTTAGCGAAATATCGGACAGTAAAAATAGAATATTTTTGTCGATATTTCCCCAATGCCTCGTTCTTCGGCAAATACAGCAAAGACCACTTGGGCATGACCCCACTGGAATACCGGATTGAATATCACAAAGGAAAATGAAGAAGATAGTTTTGATGATTGCTGCTGTACTCTTAACAAGTACGGTTTATGCCCAGACAGACAACACAACTGTAAGCAGAAAGAAGGTGGGCGTCGTACTCAGTGGCGGCGGCGCAAAAGGTATGGCACACATCGGCGTGCTGAAGGTACTGGAGAAGGCGGGCATCCCCGTCGACGTCGTTACCGGCACATCGATAGGCAGCATCGTCGGCGGACTCTATGCCATCGGCTATAATGCCAATTCTCTCGACTCGATGGTAAGGAGACAGGACTGGACCTACGTCATCACCGACAAGGAAGACCTGCGGAAACAGAGTTACCTCGACCGCAAGAAGGCGAACACTTATTTCCTGAGCTCGGGCTTGACCATCGGCAAGCACAACCTGAATGCCGGCGGTCTCATCAAGGGCAAGAATCTGGCCGAGCTGTTCCAGAAGCTCTTTGTGGGCTACACCGACTCGCTCGACTTTA
>CAMHIS010000011.1 GCA_946185285.1 uncultured Prevotellaceae bacterium
TGCGGTCGACGGTGGCCTGACGGTCGGCAGCGTAGGTGACGCCGAACCACTTCGACGTGGTGTCAAGCACCTCGCAGGTAGCCGTACCCTCGGTGATGAGCTTGTTGACCATCAGTGGGATGAAGAACTCGGCCTTCAGATTCTCCATATTCTTCGGGTCGCTGAGGAACTCCTTGAAGTACTCCTCCGAATAGTCGAAGTAGTCGGGTGTGAAGCCCCACATGTTCATCGAAACAGGCACGTTCTCCTCCAGCGGGAACCATTCGTCGCCGTCCTTGTAGCAGATGGCATTGCCCTTGTCGGCTATACGCATAATCTCCGTACGCTCGACGACGTCGGTCAGGTGGCGCTTGTCGTTGTAGGCGCAGACGCCACGGGCCACAGAGCCGTTTTCCGAGAGCGTGTTGCAGCAGCGGAATCCCACCATTGCATACTCGTTTTTCGAGCCTTCAGGCAGAGCGCTCAAGAACTTGCCAATCTGCATAAAGGCATCGCGGCCATAGAAGTCGTCGCAGTTGATGACGCAGAACGGCTCTTTGATGACGTCCTTACCCATGAGTACAGCGTGGTTCGTGCCCCACGGCTTCACACGGCCTTCGGGAACGCTGAATCCTTCGGGCAGTGAGTCGAGGGCCTGGAAGCACAGTTCGCAGGGTATCTGTCCCTCATACTTCGAGAGAATCTGTGTGCGGAACTGCTCCTCGAAGTCCTTACGGATGACCCACACTATTTTGCCGAAGCCGGCCTGAATAGCGTCGTAGATACTATAGTCCATGATGGTCTCGCCGTTGGGACCCAGTCCGTCGAGCTGTTTCAGACCACCGTAGCGGCTGCCCATACCGGCAGCGAGCAGGAAAAGAGTTGGTTTCATAATCTTGATGTTATTAACAGGTTATTCGTTTCAGCCTACAAAGTTACGGTTTTTTGTGGACATGACGATGTTTAAGGAGTTAAAAGGAGTTAAACGGTGTCAGAACGGGTATCCGATGGCGAAGTGAAGGGCCTGGGCATCGCTGAAGTGGTCCCAATTAAAGAGGTAGCGCGAACGTGAGGTGGCGTAGGGCACGTGTAGTGCCAGCCCCCAGTCAATGCGGATGACGAGGAAGCCGAGGTCGTAGCGCAGGCCTGCACCCGTGCCAAGTGCCAGCTGGTCGACGAATTTCGACATTTGCAGCTTTGTGCCTTTCAGCCATTTGTTAATGTCGTTTATCAGTTGAGGGTCGTCTTCAGGCTCGTCGAAGTCTGACTCGTCGAATTGCAGGTCTTCCCAGTTCCACACGTTGCCTATGTCAAAGAATAATGCACCGCCGAGATTACCTGACAGACGGGTACGGTATTCCAGGTTGCCCACCAGTTTCAGGTCGCCGTTCTGAAAGATGTATGCAAACTGCTTCTTGCCGGCAGTTCCTGCAAAGGCCCCGGGGCCTACGGCGCGCACGGTGAAGGCGCGTATGCTGTTGGCACCGCCGACGTAGAAGCGTTCGCTGAATGGTGTGTCGTCGAAGCTTGAGTTGCCGAAGCTGCGTATGACTCCGGCGTTGAGGTGGCCTACGAGTGTGCTGTGGGAAGAGAGCGTCCAGGTCTTCACGAAGTCGGTCTCCATACGCACGAACTGTGCGTAGGGGTTTTTGAAAAAGGTCTTGTTCTTCTGGTTCCAATTGTGGCCTTGGATGAGCACGTCGAAGAGCGCCATGCCGTTGCCCGACTCCTCAACGGTTGTCTCCCAGCGTATGGGATTGCGCCGCGTGGAAGGGCTGGTATAGAGATAGGTGTAGCGCATCTTGGGTATGAAGTAGTCGTCCATTGTAGCTGCTATATACGGGTTGGAGACGAGTATGCTGTCGAAGCTCTTGGTAGAGCTGTTCATATACTGGTACGTCAGTGTCAGGGGCGAGAACTCATGGCTGCTCTGTGGTGACGACTGCCAGCGGTAGGTCCACTCGCCGGTGGCGATGTGCATTTTGTAATAGCCGGGACGACGGATGATGTCGGTCGATACCTTGGCCAGTGTGGTTGGTGTCGAGATGAATCTCCTGGGGCGGCGCGGTCGTCCGTCACTGCCTCGTCTTACACGGTCGCTGTTGTAGAACGGGGCTATGATACGCGGAAACTCAATGGAGGTGTCGAAGCCGTACTGGTAGCTGTTCATGTTCTCGCTACCGCTTACCTGCCACTCGTAGGAGCCGTGCAAGTTAATGTCCAGTTTCTCTGCACCATGAAAAACATTGCGCCAGGTGAAACCCACCTTGGCCTCGGGGCCGTAGCGGCCAATGGTACGGCCGTTGAGGGTGGATTCGAAGTAGAAGTCGTAGGGTTTGTCGAATGTGCAGGTCATGCGCAGGTCGAGAGTGTCCATATCGCGCGGCGTGAACTGCAGGTCGACGGTTGAGAACACTCCTGTGGCGTTGATCTTGGCCAAGGTTTCCTGATGGTTTCCGTAGCTGTAGAGCTGTCGGGGGCGCAGGCGCATGTTCTTCAGTACGACGCGGGGACGGATGGGAGGATTCTTGCCGTTGAAGAAGATGTGAAGATTGCGGCGGTGAATCGAGTCGGTCAGCTGCTCACGCACGGACCGTCGGAACAGTACTTCCATATTTCCGATGTACCACTGGCGCATGGCCTCTGGGGGCAGACCGTCAGACAGTTGCATGCGCAGTTGTGTGCGGTTGGGGGTGTCGATGGTATCTGCCAGGTAGTTGACGTAGCTGGGGTTATAGAAGTAATAGCCATTATTGCGCAGCAGGGTGCCGATGCGACTGCGTTCGCTCTCTAACGTGCCGACGCTGAATGGTGTGCCCCGTTGTATGTAGGCTTCGTTGGCTGTGCTGTCGATGAGGTGCCGGGGCACGTCGGGGAAGCCGACGTGGGCGATGCTGTCGTAGGTGAAGAGAGAGTCGAGGCGGACGTGGTAGGCTATTTTGCCCTTCTTGGGGTTCTTGCGCGTCACGGGTTCGTAGGTGACGTCGGCACGCAGGAATCCGTTGTTCTTCAGCACCGACTGGGCTACTGAGGCGCGCAGGGCTGGATTGACGGTGCTCATCAGCACAGGCGGACGGCCGAATGACTTGGCTATCCACTTGGCAAACTTTGACTCCTTGCCGTTGTATTTGTTGTAGACCCAAAGTCGCCATGAGAATGGTACGCGGTGGTAGCTGCTGCCGAAGAATGCGCCGTTGGGCGCCGTGGCCAGTGCGGCCTCCACCTCGGCCTTGGTGTCTTCCAGGTGGGACTTGAAAGGCGAAGAGCGGAAATTCTTGAGTGTGTCCTCGTCATAGCTGATTTTGGTCAGCCCGACGAAGAGCTGGTCGTCGTCGGGGATATTGCGCGTCGAGATGCACGACGTTAAAAGTAAAGTTATTATAATCAGGCACAGATTCCACGGATTAACACGGCTTTCTGTTATAAACCGCGTCAATCTGTGTAATCCGTGCCAAAAAATATTATTCCTTTTCATGTCGTATGGTGTCTTGGAGGGTTGAGTCGCGTCGTGTCGTCATCGGGCGCATCATCATCGGCTGCATGGGCGTGTCTTTGCCGAACATCTTGAAGATGTCCCACAGGGAGTCCATCTTCTTGCGCCAGACGTAGCCGACACCGAAGAGGCCAGTGTAGCCTTCGAGCCAGTCATAGACGTTCTGCTGGTAGAACACCTTGAGGTTCTTCTGTGCGTTCTGGTCGAGGCGGTACTCCATCGTCACGTTGTCGAAGAACGACTTCTGCTGTCCCGGCAGGTCGGTGTCGCCGGTCGACACCTTGCCGCCGAGCTGTATCTTCAGGCGGTTGTCGAACAGGCGCTTCGAGAACTTGAACGAGTAGTCGGTGTGCATTTGTCCCGAGGCGTCGGTGGCGTTGTCGAGACCGACGCTGAGGTCGAGCGTCTTCAGAGCCGAGCCGGTGATGTTGTTGATTTCGCTCTGCAGGAACGAGCTGAGGGCGGAGTTCATGGAGAATCCGCTGGTGTTGCCGTCGGCCAGGTACATCCCCGTGGTCAGCATGGTGACGGCCAGTTTGCCGCGTTCCTCCTCCGACATGGCCTGCAACTCGCTGTTGACATTGTTGTCCTCGGGGGCCGAGATGATGAACTGCAGGCCCATGTCGTTGAGTGTCTTGGTGATGACAACGCCGCAGTCGAAGGCCACGGCACGGCTCTGGCCTCCCTCTTGGCCTACGCTGGCCTTGACCCGCTCGGTGGCGGTGATGTTGAGTCGCGGGTTCATAGGGTCGCCGGTGAACTCCACGTAGCTGCCGTCCTGGATGGTGAAGGTCTTCAGCGGTATGACGGGCATGGAGTATTTCATTTCGCCGGCAGTCAGGGTGTAGCGTCCCATCAGGTTCAGTCCGGCGTCGTTGTAGCGCATGCGCAGGTCTCCGCCGCCCATCAGGTCGATGTAGTTGGTCTGCTCGACGTTGAGGTCACAGACGATATGTGCGCCCTGCGACACGTTGATGGTCAGGTCCATGTCAAGGCCTGTCGGTGTGGGACGGCTGACGGTGATAGCTTGGGTGGTGTCGCTGAAGTCGGTGAACTTCACCAGCTCGTCCATGCGGTTGTCGGTCGACAGCGGCGAGTCGAGCAGCATGTAGGTCATGTCGGTGGAGCCGAGCACGTCGAGCCGGCCACGCATTCGTAGTGCCTCTATAGGACCTTGCAGACGGGCAAAGAAGTTGACGAACGCCTTGCCGAAGGCCAGCGACTTGGGTGTCTGCTTGGCGTTGATGAGCTGTAGGTTCTGAGCCCTCATGCGCATGTCCATCGTGACGCGGTCGAGGTTGGAGAAGTCGATGTCGCCCTGCATGTTCAATGGCTCGTCGTTATAGGCGTAGAGTCCGAAGTTTTCCAAGAGCAAGTGGGAGCCTACGATGCGCACGGGGTCATTGTCGAAGCGCATACGCACGCCGTAGGGAAGACTCACGAGATAGGCGGAGTCAAGGTACACCTCGCCATTGACGACGGGCTTGTCCGTGGTGCCCTTGATGGTCAGCTCGCCTTCGCCGTAGCCCTCAAGGCCAATCAACTGGTCGGGTACGAAGCCATTGGCGATTGACAGCGGGAAGCGCGTCATCGTAAACGTAGCATCGATGCGCCCCGCTTGTTCTCTTTGCTGCGACACTGTCGCAGCATAGTACGACCCTCGGAGCAGTCCGAACTCCTCGCCGTCGAGCATCAGGCGGGCTTCGATGTCATGGCCTTCGTCCTCGCGCTGCATATAGACCAGCTCGGTGGAGAGGTTGCCGATGGGCGACCCCTCGAAGGTCATCTCCCGGACGGCCATGTCGGAGACGACGGAGATGTGCTCGTTCTGGTCCATGACGATGTGGTAGTCGCCGTCGAGCCTGCCGCTGACACGTGGCAGGTAGGGGATGACCGACGTCAGTTCGCCGAGGTCTAAGCGGTTGATGCTGACAGTGAGGTCTTGGAACATCGTGGAGTCTTGGTCCTCGGTATAGATTTTCAAGCCCGTCTTGTCGTCGCTGATAAGGTCGACCTTGGCCTGCAGGCGGTTTTTCTTGTCGATGAGCAGGAAGTTGTCCTTGTTCAGGTTGAACTCCTTGTAGCCGATGGTCGGACGGTCGGGCATCAGCTGGATGCGCACCCCCTCGTCGACCATCGAGGCCGTAGCTCCAAGACGTACGCCCATACGGTCGTCCTTGTCGTAGTAGCGCACGCCGACGAGTGCGCCGTGTTCATGGACGTGGCCGTCGAACAAGGCATTGAACACGAATTGCGGGTTCTTGCGGTTGTTGCGTATCTGCCCCTGATAGGTCAGGCGTTCGCCTTTCTGCGTCAGGTTGAACTTCACGGTGTCGATGCGCGTCGAGTCGTAGTTCAGTGCGTAGAGGTGCATCTGTCCGTTGATGCCCGTCTCGGGCGAAGTGGCGAGGTCGGCAAAAAGTTCCTTGAAGTCTAACTCCTTGGTACGCAGGATGTTGGCGACGGGGTTATTGCGTCCTGACTCAACGTGTAGCTTGATGTCGGGCAGCAGGCGCATGATGGCTGGCTGGTCTATGACCTTGTTATTATATTGAGCCGTCACGGAGTCGAGTAGGGTAGTGCCTTTCTTCAGCAGCTGCTCGTAGCCACCTTTGGCGTCGAGCCTTACGATGAAGTCGCCGCTTTGGATGCGAGCAAGCGTCGTGTCGCGGTTGGTGCGCAGGAGCACGCCGAGGTCCTCAGGATGGTATGTGGCCTTGTCGTCGGCAATGTAGAGGTGTCCGAGCCGGCCCTTCAGCTCATGGTTCTGCTTTAGGTCGGACTTGACGGTGATACTACCGCTCATGCCGACGGTCAGTGGCTTGTCCGACAGCCGCAGGGCGTAGACATTGGCACAGTCAATGTGTGGTGTGACGGTGGCCTCCACCTGTTTGGCGCTCAGCAGGGCATCGATACCCACGCTGCCGTCGAACAGCTCATTGTGGCCGCTGAGGGTTCCTATGGCCCGGCCGTTCTGCAGGGTGGCGTCGGCGGTGATGTCTTGCAGGTTCCAGTGGCCGTACTGCAGCTGGTGTACGTTAGCCTTGATGTCGGCGTGGCTTCTGTTCGAGAGCAGGTCGGTGCCCCGGCCCTTAGCCTTGATGGTGGCAGAGAGGAGTCCCAGCGAGTCCTTGGGCATGAAGTGGCGCAGGTTCAGGTTGCGCACGGTGGCGTCGATGTCGTAGGCAAGGGGCAGGGTGGGAGAGTAGCTGACGGTGCCTTTGGCCTTGACCGTGCCGTTGCCTTCGCGCAGCGTAGCATCCATGTCGTATCGGCCGCCGTTGGCCTTGAAGTCGCCGTTTAGCGTCATGTCTCTTGGAATCCGTATGCCGGCCGACTTTGGCAGCAGTTCTGCGACGAAGCCCAAGTCCTGGCTTTCAGCTTTCAGGTTCAGCTGTCCGCTCAGCTTGTCAATGTCTGTCACATGATATGCCACGCCGTCGGCTTTCAGGTGCATGGCGGTGGGCAGGTTGATGTCGAGCCCCGTAAACTCCATGCGCTGCAGGTTGCCGTTCAGCGAGCCTTTGATGCTCAGCGGGTGGTTGGGGTACTGGCGCATGAACTGCTGTGGCAGTCCGCCTGCAAAGCGCATCAGGTCCTGCTTGCCAATCTGGGCGTTGAGGCGGGCGCGCAGCTTGCCGGGGCTCTTGTCGTCGGCCACGTTGAAGTCGGTGCTTACCTCGGCCTCGATGTCGCTGTCGGCCGTTCGCAGCTTCAGGTGGGGCAACTCGACGTGGGTAAAGGCTGTGTCCAAGCGCACGCCGCCGGTCAGTTCACGAATCTCCAATCCCGACTTCTCCTTCAGCGCCGTCTCGCGGACGTAGAATGAGGTGCCCTCAGGACCATAATAAATGGAGTCTACGCCGAGCCGTATGTCTTTCAAGTCTATGTGGCTGTAGTCCAGCCCCTCGACGGGCTGCTGACTGTTGTCGTCGTAGCTGAGCTGGCCGTCGTGCCAGTCGAGGCTTCCCACTTTGTATGTGCCTGTGCTGAGGTCGATGTCGGCCTCGCGGGCCACGGCGTTGCCCATGTAGGCCGCAATGTTCAAGGTGTCGCCCGGCAGGTGGACCTTCACGTCGGTGCGGGCTATGCTCAGGCTGTCGGCATTGATGCGCCACAGTGTTTCGGTAGTGGTCGTGTCGACGGCTGCCGTGTCGCTCAGTGCGATGTCGAGGCTTGAGTCCGCGAGCCGTGCGCCGTTCACCTCAGCCGTGCCCAGGTCGAGGTCGATGCCGTCGGAGCGCAGCCACAGTTCGCCGACATGGCCCTTCACCCGCAGGTCGCTGATGAAGCCGTTGGTGTTGAGCTTGGCGTCGCTGACCGACAGCTCGTTGATGACCACGCGCTTCTTGAAGAGCGGCCGCAGCTGCACGTCGACCGACAGATGGCCAACGTCGGCCAGCGTGTCGCCCTCGTGGATGGCGCGGAAATTGTCGATACCCAAATCCAGCGGCCACTCCAGTCGGACGGTGCCCACGGTGATGTCCATGCCCGTCTTCTCCGATGCGATGGCCGCCACCTTGTCGGCCGCCCAGTTCTGAACGGGCGGCACGTATAGCAGTCCTGCAAGTATTAGGAACAGCAGCACCGGTGTCAGCAGGAGGACAGCGGCCCACTTCACGGCCTTTTTCATGTCTGGGCGGGCTGGTAGTCTTTGGGTGAGCAGCCTTTATAGAGTTTGAAGTTTCGGTAGAACGACGACTGCGACGAGAAGCCCGACTGGCTGGCCACCTCAGCGGCCGGCAGCTGGGGCTGCTGCTCCATCAGCTGGCAGGCATGGTCTATGCGCTGGTGGTTGATGAAGTCGGCAAAGGTGGTGCCTATCTGCTCCTTCAGCACCCGCGAGACGTAGGTGCGGTTCGTGTGCAGCAGATTTGCCACGTCGGTAATCTTCAGGTCGGGTTGCAGGTAAAGCTTGTTTCGGCTGACGGCGTCGGTCAGCTTCTGTTGCAGGTCAGCCATCTTGCCCTGCTGAATACTTTCCTCCACGGTGTCGGCCTCCTGCGTGTTCTCGGTTATCTGCATATCGCGCAGCAGGTCGCTGACGGTGAATTTCTGATGGTAGCCGGCATAGCCTAACATGAACTGCAGCACCGAGAATACCAGCGACGGAACGAGCAGCAGCAACATTGAGTCGGTAAAGCGGTAGCGCCCCAGTATGTTGGCGCCGAACGATATGAAGGAGATGACTACGAACAGCAGCAAGATGGTTGTCATCATGTACAGCCGTTTGTCGTCGGTGTCGGCATAGCTGGCCTCGACACTCTCATTGTAGTGCCGGATTTTGCGCAGGCCGAGAACCAGAATGGGGGGAATCTGCAGGGCAAACACGACCTTGGCCGTATGGTGGACGACTCCCTGCCACCACCCCAGCCCCTCGAGTCCTGCCATCCGATTTCGATAGAGATAGGTCTCGATGAAGTCCGACGTCTCGGCTGGCGACATCAGGACGTAGAGCATCCCCACCGTCACGCCTACCAGCAGGGCCGGTGCCAGCAGCAGCCACTGCCAGCGGTGATTCCATGCCGGCTCGGTGATTTCCTTGATGTACATGAAGTAAAGGGGAAACACGGCCAGGTTGGTTGTTGCGTAGACAGTATCTGTGACGGGCATCAGCTCCGTTCGGTGGTTGAAGAAGATGTAATGCCCGGCGTAAAGCAGCGCTGCCGTCACCATATACGTCAGAAGCCGCTTCTTGGCTGTCTGCCTGTTGCGGGCGACATCAATCAGAAGCAGCACCGACCAGAATGTACAGACGTACATTGGCATCGATGTTATGAGGTTTCCTGACATAAATTGCTTGCAAAGATACGCTTTTTTCCCGTCAGGAGCAAATAACAGCGGATAATTTTAATTTTTTTCCGCTTATTTTGTTACTTTCGCAGAGTTCAAAATAATGCGTCATATCCGTCACTGCTATGCAACCTGTTGGTAGTTAGCGTGTTGCGGGGTGACGGGTGGCCGTGACGGGTGACGGATGACTATGGCCTCGACGCGCGTTCTGTCTGGCGGGCACAACGGCTCATTTATTCTTAACTGCACAGGTCGCGTTTATTCACTGGCGCTGAACTGTTGTTCATGGTCGGCGAATGCCATCCGTCACCCGTCACCGTTATCCGTCACTCCATAATTCCTTCATAATGAGTATGTTAACCGTGTTGTGACGGAGTGACGGATATAAATTAACATTTTTGTTAGTAAGTATAGTCCGTAACTGCTTATATACAAGTCGATTGCGATTTTGGGAATACGGAATTGTGAATTTGGGAACGTTAAATTTTCTTTAAATTGTGAATATGGGAATAAGTTTTGTGATAGTGCGACAGCGGTTTCACTTATTATATCTATCTTTACCCCACGAAAACTTAAAACCATTCAATCATATGAGAAAAAGACTACATTTTCTATTTGCTTTGCTGCTGGCGCTGCCCTTAGGCGTGCTGGCACAGGGAACAACGTGGACTGAAGCCACGCAGCTGCCGTTAGGGCAGGAGAAGAGCGGACAGCTCTCGACGGACAGGAAGACGGAGTTCTGGAAGTTTACCGTCACCACCGACGGTGCTGCCAAGATTGTCATCACACCGGGAAGCGGCCTGCGAGTCCAAGACTTGCGGTTGTACTACTACCAGAGCGACGGGTCGAACTACTGGGAGCGCACGTCAAACAGCTACTGGATCAACCCCAGCTGGTATGAGGGCACGCTGAACGTCCCCGACCTGGCGCCCGGCACTTATCTCCTCAAGGTGACGCAGGGCGAGGGTGCGGCGCAGTACACCCTCAAGGTGGAGTTTACGCCCAGCTCCTACGCGAATAATAGCGAGGTTGACGGTTGGGACCCGCAGTCGGGCGAGAAGCCCTGTACGCTGCCTTTGAACCATACCGTGCAAGGACACCTGGGCTACGGCTACGAAAGGGGCAGCGAAGATGATGACGACTGGTACACGTTCACCGTTGCCGACGACGGTGTGGCCAACATCAACATCAAGCCCGAGAGCACGCTGCGCATCGAAGACCTGCGACTCTACTTCTATCAGAGCGACGGCTCGAACTACTGGGAGCGCACCGACCACAACTACTGGATCAACCCCAGCTGGTATGAGGGCAACCTGAACATTCCCAACATGGCTCCCGGCACCTATCTTATTAAGGTGAAGCGCGGCGAGGGCTACGGTGGCTACGAGCTGACCTACACCTTCACGGACAACACCTACGCCAACGACCACGAGCCCGACGGCTGGAACCCACTGTCAGACGAGAAGCCCGGCACACTCCCCCTGAACAAGACGATGCAGGGACACCTGGGCTACGGCTACGAGAAGAGCAGCGAAGACGACGACGACTTCTGGACGTTCGAGGTGAAGCGTGACGGTGCCGTCAACATCAACATCAAGCCCGAGAGCACGCTCCGCATCGAAGACCTGCGACTCTACTTCTATCAGAGCGACGGGTCGAACTACTGGGAGCGCAAAGACCACAACTTCTGGATCAACCCCAGCTGGTATGAGGGCAACCTGAACATACCCAACATGGCTCCTGGCACCTACCTCGTCAAGGTGAAGCGTGGCCAGGGCTATGGCGGCTACGAGCTGACCTACACCCTTGAGCCTCAGGCATACAAGAACGACGCCGAGCCTAACAACGACTGGAAAGAAGGCCGCGACAACAACTACCTGGCCCGAGGACAGGAGAAACAGGGACACTTGGGCTATGGCTATCAGGAGAGCAGCGAGGACGACGTCGACTTCTACCGCATCAGCGTACCCTGCGACGGTAAGATAATCCTCACTTACACGCCAACCGATGTCAACAGCCACCTGCGCGTCGAAGACATCCGCTTCTACTATATCCAGAGCGACGGCTCCAACTGCTGGGAGCGCACGTCGAACACCTTCTGGATTAACCCCGGCTGGTATCAGGGCACGCTGACCGTCCCCGACGTGGCTCCCGGCGACTACCTGGTAAAAGTGACGCGCGGCGAGGGCTACGGTGCCTACTCGCTGAAGTATGACTTCGAACAGGACCCGCTGCCCGACGACGGCCAGGCAGAGAACGACTGGAGGATGCCTACGAAGCTGGCAAAGGGCAAGACCCTGTCAGGACACCTGGGCTACGGCTACGCCAACGGCAATGAGGACAGCGAGGACTGGTATGAGGTGACGATGACCGGCACCGGCACGCTGACCATCAACATCCAGCCCGGCGACAACCTGCGCATCGACGACGTGCGCCTGTACTACTATCAGGCCGACCGCTCTAACTACTGGGAGCGCACGCAAGGCAACTTCCACATTGATCCAAGTTGGTACTTGGGGTCACTGGTTACTAAAGACGTGGAGGCTGGTGACTACCTGATTAAAGTACACCGCGGTGAGGGACGTGGCAACTACCGCATATCGTTCAACGCCGACCTGACCGACGTGGAGCCTGCCAAACCACTGGAGGATGAACCGTACGACCCGCAGCCCGGCTACGATGACGACACCCCGACGCCCGGCCCCGACGATCCAGGCAGCGACGTCATCGACGAATTCACGCTGTGGTACACGCTCGACACGGGCGGCACCGTGGGCTATAAGCTCTCTGAGAAGCCTCAGGTACGCCTGCTCGGCGCCGAGACCACCGTCACGTCGAGCCGCGGCGTGATGACCTTCGAGACTATGAAAATCTGGAAGTTCACGCTCAATGCCGGTGGCACCACGGCCATCGAGGAGACCGTCAGCCCCGTTCAGCCCGAGGCTGAGGGCAGCGTCAGCCGCCGCGACGACGCCCTCGTATTCAGCGGCTGCCGTCCCGGCGAGCCCGTCTATATCTATACCGCTGGCGGTCGAGTCGTCAGCCAGAACCGCATTGGCAGCGACGGCAGTCTCGAACTCCCGCTCAATGCCCTCCGTCCCGGTCTGTATATCGTGAAAGCAGGAAGTACCAACATTAAATTCTTGAAGAAATGAGAACAATCAGCATATTAAGAACCGCTTGTGCAGCCCTGCTCCTCTGGGCAGGACTGCCCACCGCCCAGGCTCAGGGCATACGCGTACATTATAAGAATGGTAATACGGTCGACATACCCGCCGCCCTCTTCGACCACATGTCGCCGGGCTACCAGAAGAATACCGATCCTGACATTCCCGACGACCCCGACACCGACGATGATCTCAAGGTTGACCCACTCGACATCAGTTCACCGTTCGTCAGCATTCTGAAGGATGCGGGTATGCCCATCTACACAGGCTCCAGTGCGCCTACACTCGACGGCACATTCAGCCTGAAGCCCCCAAAGCTCGTGAAGTTCTGGAGCACCGACCCCGACGACTACACCGACCTTGATGACATCGCCGAAAATGCAGAGTTGGTCGTCAAGTTCTCTGGACAGTCGGGCAACAATGTCTATGTCGATATGTACGCCATCGACGAGGAAGGTGCCGACTATGCCATCGGCGCGTCCATGTATCAGGGCCCTCAGGGTGTGAAAGCTCGCATTGCGGGTTCAGGGAGCAATTTCACCATTGGCTTCGTCATGACCACCGAAATACCAACGTGGGGCATCTTCATCCGTCTTGCCTACATCATGTCGGGCGAGGTTAGCGGCGGAACGCTGAAAAACCTCTACATTGCCGAGGCCTCGCTCGACGAGAACAACAATATCGAGGAATATGCCATCGGCAAGGACGGTGACGGCACCAGTCCCGCCACTACGTGGGCTCCCAGAATCTATACCGACGACAGCCGAAGCTTGACGGCAACAAAGTTGGCCCGCCGCCTGATGGCCAAGAGGGCTGCCAGCGAGGAATACTGGTACACCATCTACAAGACCGACGGCACGGAGCTGAAGGTGTCGCAGGACGAGCTTGACTACGTCGAGACCTACGAGGCTGAGTTCGACGAGCGCATCACGCAGCAGATTCCGCAGGAGTATCTCTCGAAGATGGCCACCCACATGCCCATCTACGCTGGGAGCACACCGCCCACCATCGACGGCACCTTCACCAGTCATCCGCATGTGTCGGTCTACACCTCCGACGGCTATACCTGGCCCAATGGGCTTGCCGACCAGATTATGAACTTCTCAGGCCAGAACAAATCGAAGAACACCCTAAACTACCAATACAAGCAGGGAAGTGGCATTGGCGACAAGACCGAGATGATCGTGATGGGTGAGGGCGATAAGTTCACCATTTTTGCCGTTATGAACGGTTCTAGGCCCGACGTCAACGCCACCTACAAGATGGCCGAAATCGTCTCAGGCACGATGACCGCTGACGGCATCAAGGACTTCTTCTCAGGCATCCTGCTGGTAGAGAAGAACGACCCCAACAACAAGATAATGAGTGTTGGCACGTATCGCATCTTCAAGGACGGCGATGGTCTGGCCTCACCGGCGTCATGGTCGGCTCGCGGCACCGAGCGCCAGTCTGTCGGTGCTGGTCTGAGTTCCATCATAGCAGCCGAATAAAAGGAAACGACAAAAAAGAACACATAGAAACCGCCGCTTTCTCTCGTATGTCGAGGAAAGCGGCGGTCTCTTTGTGTCATTTGCTGAGCCACTCCGTGAACTTCTTGTCGTCCTTGAAGATGATGCGGAAATAGAGTTCTTCGTCGTTCGACTGCTTGTAGCTGAAGACGGCGTGCTTGTTGCTTCCAAACGGCATGGCATATCATCGGCCATACGAGTACCGCAAGTTGTGGTAGTAGCTTTTTCTTGATAATTTATAGGGGTGCAAGAAGGGTAATAATCTTTGAACACTATGTCGCAGCCAGAGCCTGCCACAGATTGTCGGCAGGCACTGGTGCTTCTACGACAATTGGTTGCTTGGAGACGGGATGGATGAACTCCACGCGGCGGGCGTGGAGCGAGATGCTGCCGTCGGGGTTGGAGCGCGCCGCGCCGTACTTCAGGTCGCCGCGGATGGGCATTCCTACCTTGGACAACTGGCAGCGTATCTGGTGGTGGCGGCCAGTGAGCAACTCCACTTCAAGAAGCTGGTAGCGGTCGCCATGACTGATGACACGGTAGCGCAGCTGCGCCTTCTTCGAATGGGGCACCTCGCGGTCGTAGGCGTACGACTTGTTCTGCTTCTCGTTGCGAACGAGCCAGTGGGTCAGCTCTCCTCTCTCCTCTCTCCTCTCCCCTCTTCCCACAATGGCCCAGTACGTCTTGTGTACCTCGCCCTCGGCGAACATCTTGTTCAGGCGGGCCAGCGCTTTCGACGTGCGGGCGAAGACCACGAGGCCCGAGACGGGACGGTCTAGGCGGTGACAGACACCGAGGAACACCTCGCCCGGCTTTTGGTACTTCTGCTTGATATACTGCTTGACGAGGTCCGACAGCGGCGTGTCGCCCGTCTTGTCGCCCTGCACAATCTCGCCACTTTCCTTCGCGACGATGATGATATGGTTGTCCTCGTAGATGACTTGCATACTCTTACCCTTTTCGTTTGCGCTGCAAAGATAATGTAAAAAAGGGAGAAAGCCAAACGTTCTCGCCACTAAAACTAACTTCTTCGGATAAAAAAGCAGCCACCTTGGCCCGATTCTTGCAGAAAATTTGTAACTTTGCAGCCACAATGAACAACCCGCTGAGCATACTGAGGCTGATGGTGAAGGCCGTGCGCCCGAGCCGGACCGGAGAGATGAAGGCCGTGTGCGATGCCTTCTGGCTGCGGCGTGGCTATGAGGCGCTGACGTTCTTCGGCTTCATCGTGACGCACTCACGTGAGGAGGCCAACTACTTCAACAGCCATTACGACCAGCTGAAGAACCATGAGATGATTCACCTGCGGCAGGCTCAGGCTACGGGCGACTCGTGGCTCAGGTTCTACCTGCGGTATGGCTGGTACTGGCTGCGCGGACTTTGGTGGAACAGACGGATGAAGAACGCGGCCTACCTGCTGAACCCCTTCGAACTGGAAGCCTATGGCCACGACCACGACCTGGGCTACGCAGAGCGGTGCGGTGAGAACGGGGCACAGGAATGGCGGCGGTTTGCCAAGATGACTTTCGACGAGAGGAAAAAGATATATGAAACGAGGACTGGTACTTGAGGGCGGCGCTATGCGCGGCCTGTTCACGGCTGGCATCATCGACGTGATGATGGAGCACGACGTGTGGCCCGACGGACTGATAGGCGTGTCGGCAGGAGCGGCCTTCGGCTGCAACATGAAGTCGCGCCAGCCGGGGCGGGCCATCCGCTACAACAAGCGGTTTGCCCGCGACTCGCGTTACAGCGGACTGAAGTCGCTGCTGACCTCGGGCGACTACTTCAACGCCAACTTCGGCTACCACGTCGTACCGAAAAAGTATGACATATTTGACGACGAGGCGTTCGAGGCCAACCCGATGGCGTTCGTCGTGGTCTGTACTGACGTCAAGACGGGAAAGGCCGTCTACAAGCAGCTCGACGAGTGCAACCACGATACCTATGACTGGATTCGTGCCTCGGCATCGATGCCGCTGGTCTCGAAGGTTGTCTGGGTCAACGGTCAGGGACTGCTCGACGGCGGCGTCAGCGACAGCATCCCTTTGGAATGGGCCGAGCAGAACGGCTACGGGCGCAACGTGGTCATCCTGACGCAGCCTCAGGGCTACCAGAAGGAGCACAGCCGACTGATGCCGCTGATGCGCATCGGTCTGAGAAAGTACCCGCAGATGGTGGAGGCAATGGACAAGCGCCACCTGATGTATAACCGCCAGCTGGAATACGTCGCCGACGCCGAGCGCGAAGGGCGCTGCCTCGTCATACGCCCCGACGAACGGCTGAACATCGGCCACGTCTGCCACGACCCGGAGCTGATGGAACGCGTCTATCAAAAGGGACGCGAGATGGGCGAACGAAGAATCAACGAAATAAAGGAATACTTATGCGAATAGACATCATCACCGTACTGCCCGAAATGCTGGAGGGCTTCGTACACGAATCTATACTGGCGCGCGCCGAGAAGAAGGGACTGGCCGAGATAAGGCTGCACAACCTGCGCGACTATACGCTCGACAAATGGCGCCGCGTCGACGACTATCCCTACGGCGGTAGTGCCGGCATGGTGATGCAGTGTGAGCCGATTGACCGCTGCATCAGCGCCCTGAAGGCCGAGCGCGACTACGACGAGGTCATCTTCACCTCACCCGACGGTGAGCGCTTTGACCAGCATATTGCCAACGAGCTGTCGCTGATGGGTAATATCATTATCCTGGCTGGCCATTACAAGGGCATCGACCAGCGCATACGCGACCACCTCATCACCCGCGAAATCTCCATCGGCGACTTCGTGTTGACGGGCGGTGAACTGGTGGCGGCGATGATTGCCGACGCCGTGGTGCGCGTAGTGCCCGGCGTCATCGGCGACGAGCAGTCGGCACTCAGCGACTGCTTCCAGGACGACCTGCTGGCCGCCCCCATCTATACGCGCCCTGCGGATTATAAAGGTTGGAAAGTTCCCGACGTGCTGCTCAGCGGCCACGAGGCCAAAATCCGCAACTGGGAGTTGGAACAGGCGCTGGAGCGCACCCGAAGGTTGCGCCCAGACCTGTTGAAGCAAGACGATTAGTCCTTATAATCGTCCCATTTGTTGAAATCGGACTTGGTATAGCTGAACTTGTATCTGACACTCGTCTTCTCAAACCAGAACCCTGAGAAGGTGTCGCCGTTGATGGTAAGTTCGTTGGTGCGATATTCTGCATACACAGGAGTCCAGCCCTGATGTCTGTAGTCAATCTTAAGCATGTCGTCATCGAAATACCACATGAACTCACTGCGCTCCTTGAAGGTATCTTTAAAGGCGTTCTCGAAAGTCAGCAGCAGACCAGTTCCATTTGTAGCCGACGTCGAGGCGCGGTCGAAACGTATCACCACGTAGCTCTGGCGCTCGTCCACCCAGTTGCCAAACTCTTTCCGTTGTGCTTTGTCATAGCCTTCCCAAGTAGCCGATGTCGAGTTTCGTGTCAGGGCATTGGCAAACTTCAGTCTGTTCTCAGTAGAATCGGTGTCGTCGTCATCGCTTCTGCAGCTTACTACGACCATAGCCATAGCGACCATCACCGTCAAGAATACAAATAGTTTTTTCATGTTTTCTTTTTTTATTTAAGAATAATATCAATTGGTTAATTGCCTGACGGGGAAAGTAAAGTAGGTGTCGGGGAAAGGCTCGTCCTTCAGTGTGAAGTGCCACCACTCGGTGTCGAAGGGCTTGAAGCCGTGACGGAGCATAGCCCGGCGGAGAATCATGCGGTGCTCGAACTGTTCGGCGGTGATACTCCTGGCGACGGGACTTTTACTATTATCGCCCGTAAACTCGCCAGTCTCAGGGTTACCGCAGAAGTCGGGATGACTCTCAGGGCCGAACCAGTCGAAGGTGCCGCCCATGTCGAGCTCCTTTTCGGTAGTCATGTCGAAGAGCGTCAGGTCGAGGGTTGAACCACGCGAGTGACCGCTCTTGGCACAGATATATTCCTGGGGGAAAAGTACGTTCTTATCGAGGTCGGGATAGAAGTAGGTCTTCATGCGAGTATCGGGAATGTCTTCAGCCCAGCGGACGAAGTGGTCAACGGCCTTCTGCGGACGATAGGCATCGTAGATTTTCAGACGGTAGCCCTGCTTGACGACATCGTCGCTCACGGCCCGCAGACTGTCGGCAGCCTGCTTTGTCAGCAGGGCCGTCGGCTGTAGGTATCCGTCGATGCGGTCGCCCACGAAGTTGTAAGTTCCGAAGTAGCGAATCTCAAGAATAACATCGGGCACGACGTCAGTCAGCGTCACAAACTGGCTTGCGTCCTCGGTCGGGCTGATGACAGCCTTTTCTTCGGTACTCTTACGACAACCACAAACCGCCACGACACAGCAGAGTGTCATGGCGGCGGTAAGTTTCCAAAGTTTCATCTGTTTCATTCAAACAAGAATCAGAGTTTAATCTTGTAACCAATGGTAAGCGAGAACACACCGTTGCGGCTGTCCTTCTCACCAGGCTCTTTGTCCTTATTCACCTTGGTGACACCGATGTTGTAGCGGGCATCGAGAACAAGGTGGTTGTTGAATTCGTAGCTTACGCCAACGGGAATAGAGAGGTCGAACTTGTTGCATTCGTCCTTGAACGACTCTTCAACATCGGTGCTCTGATTGACGTTTAAGCCATTCTGGGTTCCTGATGCCGTAGCAGTCATCTTTAACTTGGCGCTGGTAAGGAAACCCATTTGAACGCCAGTACGCAGGGCCAGTCCCTTCCATACATAGAAGTTGGCCGTCAAGGGTATGCTCAGGTAACTGGTCTCTGCCTTAGTGTCCTTGATTTCAACGGTCATGCCGTTCTCTTTATGCTTCCAGTCCTCCCATCCGCTACCGGTCTGCGCCCAGTTGAGGCCGGCAGACAGACTGACGAGCGGCGAGAGCTGATACTCCATGTCGGCACCGACGAAAAGACCAACGGCAGGCCTGGTGTCAAGATTGACATCACCAAATCCGGCAATGGGGATGTCGATTTTCTCCATATTGCTCATCATGGAGGCTGTGAAACCGACACGCGGCTGGACGCTGAATGTTCCAGGTTCATACTGTGCACTCGCAGTCATAACGGCCATCATCATCGTGGCCATAACGAAAAACTTCTTCATAACTCAACTATCTGGTCGGCTCGTAATAGTAAGTAGTTGACGGGGTGTAGATACCCCATGTGAGACCAGCGAGGAAGCCGTCCCAGAAAGTCTGCTTGGTCTTCATGGTGAAGCGCTTGGTGTCCTTCACATGGTTCTCAGCCTTGTCCTGCGTGGGCTGTACAAGACCATAGATGAACTGCTGGTTCTTCACCTTGGCAACCTGTGTCATAGGCTCACCGGGATTCATACCAACGCTGACATTCTGAACGTAGCATGACTGAAGCATCAACATAGCGCAGACGCTTAACGCGCATAAAAACTTCTTCTTCATAATGATAACAATTAATGGGTTAAACTTATATACTCTTTTGATTCTTTTATACTTTCGCCTGCAAAAGTAATCTTTTTTTGCTAAACAGCAAAATAAAACAGCATCTTTGTGAGGGCTTCTGCCTATTTTGGTTCGATTGATAGCCGCCAACGGCGCAAGTCGAACACAACGCGGCGCAATCGCGAGAAGAAATCCATGCCTAAGCGGCTCTCATAGCCAGCCGTAGAATGGACGGTCATCGTGGGCAGAACGGCACTCTTGCGGTCGATGCGCAGGGGGAAGTCACTGAGTGCATACTCCACGGCCGTAACGATGCCGCCGATACCGACATACCTGACGGTGTCGGCACGACTGTCAGCCTCGACACTGGCTGTGTTATTATTATAATAGGTGTGGTCGAGGGCCGAGTGGGTGGCCCCGAGGTCGGGAATCAGCTGCAGCGAGTCGTTGGCAGTGACCGTCAGCACATTGTCAACCAGGTCGAGGTTGGAGCGTCGCGTGCGCTTCTGCTTCTTCTTTGGTTTGCGAGGGGCGGTGATGAGGTGCGTGACGAAGTCGACGGTTGTCTTGCCAAGAACCTCCAGCAGCGGACGGCCAACGACCAGCTGCAGATGGTCGAGATAGCGGTCGTAGGCCTCATCGCCGGTCTCGGCAGAAACCACGAGGAAGGGCACGTGGCGCAGGGTAAGCAGGCCGATGGTGAGCGAGTCGGCTACGGCGCGCTGCACCGTCACGGTGTCCATTCCCTCTACGCTGACGCTGTCGTTGAGCAGTCGCAGGCCGTATCTGTCGATTAGCTGCGGAGAGACGACGCTGGTACTGGCTCCTGTGTCGAGTGTGAAGATGGCCCGTCGGCCGTTCAGCGTGCCCGGCAGACGAAGCGCTACGCCCCGACTGCCCGGCGGCCCCACGGAGTCGATGTCGAAGTGCATCTCCACGTCGTAACGGCTCGGCTCCCGTTCATAGAACGATTGCGCGCTGACCGTCTGTGCCGTCATCAGCCCCGACAGAAGCAACAACCTATATACCATTCTTGCAAAACTGTTCTCCCAAACGGAAGCCCTCTTCGTAAAGGGCCTCCAACTTACGTGTGTCGCGGCAGATGCGGTCAACCACCATCGGCCGCTCAGGGCGTATGCAGATGACCTCGCCCCAGTCCTCCATCCGCTCTATCAGTGCCAGCTGGTCGTTGTATGCCTCGACGTGGTGGCTCAGTACGACCCGCAGTCGGGGGTACTCCTTATAAAACAGACGGGGAACCTTGAAGTCGGGCTCGGCAGAGCGGAAGCCCCGGTTGCGGGTCATGATGACCACATTCGGCGAGAAGCCCTTGTCGACGGCCCGCACGACGGGGATGGAGTCGACGATGCCGCCGTCGAGCATCGGAATACCGTCGACCTCGGTTATCTGAGCCACGTATGGCAGCGACGAACTGGCCTTGACGATAGCCGTCAGTCGGCGGGCGTCCTGCTTCTCGCTCAGATAACAGGCACGCCCCGTCAGACAGTTGGTGGTGACCATCTCGAACGTAGCGGGATTCCTTCGGTAGGCGTCGTAGTCGTAGGGCACAATCTCGTTGGGGAACCGCTCGTAGAGGATGATCGGGTCGAAGATGCTGCCCTGGGTGATGAGGTTCTTCAGCGATATGTAGCTGTACTTCTCGAGCATATCGATGAGGGCATAACGGGTGCGCCGTGGCTGACGGCTCATATACGACAAGCCGTTGCAGGCACCGGCAGAAACGGCTACGACATAAGGGAAATAGAGTTCGTACTTCATGAAGGCATCGAGCACGCCCGAGGTGAACACCCCGCGCATACCGCCTCCTTCGAGCACCAGTCCCGTCTTACTGCCTATCATTGCCATTTCCGTTATCGTTATCGTTAAGGTTAGCGTTAGCGTAACTCACTTGCTGAACGAGCTTTCCCGGATCGCCGATGACGAGCGAGAGCGTGTGACGGCTACGGCTGCGGTCGAGGGGCAGCTTGAGCATAAAGTCCTTGCGGTTCTCCAAGACCTGGCGCTTCCAGGGAGCCGACCACTCGGTAAACCGGTTCTCGCAGACCACGGGCTCGCATCCGTCAATGCTGATGCCGAAGCGGTTGCTGCGGTCGATGCTTACCGGCCAGAGAGGCACGCAGGAGATGCAGACGCTGACGGAGTCGCCCTCGGCCTCAATGGGAATGTCAATGTGGGGCGACGACAGCGAGGCGGGATTGCAGACGGCATCGAAAGGCTCGCCCAACTGCAGCACCGTCCAGTCGGGACCCATTCCCTCAATGAGCCGGAAGGGAGCTGAGGGACGCAACCCTCCGAGCGCCACCATGTGGGACAGCTTCGTGTAGTGCTGGTCGCGGGGCAGACGATAGCGGTCAGTAGGACTATCAACAAGGTCGGGCATCTGCTGGTACAGAGCCACAAAGCCGCGGGGAATCTCCGACATCATTTGGTTCCACTTGCCACCAAGCTGCTGGTTGTACTGGTTCAGCAGTGCCATCAGACTGTCCTGGGCGGCACGGCTCTCGCGGGCAGCATCGGCGCTGCCCGTCTCGTGGTTCCGTTGTGCCATCAGGAACTTGCGGTTCATCTGGTGAGCCGACTTCACGGCGTAGCCTAACATCTCGAAGAAGGCGGGTCGGTAGTCCGCCGACAGCGAGCCCTCGATACGCTCAGCGGTATCGGCGATGGTGCGGTAGTCAGCGAGGCGCTGTTGGGCGGTGCCGTCGGCAAACGAGAAGTCGCTGTCGTGCAGGCGTGAGTTCTCATCGTTGTCCCATTCTATCTCGTAGCCCATAAACTCCGGCTTGCGCTGCCAGGCCAGTCGGTAGTAGGTGTCGAGCAACTGCTGGAAGTCGCCTTCAAACTGCTGTCCGAAGATGCCGGCGAGCCAGCGGGCCTGCCAGCGGTTGGCGTTCTGGTAGCTGAAGGCCGGTAAGTCCCAAGCCATCTCGAAGAACTGCGTCATCTCAATTTCCATCGGTTTGATGTCGCCCACGTTCAGCAGCCAGTAGCGGTCGGCACCGGCATCGTAGGCCTTCTTCAGTTCCTCGTACATCAGCGCCGGGGCCGTGGTGGCTATCCAGAGGTTGTCGTGGGGCGTACCGAGATAGCTGAGGTGGTAGTAGACGCCTGCCCCGCCCCGTCGCTGCCGCTCCTGGGCATTGCTCACGCGCTTCATATAGCCGTAGTTGTCGTCGGGCCAGACGATGGTGATGTCGTCGGGCACGCGGAGTCCGGCGTCGTAGATGTCGAGCGTCTCCTTATAGGGCACGAAGATCTGCGGAATCTCCTCGGCAGCACGGCCCTTATGGCGCTGCAGAATCTCGCGCTGGTCGGCGAAGACCTGCTCCAGCGTGCGGGCACGGACACGAGGGTCGGTAGAGCCTTTCATGGCCTCGTCGTGCAGGCCGCGCATGCCCATCGTGTAGATATTGTCATACTGGGCAGTCTGGTGGATGCGGTCGTCGAGCTTCTGCCAGATGGTCTTTTTATTGGTCACGTAGTTCCACTCGCCGTCGCGCTCCTTCGTCCACTCCGAGGGGGCGGCGTTGTTGAAGAGCAGCGGCTCGCAGTGACTGGTGGTAATCATAATGCCCCACTCGGCCGCCTTCACCTGACTTTCGGGATGGCTGTAGAACGCACCGGTGCAGGTGTGCATGGCGGGTGCCAGCATATTGCCCTTCAGGCGCAGAATGAGCTCGCACACCTTGTCGTAGGTCTTGGGACCGATGTCGCCCAACTCGCGCTCGAAGTTCTCTGCCGCCCACGTCTTGAGTCCCCAGTCCTCGTCGTTGATGAAGATGCCGCGATACTTGACCGTGGGCGACTGCGACGTGTAGTTCTCCACGTAGTCGAGTGTCGGCTGCTGCCTCACGGGGACGTCGGCCCACCAGTACCACGGCGACACGCCGATGCGCTCGCTGACATGCAGCACGCCGTAGGCCAGACCACGGGCATCGCTGCCGACAATGATCAGCCGCTGTGCGCGAGTCACGATCTTGTAGCGCTCCCACGAACCGCGGATGTCGTCGGCACTCACTTCGGGACACAGGGCCGGCAGCCTGTCAACCGTCGATAGTATAACCGCAGGGCCGCCCTTGACAGCTGTTCCCACCGTGGGCTGCGTGCCCGTCACGCGCCGGATGTCCTCGCTCAGCGTCACTGCCATCTTCTTGACAAGGGCTGCATCGCGGCTGTCAGTCACAATGGTACAACGCTTCAGGTCGACGGCACTGGCGGCTGTTGCCATCATCAGTCCCGCACATAATATAAATAGGTAATGCTTCATCGTCCGCTCCTTTTTGCCTGCAAAGTTACGGTTTTTATCTCAAACGGACAAAGCCCTGACACACCTTTATCCGTAATAATTGCGTTAATCTTCTAAAAAACTGACTATTTATTCAGTTTTATTTTGTAACTTTGCGCCAAATTAACTAAAAACAAAGCAAAAATGTTTAGTAAAGAGACTTACGTTCGGCGGCGTGCCGAATTGAAACAGCTGGTAGGAGAGGGCATTATCGTGCTCTTCGGCAACAACGAGTCGCCCTGTAACTACCCGGCCAACGGCTATGCGCCATTCCGTCAGGACTCCTCGTTCCTCTACTATTTCGGACAGCACCGCGACGGACTGGTGGGCGTCATCGACATCGACAACAACGAGGAATGGCTCATCGGCGACGACATCGACATCGAGGACATTGTCTGGATGGGCTTCGTCCCCTCCGTGGCCGACCTCGCCGCCGAGGTAGGCATCACACGAACCGCCCCAATGTCCCACCTTGTCAGCCTATGCTGCAACACTGTTGCAGCACAGAGGACCATCCACTTCCTGCCGCCTTACCGCCACGACACGAAGATCCAGATTATGGACCTGCTGGGCATCCACCCCTCGAAGCAGAAGGAGAAGGCCTCGCTGCCGCTTATCAAGGCCGTCGTGAAAATGCGCGCCACGAAGAGCGCCGAGGAGATTGCCTACATCGAGGCCGCCTGCGACGTGGGCTATGTGATGCACACCACAGCCCAGATGCTCATCCGTCCTGGCGTCACCGAGCGCTTCGTTGGCGGACAGGTCGACGGCATCGCCCGTTCGCTGGCTCAGGGCAACAGCTTCGGCACCATCTTCTCACAGCACGGCGAGATTATGCATGGCTCACCGTCGGACGCGCCGTTGGAGGACGGCCGACTGGTGCTCTGCGATGCGGGCTGCGAACTGAACGATTACTGCTCCGACCATACCCGCACGATGCCCGTCAACGGTAAGTTCACCCAGCGCCAGATGGAAATCTACTCGATAGTCGAGGCGTGCCACGACTACGTGCTTGAGGTGGCCAAGCCTGGCGTGAAGTATCAGGACGTCCACTTCGCCGTCTGCCGCCTGATGACCGACCGGCTGAAGGAACTGGGCCTGATGAAGGGCGACACCGACGAGGCCGTCGCCGCCGGTGCCCACGCCATGTTCCTGCCCCACGGACTGGGTCACATGATGGGCATGGATGTCCACGACATGGAGAGCTTGGGCCAGATCTACGTCGGCTTCGACGACGAGACGCGCCCGAACCTCGAACAGTTCGGCACCAACTGCCTCCGCATGGGCCGCCGCTTGGAGCCGGGCTTCGTGGTTACCGACGAGCCGGGCATCTACTTCATCCCCCACCTCATCGACCTCTGGCGCAAGGAGGGACACTGCGCCGAGTTCCTGAATTTCGACAAGCTCGAGACCTACAAGGACTTCGGCGGCATCCGCATCGAGGACGACCTGCTGATAACCACCGATGGCTGTCGCTTCCTCGGGCAGAAGCGCATACCCTACCATCCCCAGGAATTAGAAGAATTTATGAACAATAAACAATAAGACAATGAAAAAACTCGTAACTTTCGCACTCATGGCCATGGTAGCCGTCAGTGCCGGCGCTGCCAAGAAGAAGGCACCCGCCAAAGACCAGAACAAACCCGTTTTCACAACCATCAAGGAGATTCCCATCACCAGTGTCAAGGACCAGAACCGCTCGGGTACCTGCTGGGACTACTCCACCATCTCATTCTTTGAAGCAGAGATTCTGAAGGCCACCGGCAAGACCTACGACCTTGACGAGTCGTTCGTCGCCAACAAGACTTATATGGAGCGCGCCATACAGGTCGTCCGCTTCCACGGCGACTGCCAGTTTGCACAGGGCGGCTCGGCCGAGGACGTGCTGGCCACGATGAAGACACACGGCATCGTTCCGCAGGGCATTATGCCCTTCCCCGGCTCACTCTACGGCGACTCGCTGAACAACTTCAACGAGTTCTTCTCCGTGCTTGAGCCTTACGTGGCTGCCGTTGCCAAAAGCGATGCCAAGAAGATCAGCAATGCCTGGAAGACGGGTATGCAGGGCATCCTCGACGCCTACTTAGGCAAATGCCCCGAGAAGTTCACTTACGAGGGCAAGGAGTACACGCCGAAGACTTTCGTCAAGTCATTAGGCATCGACCTTAACGACTACGTCTCGATTACCAGCTACACCCATCACCCCTTCTACACGGCCTTTGCCGTCGAGGTGCAGGACAACTGGCGCTTCCCGCTGTCGTACAACCTGCCGATGGACGAGATGATGAAGGTCATCGACAACGCCATCGACAACGGCTACACCATCGCCTGGGGCGGCGACGTCTCGGAGACGGGCTTTACCCGCCAGGGACTGGCCTACGCCATCGATGCCAAGCAGACGCAGAGCCTCGCCGGCAGCGACATGGCCAAGTGGCTGAAGCTGACCGCCGACAAGAAGCGCAGCATCATCGACTCCTTAGGCTATAAGGTACCCGAGGTGGTGGCCACGCAGGAGATGCGCCAGGAGCGCTTCGACAACTGGGAGCTGACCGACGACCACGGCATGCTCATCTACGGTGTGGCCAAGGACCAGGCCGGCAAGGAGTACTACATGGTGAAGAACTCCTGGGGCGAGACCGGCGACTACAAGGGCACCTGGTATATGACCAAGACCTTCATCGCCGCCAACACGATGGACTTCCTTATCAACAAGAAAGCCATCCCCGCCGACATCCGCAAGAAGCTGGGACTTTAAGAATTGACAATTGAGAATTATGATTACCTATAGGCATAAGTCAATCCTCCTCGCCCTCTGTCTGCTGTGCTGCGGCGGTGCCGCAGCTCAAACCGCCCAAGAGGAGCTGAAAGCCAACCGCTACCTCTCAGGCAGCAACTACCTCGACTACGACCGCCAGCTCGCCACTGAGCCGCTGACGCCCGCCCCCAAGGGCTACGAGCCTTTCTACATGAGCCACTACGGCCGCCACGGTTCGCGCTGGCTCATCGGCGAGGGCGACTACACCAGTCCTCTTAATACCATGCGCGAGGCTGACTCCGAAGGCAAACTGACAGCCGAAGGCAAGGCCGTGTTGAAAAAATTAGAGACTTTTTACCCCACCACCGTCAAGCGCCTTGGCGAACTGACCACCGTCGGCGAGCGGCAGCACCACGGTATCGGCAGTCGTTTGGCTAAGAACTTCCCCGAAATCTTCAAGGCCAAGAATGTCCCCATCGATGCCCGCTCGACAGTCGTCATACGCTGCATCCTGTCTATGGAGGCTGAGTGCGAGGAACTGGCTGCCGCCAACCCTACCGCCCGCATCCATAACGACGTCAGCGAGTCGTTCCAGTACTATCTGAATCAGGACAGAAGTGACCGTCTGCGCCAGGCCAGCCGTGAAGGTCGGAAAGCCCGCAACCTATACGAACGCAAGTACAACCATCCCGAGCGACTGATGAAGGTGCTGTTCAATGACCAGAGCTACGTCTACGACAATGTCCGGGCCAGTTCGCTGATGCGCCAGCTCTTTGAGGTGGCTGCCAATATGCAGAGCCACGACACCGACATCGAACTCTACTCGCTGTTCACCGACGAGGAGGTCTATGACCAGTGGCGCATCCGCAACGTGGGCTGGTATCTGGACTACGGCGCAGCCCCCCAGACGGGTGGCATCATGCCCTTCAGTCAGCTCAACCTGCTCCGCAATATCATTGAGACCGCCGACACCATCGTTCCAGTCCCCGTAGTCGCCGCTTCTCCGGCGACTACCCCGCAAGCCACCCTCCGCTTCGGCCATGAGGTGTGCGTCATGCCGCTGGCCTGCCTCTTGGAACTCGGTCAATGCGGTGCTCAGGTTGAAAACCTTGATACACTCGACAACGTGTGGCGTAACTACCGCATCTTCCCGATGGCCTGCAACATTCAGCTCGTCTTCTACCGTCCCACAAAGGGCAAGGAAGGCGACATCTTGGTGAAGGCAATGCTTAACGAGCGCGAGATGACCTTGCCGGGAACACCCGTCAGCGGCCCCTACTACCGTTGGGCCGACCTGCGTCGGTATTATCTCGACAAAATACAGAAGTTCGAAAGCAGCGGACGCCGTTAGAACTCTACCAGTATTCTGAATACCTTACCGGGGTTCTCGCTCCACCAGCGCATGGTGGCGAGAGCCTCTTCTGGTTTTATGATGCGGGTGATGAGTTCGTCGACAGGACAGGTGCCACGCTCCATGTAGTTAATCACGGCGCGGAAGTCGGAAGGCTGGGCATTGCGCGAGCCGCGGATGTCGAGCTCCTTCTGCACGAAATACTTCGTCTGCAGCGACACCTCTGACTTAGCATAGCCGATGCAGGCCACACGACCGGTGAAGGCCACCTCGTTGACTGCCATCTGATAGGTAGGCACACTGCCCACGGCCTCGATGACCACGTCGGGACCGAAGCCGCCGGTTATCTCCTGCAGCCGCTGGTGAACATCCTCGGTCTTAGTGTTGACGGCATAGGCGGCACCCATCTTCTTGGCCAGGGCCAGCTTCTCGTCGTCGATGTCGGCGGCAATGACGGTGGCACCGCGCAGGGTGGAGCGTACGATGGCACCCATGCCCACCATGCCGCAGCCAATGACCATCACCACGTCGATGTCGGTCACCTGCGCACGGCTGACGGCGTGGAAGCCCACGCTCATCGGCTCGACGAGGGCCGTCACCTTCGGCGTGAGACTGCCGGCCGGAATGATTTTCTCCCAGGGCAGCACAATGTACTCCTTCATGGCACCATTGCGCTGTACGCCGAGCGTCTCGTTGTGCTCACAGGCATTGACGCGCTGGTTGCGGCACGAGGCGCACTTGCCGCAGTTGGTATAGGGATTGCAGGTGACCACCATTCCCGGCTTCAGGTTCTCGGGAACACCGGCGCCCACCGCCTCGATGACGGCACCCACCTCGTGGCCGGGGATGACGGGATTCAGGGCCATCGTGTTGCGGCCCATAAAGGTGTTGATGTCCGAGCCGCAGAAGCCTACGTATTGGAGCTTCAGCAGCACCTCGCCCTGGCTGGGAGCCTGAGGCATATCCATTTCAATGACATTCAGTTCTTGGCTGTGTGTAATCTGTATTGCTTTCATTTTATTCTGACATATTTTTAATATAAGGTAGTTCTGGAAGATTCTTGAAACCGTAGAAGCGCTGGGCATTTTCGCCAAGGAACTGCGCCTTCTCATCGGCAGTCAGTTCCGCAGACTTCTCGACGAAGTCGTAGGACATACGGTAGGTGATGGCGGTGATAGTGCGCGGATAGTCGCTGCCCCACATCAGGCGGTTCATGCCCACCCACTCGGCAGCCTCGCGTATACGGCGGATAGCCGTGGGGAACGGATAGAACTCAGGGTTATAAAGCCAGGTAATGCCGCCCGACTCTATCATCACGTTCTCACCTTTCCGAGCCAAAAGCACCTGACTGCGGAACGAGGCTGTCGTCGGCATACCGAAGTGGCCGATGGCCACGCGTAGGCGTGGGCACTCCTCGATGACCTCACCCATCTGGGCTATCTGCGCTTCGTCGTCGCCCAAGCACATCGAGAGCACCATGTCGTGATGCTCCATCAGCTTGAACACGGGCATTAGCGTCTGCAACGGCTCGTGCATACGGTGGCCGGGGAAGGCGATGCCGCGCAGACCAGCGTCGATGACTGCCTGCGCCTCGGCGACATTCCACGCCATACCCATACACAGAAAGCGGTCGGGGTATTGCCGCTGCACCTCGGCCAAGTACTCGTTCTGACAACCGTCAATCACCTCCTGAACGACGACTGCTGCCGCCACCTGGGCGTAGTTCATGTTCGACAGGAACACTTCGGCAGTGTTCCTGCCGTCAATCATAAATGGCGGCAGCATCTGCACCTCTTCGTCCATAAAGATACTGCGGCCGTTCTTGAGCGAAAGTATCCGCTTGCCGTCAACCGTCGTGTCCTGGCGCAGCCACAAGTGGCTGTGTGCGTCGATTATGAGTTTGCCCATGTCACACGCTGCTGATTACCAATGATTTCCTTGACTTCGGCCACCAGGTTCCAGTCTGGCTCCTCGCTGGCCCACGCAATGTTGCGGCGCACGTTGTCGGGATTGGCCGACGAGAAGAGTGTCGAGGCAATGCGCGGATTGCTCACCGAATACTGTACGGCAAGCTGCTCTATCGGGTAGCCCTTCTCGCTGCATAAGGCGGCAGCCCGCTTACAAGCCTCCACCAATGGCTTCGGAGCCGGATGCCAGGCTGGCACGCCGCGCTGACTGAGCAGGCCCATCGACAGCGGCGAGGCGTTGACCACGCCAATGCCGTTTGCCTCGAAGAAGTCCAGATAGTCGGTCAGGGCATCGTCGTTCAGCGTATAGTGGCAGAAGTTCAGAACGCTCTCCACGATGCCCTTTTCTGAATGTTCAATCACCCATTTCAGATTCTCAAGCTGCAGGTCAGTGATACCCACGTGGCCCACCACGCCCTTATCGCGCAGCTCCACCAGTGCGGGTAGCGTCTCGTCGACCACCTTTTGGAGTCCGCCGGGCAGGGCTGCCTGAAACTCGATGTCGTGGACGTTAATCAGGTCGATAAAGTCGATGCCCAGTCGCTCCATACTCTCGTAGACGCTGTCGGTGACGCGCTTGGCCGAGTAGTCCCACGTGTTCACGCCGTCCTTGCCGTAGCGGCCCACCTTCGTGCTCAGGTAGTACTTGTCGCGCGGGATGTTCCTCAACGCCTTGCCCAATACTGTCTCGGCCTTATAGTGGCCGTAGTAGGGACTGACGTCGATAAAGTTAATACCGCCCTCGATGGCCGCCTCCACGGCCTCGAAACTTTCTTTCTCATTGGTTTCCCGGAACACGCTGCCTAACGACGAGGCACCGAAGCTCAGGTGGGAAATTTTCATTCCCGTCTTTCCAAGTTCTGTGTAACGCATCTGTTTATTTACGATTTAGCAATTTTCGATTTACCTTTCTTAATACAGTCTGAACAACCGCTCCAAGGACTGCCACTTCTCATCGCTGCGCGAGTCGGTACTACAGCCCTGGAACTTAGCGACAAAAACCAGCCGAAGGCTGAATGTAGTACTTTGTCTTGCCGCCGCTAATGGCCTGCAGGTATCCTTTCATGATTAAGCCTTTAGTTTATACGAACGATAGCCGTAACCGAAGATGACGAGGAAACAGACCAGAGGCAGGACGAAGGAGAAGTTCACGGCGGGCATACCCATAATGTTTTGCTGGTCGATGAGCGCTCCCTGTAGCGGCGGCAGGATGGCACCACCAACGATGGACATCACAAGGAAAGCGGCTCCGAGGTTGGTGTCGGGCGTTTCCACATTCTCAAGTGCGATGCCATAGATGCTGGGGAACATGATGGACATGAAGAGGCTGATGAGCACCAGCGAGTAGAGTCCCAGCATACCGTCGATGAAGATGGCTCCCAAGGTGCAGAGCGATGCACCTATGGCAAAGATGGCCAGCAACAGGCGGGAGTTTACAAATTTCATGATATAGGTGCCCACGAAACGGCCCGTCAAGTTCAGTGACATGGCCGCAATGTTGAACATCTGTGCCTTGGCCCACGACAGTCCCAAACGCTCGGCATACTGGATAATGAAAGTCCAGCACATGATTTGGGCACCTACGTAGAAGAACTGAGACACGACACCGAAACGGTAGCTATGGTTGTGCCAAAGGTTGGAGAGCGTATCCTTCAAGGCACGGTGTACTCCCTGGGCTTTCATCTCCTCGCTCTCGGTCTTCGGCATCTTCTTGAAGAGGAAAATGAAAAGAACGACGAGCACAATGAGGCCGATAACGACGTAGGGGGTGCGGATGGCCTCCAAGTCATGGACACGGATGGTGGCTTTCTCTGCCACTTCCTTGGCGGCAAAGGTCAGCTTGCCGGCAGCGTCGCGCTCGTCGGAGAGCAAGTTGGGCAGCACGAGGAGTGAAGCCACGGCCATACCCGTAAGCGACCCAACGGGGTTGAAGGCCTGTGCCATGTTCAGGCGGCGCGTGCTATTCTCCTTCGCTCCTAAAGAGAGGATGAATGGATTGGCAGTCGTCTCGAGGAAAGCAAGACCGAAAGTGAGAATATACAAGGCGAAGCAGAAGAACATAAAGCTCTGCTGTTGGGCTGCGGGCATGGCCAGCAGGGCACCGGCGGCATAAAGTGCCAGTCCAAGCAAGATACCGCTTTTGTAGCTATACTTGCGGATGAAGAGTGCGGCAGGGATGGCCATCGTAGCATAGCCGCCGTAAAAGGCGAACTGGATAAGTGATGCCTTGAAGTTGCTCAGTTCCATCACAGTACGGAAGGCGGCAACCATCGGGTTGGTGAAATCGTTGGCAAAGCCCCATAGGGCAAACAACGAGGTGACCAGAATGAACGTCACCAGATACTTTTTCTCTACAAGTTTTGCTTTCATCTTTTTTAGGTTTTGTCTTTTGTGCCTGCAAAGGTACGAAGTTTTTTTCTTTCAGCACACAACAACGCTGCATTTTTTTCCGAATTCATGTTTTGACATTGTGGATTCATTGTGGAAAGAAACAAGGGAATCGTGTTATCACGTCGTTTGGAGCTTCCTTTCCATATCATTAGGGAGATGCCCGCCAGTCATCCGTCACCGCTCTCGGTCGGACTATTTCTGACGGAAAAATGGAAGAGGCAGAACTAATAGTAACCGCTAAATAATAACTTGATATGATTGAATGTCACAGACCCCACACCCGACCCCTCCCTTCATAGGGCCGGGTCGGGTGTGGGGGCTGTATCATCTTTTACTAAGATATTTTTAAACAATCACTTAGTTCGTTTGCAAATCATCAATAACCTCGACAGTCAAGCCCGTAGCCTTGGCAATTTGCTCGACGGTCATTATATTCATAGCCTTCAGATTGCGAGCAGTCTGCATCAGTTTATCCTTTGCCTCCTGTTCCTTTGCTTTTGCCTCCTGTTCCTTTGCTTTTGCCTCCTGTTCCTTTGCTTTTGCCTCCTGTACTATGGTCTTTGCCTCCTGTACTATGGCCTTTGCCTTCTGTACTTTGGCCTTGGTTTCCGTCAAGGCTTGCTTAACTTGCTCCAATTCCCGCTTGAATGCTTCAATCTCCCGTTTTCGGGCGTTGTCCAATGTTTTCTGCACGCTGACGTTGTCCCAGAACTTGTCGTAGGCACGCATTTCGGCTGGCGTGTAAGCGGCTATTTCCACTATTTTCAGAGCCTCGCTTACCTCGGGGTTCTCCAACAACTCGACGGGAGCCTCCAGTGTCTTGGCGTTGATTTCTGTGAGAAAGCGAAGCCAAAGCACCTGCATCTTCTTTTCGCTGAACGAATGTGGCTTGAATTTCTTCAACTCGATGAACACGAGGTGAAAGCCGTCAATCACTTTGTCTGTATGTTGGTCGTGGACGAGGTGGTAGTAATGATAGTAGTCGTCCATGTCCTTCTGGAAATTCTCGTTGACGAAGTTTAGGGCGTAGACGGGCTGTAGGGTGTCGTAGTCCTCGCCCGACTCCGACTGTGCCACGTAAGCCTTCGAAGCATTCAGCAGGACGCGCTTCTTGAACGATTCCGTCCACGACATCTGCATCTCGACGATGAACTCGCGATGCTTGTTGTCCTTGCAGCAGACATCGACGATGCTATCCTTCTCAACTTGTGTCCGCTTGGGCACTTTCTCGGCAGGCCAATACTCAATACTTTCCACGCGCTCGTCGTCTTTTAGCGGCAACATGGCGTTAAGCAGGCTGATGACGAGGTTCTTGTGCTCGCCAAACACCTTCTTGAAAGTCAGGTCTGCTCTCGGGTCTAAGTATTTTCCCATAATCACGTAAGTTTACATCACGTCTGCAAAAGTAGCAATAATAACTGACATTTGCAAGAAAAAGGACAAAAAAGTGCATCGAGTTTGCGGGAAAATGTGTAACTTTGCAGCGATATTCATCAACAATTACAAGACGACAATGAAAAGATTGATGTTTTCCATCCTCCTGTGCTGTACCATAGCAGCAGCCACGGCACAAAAGAGTTACCGCATTCCTGTCAGCGAAGCCGACGAGCAGATGCAGACGGGACGGTACGAACCGACATGGGCGTCGCTTGAGACTCACCAGACGCCGGAGTGGTTCCGCGATGCGAAGTTCGGCATCTGGGCCCACTGGGGACCGCAGTGCGTCGAAGGCTCGGGCGACTGGATGGCCCGCTCCTTGTATATGGAGGGCACCAACGAGTATAAGCACCACGTCAAGAACTACGGCCACCCGTCGGAGTTCGGTTTCAAGGACGTTCTGCCGCTGTTCAAGGCCGAGAAATGGGACCCTGAGAAGCTCGTCGAGCGTTACAAACGTTGCGGAGCGAAATACTTCTTCGTGCTTGGCAACCACCACGACAACTACGACCTTTGGGACTCAAAGTACCAGCCGTGGAACTCGAAGAACATCGGTCCGAAGCGTGACATCCTCGACGAGTGGGCACGCGCCGCCAAGAAAGCAGGACTGCCGTTGGGCATCTCGTTCCACGCCGACCACGCCTGGACGTGGTACGAGCCATCGCAGCGCTACGACCTGGAGGGCGAGAAGACCGGTGTCTATTACGACGGCAACCTCACCAAGGAGGACGGCAAGGGCAAGTGGTGGGAAGGCTACGACCCGCAGCAGCTCTACCAGCAACGCCACCCCATGAGCAAGGGTTCGTGGGATAACGGCGCCATACACGGCCAGTGGGACTGGAGCCACGGAGCCTGTCCGCCGTCGCAGGAGTTCGTCGACAATTTCTACAACCGCACCCTCGACGCCATCAACCGTTACCAGCCCGACCTCATCTACTTCGACGTCACCGTGCTGCCTTTCTACCCGCTGAGCGACTGCGGCCTCAGGATTGCCACACATCTTTATAATAAGAACCCCCGAAGCGTCGTCTTCGGCAAGATTCTGAACGACGACCAGCGCCGCGCCCTGACCTGGGACGTGGAGCGAGGCGCCCCCAACGAGATTATCGACGAGCCTTGGCAGACATGCAACTGCATCGGCGGCTGGCACTACAACACGAGCATCTACGAGCAGAACCGCTACAAGACGGCCGAGGCAGTGGTCAGACAGCTGGTCGACATCGTCTCGAAGAACGGCAACCTGCTGCTCAGCATCCCCCTCCGCGCCGACGGTACCTACGACGACAAGGAGGCCCGGTTCCTCGACGAACTCGAAGCGTGGATGTCCGTCAACGGCGAGAGCATCTTCGGCACACGTCCCTGGGTGAAGTTCGGCGAGGGTCCCGTGGCCGAGAAGGACATCAAAATCAACAACCAGGGCTTTAACGATGGCCAGTTTGCCAATATGGACTACCGCGACATCCGCTTCAACCAGACCAAGAAGTACCTCTACGTGACGGCCATGAGCTGGCCCCAGGACGGCAAGCTCATCATCAGGTCGCTGGCCAAGAACAACGCAGACTTCAAAAAAGGCATTAGCAATGTCACTCTCTTAGGCTACGGCAAGCTGAAAGCCCGCCAGACCGCACAGGGACTGGAGGTCCAGCTGCCCAAGCCCTGCAACAAGATCGCCCCCGTACTGAGAATCAACAAATAAATCGAAAATAGAAAATCGTAAATAATCATGGGAATCATCATTGGAATTGACGTGGGCATATCGACCACGAAGATTGTGGGACTGAAAGACGGACGGGTGACATCGCCCACGCGCATCACCGCCGCCGACCCTATTACGTCGCTCTACGGAGCGTTTGGCAAATATCTGCACGATGGCGACATCGCACTGCAGGACGTTGAGAAAGTGATGCTGACGGGTGTAGGCTCGGCCTACATCAAAGGCGACCTCTATGGACTGCCGACACAGAAGGTGGAGGAGTTCGAGGCCGACGGCCTCGGCGCCCGCTATGAGTCGAAGCTCGACCACACCATCGTCGTCTCGATGGGCACGGGTACCAGCTTCGTGCAGTGCGACGGCGACGTGATGCGCCACATCGGCGGCATTGGCATCGGTGGCGGCACGCTGGCAGGATTGTCGCGCCTGTTGCTGAATACCAGCGACATCAAGGCCGTCTCCGCAATGGCCATGCAGGGCGACGTCAGCCACATGAACCTGCGCATCGGCGACATCTCCGCCGAACCGCTGCCCGGCCTGCCTATGGAGGCTACGGCCAGCATCCTGGCCAAGGCGCAGAGCGACGCCTCGAAGGAGGACATCGCCCTGGGCATCATCTCGATGGTGCTTCAGACCATTGGTTCAGCAGCCTGGCTGTCGAGCCGCGGCTCCGGCATCCGCGACTTCGTGCTCATCGGCAACCTGACGCTTCTGCCACAGTGCAAGGACGTGTTTCCGCCGCTTGAAAAGTTGTACAATATCCATTATCACATTCCGAAATACTCACAGTACTGCACGGCTATCGGTGCGGCACTGAGCTACAAGAAATAAGTTCATCTGACGCCCTCGTTCAGGTTCCTCTCCAAGAAGAACCTCCGGGTGGCCATGAAGAACAGCAGCACGCCGGCGGCATTGACTGCAGCCACCGTCCAGAAAGCGGCTGAATAGCCTAAGAGTTCGGCGACGATACCGCCCACGAGGATGCCGAGTCCCATGCCTACGTCCCACGACACGAGAATGGTCGAGTTGGCTGTGCCCCGCTGGTTGTTGGGCGCCACGCTGATGGTCATGTTCTGGAATGCCGGCCACATGTGGCCGTTGCCTAGTCCGATGAGCAGGGCCGAGGTGTAGTAGCCCACCATATTCGGTACCAGTATAAATAGCGTATAGCCGACGAGCGAGATGACCATCCCGCAGGCGGCATTATGCGTCACCCGTCCCTGCCTGAGTGCCCGTCCGCCCTGTAGTCGCGACAGAATCAGTCCCACCGAGCAGAGCATGAAGTAGGTGCCCGTGCCGCCTGTGATGCCCATCACCTCCTTGCCATAGATGGCTAAGTAGTTGCTCAGCACGCCGAAGCAGAATCCGAATGCCACCATGTTCAGTCCCAACAGCCAGCCGCGGACGAGGAAGAAACGGTCAAGCGACAGTTTGGTTTTATCCTGGACCAGTTCTTTCGCCGGGATTGTGATTGTCGAGTCAACCGTAAGACCCGCAACGGCAACAGTCAGCGCTATCCAGAACAGCAGTTCAAAGCTGTGTGTATAGCGATAGACGAAGATGCCGACCGTGGGCGCAATGGCCATCGCCAGGTTGTTCGACAGTCCGTAGTAGCCAATGCCCTCAGTGCGGCGGCTGGAGGGCAGCACGTCGATGGCCACCGTCGAATTGGCTACCGTCAGTGCCCCGAACGGTCCGCCGTGCAATGTGCGCACAATGGTGAACATCAGCAGTGTCGATGCTGCCAGATAGCCCGCAAAGAATATGGCAAAGGCCGCAAAGCTGACCATCAGCACCGTCTTTCGGGGAAATGAATCGACAAGATACCCGCTGAACGGACGCATCACCAATGCCGTCACGGTATAGCCCGACAGCACCAGTCCGATGACGTCCTTCGTCGCCCCGAAGTGTTCGCTCAGGTAGAGCGGCAGCAGCGGTGTCAGCACGTAGAAGGCGAAGAACAGCGAGAAGTTCGCCACCATCACCTTACAGTAGTTTCTGTTCCACAGTCGTTCCATTTTCAATTTCCTTTCGGCGTGCAAAGGTACGAAATTATGCTGAATAATCGTGTCCTTGTGCAGGAAAACTTACTGTGAATCGCAGGAAACAACCCTCACTTCCGTCACTTCCCTCACCTAAACGGGTGACAGAAGTGACGGAAGTGAGGGACGAAAAGTACGAATGGCAATTATGTCTCATTAGCACCCATTTCCTTCTGTCAGCCTGTCAGGCGGAGCTTGCGAAAGATGAGCCTTTTATGTTTGTTCCACGGCGTGGAATAAATGAAACCCGCCACGTTTTCCGCAAAATGTGGCGGGTTATGGGAAAAACGTGGCGTTTTTTTGTCTCAGAAGACATGGGGCGGATTTCGTGAACGTAATTTTTCAAATATATCATTGGCTGTTTGAGAAAAAAAACGTAACTTTGCAAGCGAAAAAACAATGAAAGCAATGAAAACTATGAAGCAGATGAAGCTTTGGATGATTAGCGTCATCCTGACGTCCGGATTTGGACTTGTGTCTTGTACGAATGATGACGACCCGGTAGCACCGGCACCTGTTGACGAGGTGGAGGCTCAACTCCAGAAGATGACCCTGCGCGAAAAGGTGGGGCAGATGTTCTATGTGCGCCCCGAGTGTCTCGATACCACCATTCACTTCAACTTGCCCAGTGGTATCGACGAAAGTGCTGACGATATCAGGGAAATCAAGCTGCAGGCCGTGAACGCCACGATGAAGGGCGTGAACGAGAAATACCCCGTGGGCGGCATCATCCTCTATGCCCACAACATCAAGGACGAGGCCCAGCTGGCACGGTTCATCCCGGAGATACGGGCCCTGAAAGGCTCGCCACTGCTCTGCATCGACGAGGAGGGCGGTCGCGTGGCACGTATTGCCAACAACGACAATTTCAACGAGAAGAAGTATGAGTCGATGGGTGCCATCGGTGCTACGGGCGACCCGCAGAATGCATACGAGTGTGGCAATACCATCGGTACGTATCTCCGCCGTTACGGCTTCGACATCGACTTTGCCCCTGTTGCCGACGTGAACACCAACCCGGAGAATATCGTCATAGGCCAACGGGCCTTCTCGGACGACCCTGCCGTGGCCGCTCCGATGGTGATTAACTATCTGCAGGGACTGAAGGATGCCGGCGTGACGGGATGCATCAAACACTTCCCCGGCCACGGCGACACCAAGGCCGACACGCACTTTGGCTATGCCCAGAGCATGAAGACATGGGACGAGATGCTCGGCTGCGAGATGACCACCTTTAAGGCGGGTATCGCCTGGGGCTGCCAGCTGATAATGACCGCCCATATCGCTGTGCCCAATGTGACTGGGTCGGATGTGCCCTCAACGATGTCGCCTGTCATCTTGCAGGACAAGCTGCGCGGCGAGTTAGGCTATCAGAATATCATCATCACCGATGCCATGGAGATGGGAGCCATCACCCAACAGTACAACTGTGCCGAGGCCACCGTGGGCTGTATCAAGGCCGGGGTGGATATCGTGCTGGGGCCGCAGAACTTCGTTCAAGCCTTTGATGCCGTCATCGCTGCCGTCAATAATGGCACCATCACCGAGGAGCGCATCAACCAGAGTGTCCGCCGCATCCTGAAACTGAAGTCGAAATAAGATGAGTTAATATTCCAATAACCCAGCAAATAACTAAAAGCTTATGAAAGTCGGAATTCCAAAGGAGATTAAGAACAATGAGAACCGCGTGGGCATGACCCCGGCAGGAGTAGCAGAAATGATAAGGCACGGTCACGAGGTGGTGGTGCAGCATACGGCAGGCGAGGGTAGTGGCTTCGCCGACTCGGAGTATGTGGCCGTCGGCGCACAGATATTGCCGACCATCGAGGATGTCTACCGTGAGGCCGATATGATTGTGAAGGTGAAGGAGCCCATCGAGCCGGAGTACAAGCTGATCAGGAAAGGTCAGTTGCTGTTCACCTATTTCCATTTTGCCAGTGAGCGCGAGCTGACCGACGCCATGCTGAAGAGCGGAGCCGTCTGTCTGGCCTATGAGACGGTGCAGCTGCCGAACGGCTCACTGCCCCTGCTGCAGCCCATGAGCGAGGTGGCAGGGCGCATGGCCGTACTCAACGGTGCCTATTACCTGCAAAAGACGCAGGGTGGCAAGGGCAAGCTCATCAATGGTGTGCCCGGCGTGCCTCCTGCCCGTGTGCTGGTGCTCGGCGGCGGTATCGTAGGCGAGGCCGCAGCAATGATGGCTGCCGGACTGGGAGCCGACGTGACCATCACCGACATCTCGCTGCCCCGTCTGCGCCAGCTCGACATTGAGACGCCGGCCAACGTGCACACCCTGTACAGTTCAGAGCACAACATTGTCAAGCAACTGAAGGATGTTGACATCGTCATCGGTTCGGTGCTCGTGCCGGGCGACAAGACGCCCCACCTCATCACCAAGGAGATGCTGGCGCTGATGGAGCCGGGGACGGTGCTCGTCGACGTGGCCATCGACCAGGGCGGATGCTTCGAGACCTCGCGGCCTACCACCCACAGCGATCCCGTCTACGTTGAGGACGGCATCATCCATTACTGTGTGGCCAACATCCCCGGAGCGGTGTCCCACACCTCGACGCTGGCCCTCACCAACGCCACCCTGCGCTATGCCCTCGCCCTGGCCGACAAAGGCTGGCAGCAGGCCTGCAAGGACGACTCGGCCCTGGCCAAGGGCCTGAACATCGTCGAGGGTAAGGTGGTATTCAAGGCCGTTGCCGATGTCTTCGGCCTGCCGTATGAACCAATCTGAATGAATGACAAAGAGCGATAACTATTAACTTGATAACACTTATGAGACTAAGACCCTTTGCGGCATCAGCTTTCGTGGCTTTGTCGTTGGCTCCAACCAATGCGCAAGAGTATTACGACCTGACGGAGCACTACCTGACCAACAGCCTGTTCGACAGTCAGTATGACTACGATGTGAATCAGACTGGCAACGTGGCTCAGGAGATGCTGCCTGTGAAAGGCTGGACGAACGACTATGACGTTGATTACACCATTGTAGGCACCTATCAGGTGGGCACGAATAAAACCTATAACAATGCGGTTATTCCAGCTGCCTATGCTGATGGTGAAAAGGCTGGCGGCGTGCTGGCACTGTCGACGGGCTGGGGCGTTGAGTTGAAGCTATACCAAACGGTGACGCTCCCTGCTGGCAAATACAAACTTGTGTCGGCCTACTATAACGGCGATGCTTCCCATACGGCTGGTACAAGTCTTTTGGGCTGGGTGTCGGCTACGGACGGTTCGGCTTGTTCTGCCGTTGCTGATTTTCCCGTCAGGCAGTGGGTGCGAGACACCATTACGTTCACGCTGTTTTCGACGGCCATAGGCCGGGTTCAGGTCGGTTTTAAAGCAATCGTTGGAGTCGGCTCTTTCGATGCTGCCAAAGTGTCATTTGACTATGTAAAGTTGTTGCGTGACACACCATACGGTGAGGCTGATGAAGCACTGAAGGGTCAGCCCGTTGTCGTAACAGACCGCCGTTTTGCGCGAGGAGCCACAATGGCCTTTGGTCGGATGGCTACCTCGGGCAGCTTCCGTCAGCAAGGCTTTTGTCTGAGTGAAGGCTCAGAGCCGACTGTTGACGACATCGTTAATACCAAAACGTTGAGTAACAACGGCACAATCTACTACTTTGAAGGGCTAAAGCCTGCGACGAAGTACTATATGCGGGCTTATGGCAGGACTACGGGCGGAGAGGTTCTCTACGGCGACGTCATCAAGTTCTACACCCTGCCGATGGGAACCATCAAACTGACCATGCGCGACGGAGGCGACCAGACCACCTATAACCGCATCAAGACGGCGGCAGAGACAGCCGTGAACTGGTGGAACAACCTGACCGAGATGAAGGGCTTCAGCCCGAGTGTGGGCTATGAGGGTGGCGTGCAAACCGCCGACTGCTCGTATGGCGGCTGGATTCGAGTGGGGCCGAACACCTCCTACCAGCGCTGCGGCACCATCATGCACGAGATGCTACACGGCATCGGCGTCATTCCCTGGGCCGACACCGAGTGGAGCCGCCACAACCTGCGCTCGTCGGTGAGGGGCGACGGCTACGGCACCGGCTACTGGCTAGGCGACCGCGTGACCGAGGTGCTGACGTTCTGGGACAACAAGACGCAGCAGCTGAACGGCGACTACCAGCACATGTGGCCCTACGGCATCAACGGTGCCAACGAGGACAACGGCACCGACCTGCTCTACATCGGCAACTCACTGGTCTGCCAGGCCTTGGGTGAGGACGGCCTGCAGCACACGTCGTCGCTCTTTGCCGAGCCTTACTATGCCCTCAACCAGGAGGACACCATCAAGTACTACATCAAGAACGAGGCTGAGAATCGTGGACGCTATACTGGCTACCTTGTGGCCGACGGCAGCACGTTGCGTTGGAAGGACATGACGGCTGCAGAGGCCGAAGGCGATAACAGTGCGGCTTGGTACATCACTTTTACCCCTGCCAACCAGTACTACCAGCTGTGCAATGCAGCAACGGGCCAATACCTTACTTATAATAACGGCATCAAGACGGCTGCGAAGACATCGCTGACGGCTAACGAGAACTGGCACCTGATGCGCGGCCGCGTCGACGTTGACGGACTGCGCGGCTACTGGATTATCCACCCCGAGTCGAACTGGACACCGAAGTGCCTGCAGGCCAATGCCAACGGCAACACGGCGCAGGCCACGTTCAACATTGCCAACAGTGCCGAAGCGCAACGCTGGCTCATTATGACAGCTGAGGAAGCGCAGATATTAGAGGAGAAGGCCATCGCTGTACGGAAGGCAGAACTCGAAAAGTATCGTCGCCTGCTGGCCGTGCCCCACTTGGAGGACGTCAGAAATGCCGACGTCACGATGCAGTCAGCCTTGGCCGATATTGAGGCGCGCTTGGAGACGGCTGCTACATCAGCTGAAGTGGCCGCTCTCAACGACGAGGCCAAGGCTGCAGCGATGACGTTCCTGAGGAGTGTCACGCCCACGCAGCCAGAAAGCCCCTTCGACGTAACATGGCTTCTGGTGAACCCTACCGTCAGCGAGACCATCGAAGGTTGGACGACGTCCGAGAGCATCACCGACCAGAAGGAGAACTGTGTAGAGTTCTACCAGAAGACGTTCGACTTCTCCCAGACCGTCACAGGGTTGCCCGCCGGCACTTACGGCTTTGGCGCGCAAGCGTTCCAGCGTCCGGGCATGCCTGCGTCGTGCAGCGATGCTGATGTGACCACCAGCCTTTATGCTGGCAGTGAATCGCAGCCTGTAGCCCATGCCGTGAGCGAGGCGCAGACGGCAAAGCTCGGTGGTAAAGAGTCTGAGATTGGCGGCAAATATATCCCCAACGACATGACTGCCGCCGCGCTATACTTTGCCAAGGGTCTCTATCAGGATACGGTCGTCACCCGCATCGAGGCCGAAGGAGCATTGAAGGTGGGCATCCGCTGTACGTCGTCGGCTGACGGCTTCTGGACCATCTTCCGCAACTTCCACCTATATTATTATGGTAATGTGAAGCCCGGTGATGCCAACCGTGACGGACAGGTCGACGCCACAGATGTGGTCTGTGCCATCAGTCACTTGTTGGGTCTTAATCCCGAAGTGTTCTCGCTGAAGGCTGCCGACCAGAATGCTGACGGTGTGGTGGACATCCTCGATGTGACCACCCTTATTGAAAAGATACGAACAAAGCAATAAATAAACCACTACGACTATGAAACCAAGAACACTATTTCTTACCGCTCTTGCCGCACTGCTCACCCAGCAGGCGGTGGCACAGACACCGAAAGTAACTACTGACACCCGTTTTGCACGCGGTGCTACGATGGCCTTCGGGCGCATCAAGGGGTCGGCCTCTGCCAATGGCGGCTCGGCCATCCAGAAGCGCGGCTTTTGCTTGAGCGAGACGCCGGAGCCTACGGTCGACGACATCGTCAGCACCAAGCAGCTGTCGAACAACGGCATCATTTACTACTTCGACGGCCTGAAACCCGCCACGAAGTATTATATGCGTGCCTACGCCACCAACAAGGACGGCGTGACGGGCTACGGCGACGCCATCAAGTTCTACACCCTGCCGATGGGAACCATCAAGCTGTCGATGCGCGACGGCGGCGACCAGACCACCTATAACCGCATCAAGACGGCGGCAGAGACTGCCGTGAACTGGTGGAACAACCTGACTGAGATGAAGGGCTTCAACCCGAGTGTGGGCTATGCTTCGGGAACGCCTACCGCCGACTGCTCGTATGGCGGCTGGATTCGCGTGGGTTCCAACGCCTCCTACCAGCGCTGCGGCACCATCATGCACGAGATGCTGCACGGCATCGGCGTCATTCCCTGGGCCGACACCGAGTGGAGCCGCCACAACCTGCGCTCGTCGGTGAGGGGCGACGGCTACGGCACCGGCTACTGGCTAGGCGACCGCGTGACCGAGGTGCTGACGTTCTGGGACAACAAGACGCAGCAGCTGAACGGCGACTACCAGCACATGTGGCCCTACGGCATCAACGGTGCCAACGAGGACAACGGCACCGACCTGCTCTACATCGGCAACTCACTGGTCTGCCAGGCCTTGGGTGAGGACGGCCTGCAGCACACGTCGTCGCTCTTTGCCGAGCCTTACTATGCCCTCAACCAGGAGGACACCATCAAGTACTACATCAAGAACGAGGCGCAGGACCGCGGACTCTATACATCCTTCCTGAAACCCAACGCCAGCGGACAGCTGAAGTGGGTGGAAATGACGAGCACCGAGGCTGCCGGGAACGACAGCACGGCCTGGTACATCACCTTCACCCCACAGAACCAGTACTACCAGCTGCGCAATGCCGCCACCGGCCAGTATATGACCTACAGCGGCGGCATCAAGACGGCCACGAAGACGGCGCTGACGGCCAACGAGAACTGGCACCTGATGCGCGGTCGCGTCGATGTTGACGGACAGCGCGGCTACTGGATCATCCACCCTGAGTCGAACTGGACACCGAAGTGCCTGCAGGCCAATGCCAACGGCAACACGGCTCAGGCCACGTTCAACATTGCTAACACCGCCGAGGCACAGCGCTGGCTCATCATGACCATCGAACAGACAAAGGCGGCTGAGGAGAAGGCCGTCGAGCTGATGAGGGGTCAGGTGGCCGAGGCTTTGCAGCAGGTGAAGTTGCTGGCTGAGGTGCCCCATGTCTGCGCCGATGCCGCTACCGACGGGCTGTTGCAGACCGCTCTGGCCGGTCTCGAGCAGCGCATGGCCGCAGCCGTGAGCACCACGGAGCTGCAGCAGATTAAGGATGAGGCCCGGCAGGCCGGCGCCGACTTCCTCGCTGCCGGTGTGTCGCCTACTGACCTGTCAAAACCTTTCGACCTGACCTATCTGCTCGTCAACCCCACCATCGACGAGAATACCGACGGCTGGACGGGTGCTGCCGTGGTCAACTACGGCTGCGGCGAGTTCTATGAGAAGGCCTTCGACTTCAACCAGACGGTCAAGGACCTGCCCGCCGGAACCTACGCCTTCTGCGTGCAGGGCTTCCAGCGCCCCGGTTCGACGAGTGCGTCGTATCAGGACTACAAGGCCGGCACCAACAAGGTGAATGCCACCGTCTATGCGGGTGGAAGCAGTGCGAAGCTGGCCCATATCTGCGACACCATCTTGTCGCGCAAGATCGGCAAGGGCAATGAGTCGGCAGTGGCCAGCGGCAAGTACGTGCCCAACGACATGCAGGCTGCCAGCACCTACTTCGGCAAGGGTTTTTATGAGAACCAGGTGTTGACCAGCGTGACTGCCGATGGCGGCTCGCTCAAGGTGGGCGTCAAGTCTACCAATATGTCTTCAGCCTACTGGGTCATCTTCGACAACTTCCGCCTCTACTACTACGGCGGCGTGTCGGCTGACGAGGTGACGGGCGTTGAGGGGGCCGCGATGGAATCGCGACAAACAAGGAAGGGGACGGTCTACGACCTGCTGGGTCGTCGCGTAGCCAACCCCGTCAAGGGACTGTATATCGTGAACGGAAAGAAAATCGTGATCAAATAAACTATGGACGAGAAACAGCGGATAGAGCAGCTGCGCCGCGAGCTGCACGAGCATAACCACCGATACTACGTCGAGAACCAGCCCAGCATCAGCGACTATGACTTCGACCAGCTGATGCACGAGCTGCAGGAGCTGGAGGCCCGTCATCCTGAGATGGCCGACCCCAACTCACCAACCCAGCGCGTGGGCAGCGACCTGCAGACGGAGTTCCGGCAGGTGGTCCACAAGTACCCCATGCTCTCATTAGCCAACACCTACAGCGAACAGGACGTGCGCGACTGGTACGACTCCGTCAGCCGTGGGCTGGCCGGAGAACCCTTTGAGGTGTGCTGCGAAATGAAGTACGACGGTCTGAGCATCTCGCTCACCTACGTCGATGGCCGGCTGACGCAGGCCGTCACCCGTGGCGACGGTGTGCAGGGCGACGACGTGACGCAGAATGTGCGCACTATTCAGAGCATACCATTAGAGACCCTCCTCCGCCCCCTCCCTATAGGGAGGGGAGTAGATACTCCTTCTGTGGACAGTACGAACCAACAAGGTAATTACGCCCCTCCATCCAGGGAGGGGATGGGGGTGGGTCTCCCCCCCCATGAGTTCGAGATTCGCGGCGAAATCCTGATGCCGTGGAAATCATTCGAGCGGTTGAACGCTGAGCGCGAGGCCGCCGAGGAACCGCTGTTTGCTAATCCGCGCAATGCCGCCAGCGGCACGTTGAAGAGCCTCGACTCCCGCGTGGTGGCCAGCCGCCAGCTCGATGCGTACCTCTATTATCTGTTGGGCGACGAACTGCCTGCCGACGGTCACTATGAGAACTTAGAGGCCGCCCGTCAGTGGGGCTTCAAGATCAGCGAGGGCATGAAGAAAGTCCATACGGTAGACGAAGTCATGGATTTCATCAACTACTGGGACCAGGAGCGCAAGAACCTGCCCGTAGCCACCGACGGCATCGTGCTCAAGGTGAACTCCCTGCGCCAGCAGCGCGCCCTCGGCTTCACGGCCAAGTCGCCCCGCTGGGCCATCGCCTATAAGTTCAAGGCCGAGCGCGCCTGCACCGAACTCTTAGAGGTTACCTATCAGGTGGGCCGCACGGGTGCCGTCACGCCAGTGGCCAATATGGCTCCCGTACAGCTGGCAGGCACCACCGTGCGCCGTGCCACGCTCAACAATGAGGACTTTATCCGCTCGTTCGACCTCCACATCGGCGACCACGTCTATGTGGAGAAGGGCGGCGAGATCATCCCCAAGATTGTGGGTGTCGACATCGACCGGCGTCCCATCATCGCCCAGCCCGTGCAGTTCATCAAGCGCTGTCCGGAGTGCGGCACGCCTCTCATTCGCTATGAGGACGAGGCTGTCTGGTACTGCCCCAACGACACCGGCTGTCCGCCGCAGATCAAGGGCCGCATCGAGCACTTCATTGCCCGCAAGGCCATGAACATCGACTCGCTGGGGCCTGAGACTGTCGACGAGTACTACCGTCGCGGACTCATCCACAACGTGGCCGACCTCTACGACATCGAGGTGCAGCAGATTAACGGCGACGGAAGCCGCACGAAGTCGGCGCAGCGCATCGTCAACGGCATCCAGAAGTCGAAGGAGGTGCCTTTCGAGCGCGTCGTCTTCGCCCTCGGCATCCGCTTTGTCGGCGAGACCTCAGCCCGCCTCTTGGCCCGCCACTTCAAGTCGATGGACGCCCTGATGAACGCCGGACTGGAGGAACTGCAGGAGGTGGAGGGCATCGGCGAGGTGATGGCCAAAAGCATCATCAGCTACTTCCACAACGAGCAGAACCGCCAGATTGTGGAGCGGTTGCGCGGCTACGGTCTGCAGTTCGCCCTCTCGACTGAGCAGACGGCGGCCCAGAGCGACAAGCTCGCCGGACTGTCCATCGTTATCAGCGGTGTGTTCCAGCACCACTCGCGCGACGAGTACAAGCTCCTCATCGAGCAGAACGGCGGCAAGAACGTCGGCTCCATCAGCGGCAAGACCTCGTTCATCTTGGCGGGCGACAACATGGGACCGTCGAAGTTTGAGAAAGCCCAGAAGCTCGGCGTCAAGATTGTCAATGAGGACAAATTCCTCCAAATGATAGAATAATGAGAAATCCAAAGACTGTTATTATTGAGATTGACGGAGAGCGGCATCGCTTGGAGCCCGTAGACGATGATGCGTTTATTTGCATTCCAGAGAAATGCTCCATTTACAAATGGTGTTATGAAGGCTATGGCAATGCCTATAAGAGATTGTGCGAAAAGTTCTTCAAACGGACAAAGTACAAAAGCTATCATTTCGTTGATGAAGAAATAAAGCAATCATGAACATCATCGTATCAAAGGAAATAGAACAGGTGTGCCCCCGGTTTGTGGGGGCCGCCGTCGAGGCACCGGGTTACGAGCAAGATTCGGTAGTTGTCTTTTATCTTTTGCCTCGTAAACCCAACAGCCTCTTAATTCTTGTTAATATTCTAAAGAATTAGAGTGAAATATTTGGAAGTTCTAAAAACTTAGAGTATCTTTGCCGCAGAAACTCTAAAAGTTTAGAATATGAAGGAGAGCAGAACGCTTACTAAGGCTGAGACGCAAGTGATGAACATACTCTGGTCGTTGCCAGAGAGCAGTGGCTTCTCGTCTGAAATCATGGAGAAGTATCCGGAGCCCAAACCGGCTCTGACCACATTGCTGACATTTCTGAAGATATTAAAGGATAAGGGGTTTGTCGATTCGGAAAAGAAAGGAAAGGCCCAACTCTTCAGCACCACAATCAGCAAAGAGGAATACACGCGTGCGTATATGAAAGAGGTACAGAACACATTCTTTGGCGGCTCGTTTGCATCGCTCGTATCTTTCTTTGCCAAGGACGAGCAGTTAAGCGATGAAGAGGTCAGTGAGATTATGGAAATCCTAAAGCACCGTAAGTAATGGCTGAGTT
>CAMHIS010000012.1 GCA_946185285.1 uncultured Prevotellaceae bacterium
CCGAAGGCCCGTATGCATGCCGTAAGGAATGGTATTTCGTACTTGCTCATATCTTACATTGTTAGTTTCTGGCTGCAAATATACACAAATTTCTCGAAAGTTGTTTCTTTTTAACATGTAATTCTTCGCTCATTACCTATTTTTATAGGTGCTCAGGCGAGCAGAGCTCGGAGTCTCATCTAATCGCCCATATAATTAATTTATCCGTCACATCCGTCACCGCCTTGTAATACACTGATATGCAACCGTTTACGGGGTGACGGGTGACGGTGACGGGTGACGGATGGCAATATGCTACGACGGCTGTAATGATTTACGTGCGGCGAATGATGATTCACCGCACGTGAACATTTGGCACAGAAACTTGGTGCGCGTGACTGTGCCGTCCATCCGTCATCCGTCATCACCATCCGTCACCACGTAACCACCTGACTGTCTGTTGTTTACACGACTGTGACGGATGTGACGGATTTAGAATTCTCTTATTTGTGAGATGGCCGGCAGTTTTGTAGTTCTCCGGAGCCTTAGTCCATACGGCTGCGGTAGTCGTCGTAGGTGAACTGGCGGAGGATTTCGAGCGAGCCGTCCGAATGGAGCATACCGATGGCAGGGTGAGAGATTCCGTTGAAGGTGTTTGTCTTCACCGTGGTGTAGTGGATCATATCCTCGAAGATGACCTCCTCGCCCACCTGCAATTCGTGGTCGAACTGCCAATAACCCATGAAGTCGCCAGAGAGGCAGCTGTTGCCGCCGAGACGGTAAACGAAGGCCTCCCCAAGCCCCTCCGAAGGAGGGGGTGTCTGGTTACCGGAAGAGGGTGGTTGGGATACTATTTTTGCTCCCCTCACCTCCGGCATATACGGCATTTCCAGGCAGTCGGGCATGTGGCATGTGAAGCTCACGTCGAGGATGGCGGTGCGGATTCCCTTGTCCTCGACGATGTCGACGACGTGGCTGACCAGCGGTCCCGTCTGCCAGGCGAAGGCACTGCCGGGCTCGAGGATAATCTTCAGCCAGGGATAGCGGTCGTGCAATCCTTTTAATACACGTATAAGGAGTTCCACGTCGTAGTCCTTGCGCGTCATCAGGTGTCCGCCGCCTAAGTTGAGCCACTTCAGCTGCGGGAACCAGCGGGCAAACTTCTCCTCTATATGCCCAAGCGTGCGCTCCAGGACGTCGGCCCCGCTCTCGCAGTGACAGTGGCAGTGGAAGCCCTCGATGTCGCTTGGCAGCTGTCCGGGCAGCTTGTCAGCCGTGACGCCGAAGCGGGTGCCGGGAGCACAGGGGTTATAGAGCGCCGTCGCCACCTCGGAATACCCGGGGTTCACACGGATACCGATGCTGACGCCCCCGCCTACCCTGCCGTGCAGCCGCTCGTACTGCGACAGCGAGTTGAACGTCAGGTGACTGGAACAGCGCACAATCTCGTCGAACTCCCAATCGGTATAGGCCGGCGAGTAGGTGTGGGCCTTCTCGCCAAACTCCTCGTAAGCCAGCCTGGCCTCGCTCAACGAACTGGCAGTGGTCGAACGGATGTATTCGCGGAAGATGGGGAACGTCTTCCACAGGGCGAACGCCTTGAAGGCTAAGATAATCTCCACATCAGCCCTTCGGGCCACGTCGGCAATGAGCTGCAGGTTCCTCCTGAGCCTCGGCTCCTCAATAATATAAATAGGTGTATTGACTTTTCTCATGCTTGTCGGCAAAGTTAGCTATTATCCCACAATTATCAGGCAGCGGGCATCATCTTATAATATTATTTAACTATAATAAATACGTCAGAAGATTTTGTGGTTTGCCCGCTTATTTGTATCTTTGCAACCGCAAACAACAGACAACTTATGGAAGAATACATAGTTTCAGCCCGGAAGTACCGCCCGATGTCGTTCGACACGGTGGTGGGACAGCAGGCCCTGACCACGACACTGAAGAATGCCGTCAAGTCGGGGAAGCTGGCTCACGCCTATCTGTTCTGCGGGCCACGGGGCGTGGGCAAGACCACCTGCGCCCGCATCTTCGCCAAGGCCATCAACTGCCAGAACCCGACGGCCGATGGCGAGGCCTGCAACGAGTGCGAGTCGTGCCAGTCGTTCAACGAGCAGCGGTCGCTCAACATCTTCGAGCTTGACGCCGCGTCGAACAACTCGGTAGAGCACATCAAGACGCTGATGGAGCAGACGCGCATCCCGCCGCAGCTGGGCAAGTACAAGGTCTTTATCATTGACGAGGTCCACATGCTGTCGACGGCAGCCTTCAACGCATTCCTGAAGACGCTGGAGGAGCCGCCCGCACACGTCATCTTCATCCTGGCCACGACGGAGAAGCACAAGATACTGCCGACGATCCTGAGCCGCTGCCAGATTTACGACTTCGAGCGCATGACGGTGGCCAACACCGTCAGCCACCTGAAGAGCGTGGCCGCGCGCGAAGGCATCAGATACGAAGACGAGGCCCTGGCCGTGATTGCCGAGAAGGCCGACGGGGGTATGCGCGACGCGCTGTCCATCTTCGACCAGGCGGCCTCCTTCTGCCAGGGCGACATCACCTACCAGAAGGTAATAGAGGACCTGAACGTGCTCGACTCTGAGTACTACTTCCGGCTGGTCGACTACAGCTTAGGCAACAAGGTCAGCGAGGCGATGGTGCTGCTGAACGACATCATCAACAAGGGCTTCGACTGCGGCCTGCTCATCCAGGGGCTGGCGCGCCACGTCCGGAACGTGCTCATGGCCAAGGACGCCCAGACGCTGCCCCTGCTCGAAGTGAGCGAACAGCAGCGGAAGCGCTACCAAGAGCAAGCCCGGCAGTGCCCCACGGCGTTCCTGTACAAGGCCTTGCAGCTGATGAACCAGTGCGACGTGAACTACCGGCAGTCATCGAACAAGCGCCTGCTGGTAGAGCTGACGCTTATCGAAGTGGCCCAGATTACGCAGCCCGACGAGGGGCCCGCCAGTGGGCGTAAGCCCAGAAGACTGAAATCCCTGTTTAAGCAATTGATGCAGCAGACGCAGCCCAAGACCGCGGCCCCGCAGGTAGCCGTGGCTGCCCCTGCCCCGTCAGCAGCCCCCACGGCTGCAACCCCGTCGCCAGTGCCGTCTGAGCAGTCAGCCCCGCAGCGCCCGCCGCACCCCACGCTGAAGTCGTCGTCGTTAGGCTTGTCGTGGAATAATCTGCGCAAGATGTCGACGGCGTCGAAGATGAACGTTCTGCCCGGCACGATGGGCATTGAAACGAAAAACGCCGACGAGAGCGCGGCGTTCACCCAGGAGGACCTGGAACTGCAGTGGATGTCGATGTGCAACCGCATGCCCCAGAAGCTGGTGGCCATCGCCTCGCGGATGAAGAACATGACGCCCGTCATTACTGCGCTGCCCAAGGTAGAGGTGGTGGTGGGCAACGAACTCATCCAGGCCGAGATGGAGAAGATACGCGGCAGCATCGTCAACACGCTGAAGGTGTATCTGCACAACAGCGGCATCGAGCTGAATATCCGCGTCGACGAGCACCGCGAGGAAATCAAGATCCTGACACGCGGTGAACAGCTGGAAGAGATTATCAAAAGCAATCCGGCGGTTGAGAAGCTGCGCCTGGCCTTCGAACTGGAGCTGGCGTGAGAAGAAGTAAGAAGTAAGAAGTAAGAAGTAAGAAGTAAGAAGTGAGAAGTGAGAAGTGAAGAGTTATAAAATAAAGAGAGAGAGATGAAGGTAATGAGAAGTTTTGTGACGGCCATCATCCGCGTATGGAATGCGCCGTTCGTCAAATACGCCGTGATAACACTCACCGGCATCGCCCTTGTGGGCTTTGTCGGTGAAAACAGCTTGCTGGCGCACCTGCGCAACAAGCACTATATCGGCCAGTTGGACGAAGAGATTGAGAAATATAACACGCGCTACCAGAACGACATGCGCCAGATACACGAGCTGAACCACAACCCGAAGGCCATGGAGCGCATAGCCCGCGAGCGCTATTTCATGAAGCACGACGACGAGGACATCTTCGTGCTCAGCGACGACAACCGCGAATTCCAGTCAATAGCCGACAACAATGAAACAGCTGAATAACTGGCAGAACGCCATCTTCCTGACCGGGGCCATACTGATGGTCGCGGGAGCCGGTACGAGCCTGCTGAACTGGGCTGCCGCCCCTTATCTGTTTGCTCTCGGGGCCTTAGGCTTCACCTCGATGCAGATGCTGCAGCGCTATGAGGGCAGCAACTTCGTCATCAGGCGCCTGCGGCGCATCATGCTGCTGAGCGACATCCTGTTCCTGGTGTCGGCCCTGCTGATGTTTGCCAATCAGGCAAACGTGTTCCATCTTGACCACATCACCTACCTGCAATACATATATAACAAGTGGGTAGTAACGCTGCTGATTGCTGCGATACTCCAGCTCTATACCACCCACCGAATAGGCCAGGAACTGGGCCAAGAGGCAAAAAAACTATAAAAGATTGCGCAATTGTTTTAAATTGCGCAAATTTTTTTCCGTACCTCAATATAACATTGTACATTTGCAGCAGGATTACAACAATCGTCTTATGAAGAGAATCATATACGCACTGGCCGTCGTCTGTTCACTCACCTCCTGTGCCGAGAGTTATCTGGTGCAGGGAGCATCGTCGGTGTCGACCCTCGATGGCAGTAAGCTATACCTGAAAGCAATCAAGGACAACGAACTCAAGAACATTGACTCCTGTGAGGTCGTCCACGGGCAGTTCCGCTTTACAGGCCTGCTCGACACCGTCCGCATGGCCAACCTCTTCATGGACGAAGAGAGCATCATGCCCGTTGTGCTTGAGAAGGGCGAGATCAACATCCGCATCGACAATGCCTCGCAGTCCGTCGGCGGTACGCCCCTCAACGAGAAGCTCTATGAGTTCATCGACCTGCACAACCAGCTCGACAACCAGATGGAGGAACTGTCGCACAAGCAGAGCCAGATGCTGCTCGACGGTATTGACGAGGCCGACATCAACAGACAGCTGAACACCGAGGCCGCCGACATTGCCCGCCGCGAGGACAGTCTGGTCACCAACTTCATCGTCGACAACTTCGACAACGTCTTAGGGCCTGGTATCTTCATGATGATTACCAGCGGCTATCCCTACCCCGTGCTGACGCCACAGATAGAGGACATCATGTCGAAGGCCACGAAAAAGTTCAAGAACGACCCCTACGTGAAAGACTACTATCAGGTGGCCACTGAGAATCAGGCGCGGCAGACAGGCCTGCACGAGGCAGAGCCACAGCCCGCCAATGCCAACGAGGAAAATGACACGACTGATTAAAGGCGGCACCATCGTCAACGAGGGGAAGACATTCGTCGGCTCCATCGTCGTAGACGGCAAGGATATCATAGCAATCAAAGAAGGCATCACACTTCCCGAAGTGCCAGTCGATGAAACGATTGACGCCTCGGGATGTTTCGTACTGCCAGGCATCATCGACGACCATGTGCACTTCCGCGAGCCGGGACTCACCGAGAAGGCCGACATCGACACGGAGTCGCGGGCAGCGGCTGCCGGCGGTGTGACCACCTACTTCGACATGCCCAATACCGTGCCGCAGACCACAACCCTCGAGGCACTCGACGGGAAATTCGAGACGGCCAAGCACAAGAGCCACGTCAACTACAGCTTCTTCTTCGGCGCCACCAACGACAACAGCCACCTCTTTCCACAACTCGACCGGAGCCGCATTCCCGGCATCAAGCTGTTCATGGGGTCGTCGACGGGCAATATGCTCGTCGACCGCCGCGAAGCCCTCGACCGTATCTTTGCCACCGCCGCCATGCCCATCATGGTCCACTGCGAGGATACGGCCATCATCAACCGCAACATGGCCCGGGCAAAAGCGCTCTACGGAGACGACCCCGGCGTGAGCCACCATCCGGAAATCCGCAGCGCCGAGGCCTGCTATGAGAGTAGCCGCGTGGCCGTGGAACTGGCCAAGAAGCACCAGGCCCACCTCCACATAGCACATCTGACCACAGAACAGGAACTGGGACTGCTCGACAATCCGGGACTGATAACTGCCGAGGCCACCGTCGGCCACCTGTACTTCAGCGACCGCGACTACGCTCAGCTGGGCACCCGCATCAAGTGCAACCCGGCCATCAAGAGCGAGCGCGACCGCGAAGCCCTGCAGCAGGCACTGACCGACGGACGCATAGCAGTCGTCGGCACCGACCACGCCCCACATCTGCTGTCGCAGAAGGAGGGAGGCTGTGCGCGTGCGGCCAGCGGTATGCCCATGATCCAGTTTGCGCTGGTGACAATGCTCGAGCTGACTGACCGCGGAGTGCTGTCCATAGAGCGGCTGGTAGAACTGATGTGCCACAACCCGGCCCGGCTCTTCGGCATTGAGCGCCGCGGATTCCTGCGCCCCGGCTATCGGGCCGACATCGTGCTGGCAGAACCCGGACGTGCCTGGACGGTCACGAAGGACGTCATTGAAAGCCGCTGCGGCTGGAGCCCCATGGAGGGCCATACCTTTCTCTGGCAGGTCCGGCAGACACTTTGCAACGGCCATATTGTTTACAACAACGGCCAAGTCGATGACTCGTACATCGGCGAGCCGGCTTGTTTCCACCACGACCAATGAGAGTTGACTACAGCATCGGCGAGGTGGCACCCTACATCAACTGGATTTACTTCTTCCACGCCTGGGGAAGCAGCAGTATGCCACTGACAGACAGGCAACAGCTGCAGGCCGAGGCCACGGAGCGGCTGACGCGCCACGCCGGGCACTACCATACCCACGCCGTCTTCCTGTTGTTCGACGCTTACAGCGATGGCGACGACATCGTTGTTTCAAGCGGCGAGATGAAGGATGAAGGAGAAAAGAGGATTCCCTGCCTGCGACAACAGCAGCAGGGCAGCGACTACCTGTGTCTGGCCGACTTCATTGCGCCGGCAGGCTGCTCTGCGTATGCCAACAAAATAGGCGTCTTCGCCACCACCGTCGACCCAGGCATGGAGACCGACTTCGACGGCGACCCCTACGAGAAAATGATGATGCAGCTGCTGGCTGACCGGCTGGCTGAAGCCACGGCGGAACGCCTGCACGAGACGGTACGCAAGACCTACTGGGGCTACGCACCCGATGAGCAGCTTACCATTGCTGAAATGCTCAGCGAGCAATGGCAGGGCATCAGACCCGCCGTCGGCTACCCCTCGCTGCCCGACACCAGCCTGAACTTTGTGATTGACCAGCTGACAGACATACGGCAGATAGGCATCCGCCTCACGTCAAGCGGAGCCATGAAGCCACATGCCAGCGTCAGCGGACTGATGATGGCCCACCCGGAAGCACGCTATTTCAGCATAGGCAAAATAGACCGTTGCCAACTGAATGACTATGCCCGCCGACGAAACGTCCCCGTCAGTCTGATGAGTAAATTCTTAGGAGGAAACATACTATGACAAATAACCTGACGATTCTTTTCGACCCCGACACCTACCTGTGGCTGACCATTGCCATTCTGGCCATTCTCACCCTGACGGTGGCATGGTGGCTGCGGAGGAGCCGCCGCCTTCCCGCACTGCTCTGCCTTGCCTTTCTGCTTTTCGGCTGGTATATGGTCATATACGGTGCCTTTGTCGAGTTCACGCGTTTAGAGGTCCGCCACGTGGAGTATGCGTCCGAAGACCTGCCCGACGCCTTCGACGGCTACCGTATCGTGCAGTTCAGCGATGCCCACTTGGGAACTTACAACGGCTGGCGACAGCCCATCCTGAGACGCGCCATCGACAGCATCAATGCACAGAAGGCCGACCTCATCGTCTTCACCGGCGACCTGCAGAACAAGGAACCCGACGAGATTAAGCCCAACATACCGCTACTAAAGCAACTAAAAGCCCACGACGGCGTCTGCTCCGTCATGGGCAACCACGACTACCCAAACTACGTCGATCTGGACGAAATACACAAGGTAGCCAATTTATGCGAGACCATGAACACCGAAGAGGACATGGGCTGGCGCCTGCTCAACAACACATGGCGCCGAATACGCCGGGGCGAGGAGAGCATCGTCATAGCAGGCATGGAGAACGACGGCGAAAAGCGCTTCCCACAGCTGGGTGACATCACGTCGGCTCTCTCGGGCCTCAACCGCAAGACGTTTGTCGTCATGCTCGAGCACGACCCCACATCGTGGCGGCGGAAGATACTGCCCCACTCACATTGCCAGCTGACACTCAGCGGACATACCCACGGCGGACAGTTCAACTTCTTCGGACTCTCGCCGGCTATGTTCACCTACCGTGAGCTCGGCGGTATGTACTACGCCGGCAACCGCGCCCTCAACGTCTCTACAGGACTGGGCGGAGTCGTGCCCATCCGTTTAGGAACAACTCCTGAAATCGTGGTTATAACATTAAAGAAGAAATGAAATATCTCTATTACGTCTATCAGCTATTGGTCGGCCTGCCCGTCCTCGTCGTCTCGACCATCATCACCGCCATAGAAGTGGGTATCGGATGTGCCATCGGCAACGGCCACTTCTGGGGGTACTACCCCGGGCACTGGTGGGGACGCATCATCGTACACAGTCTGCTGCTGCCCGTAACCGTCGAGGGACGTGAGCACCTGGAGGAAGGACAGTCCTACGTCTTCGTCGCCAACCACCAGGGGGCATTCGACATATTCCTCATCTACGGCTTCCTGAACCGTAACTTCAAGTGGATGATGAAACGCTCACTCGGCAGCATACCCTTCGTCGGCTTCGCCTGCCGCCGGAGCCACCAGATATTCGTCGACAAGCGCGGACCGAAGAAAATCAAGGAGACCTACGACCGCGCCCGCGATATCCTGCAGCAGGGCTACTCCGTCACCGTATTCCCAGAGGGAGCACGTTCGTTCACAGGCCACATGGCGAAGTTCCGCAAGGGTGCCTTCGCACTGGCCGACGAGCTGCAGCTGCCCGTCGTACCGCTGACCATCAACGGTTCGTTCGACGTACTGCCCCGCCAGCGCGGCTTCAACTTCATCAGCTGGCACCCGCTGCGCCTCACCATCCACCAGCCTATCTACCCCGTCGGCCAAGGACCGCAGAACGTCGACGCCACGCTCCGCCAGGCTTACGACAGCGTCATGTCGGCTCTCACGCCCGAATATCAGGGCTATGTGGAGAATCCTGACCAGTAACGCAGACGGTGCCGCTATGAAGCCTCGCCAGTGGTCTGCTCAGAAGATGCGGGTAAAGATTTTGGATTTAGAATGTAAGCAATAAGGGCTGTCACATCTCTGATATTGACATAGCCGTCTTCATTGACGTCTGCTGCATCGAGGTTGAAGCCCTCAGGGGTATTGCCCAACAGATGGGTGACGAGGGCACGAACATCAGCACCATCAACCCGGCGGTCACCAGTCAGGTCATGGAGAACGGGCGGCAGCCCGAAGTAGATAAGGCGGAAGTTGTCGAAGATGGTCCAGTCGTTGGACGTGGTCTTATCCTTCCTGATGCCGATACGCAGTTCCTGTCCCTCTTCAAGCGTAAACTCCATCGTATTTTTGTATAATCCTTGCAAGAAGAACATCGCTGCGTCATCCATACTGTCGGGGAACTTCCCACTAATACCATCAGTGTTTTTTCCCACGTCGAGCTTGCCGGCCTCAGTAAAGATAGATGGCAGAGCCAGCGTCTCGTCGTTGACATAAAGCACGGCATCTAGACTTTCAGAACCGCCATTGTGTTTTCCTGCCGCATCGACATAACCGCCATTTCGGTAGAAACCCTGAACCTCCAGTCGGTAGTTACCGGCGGGTGCTCCCTCAATGGTCTGATAGACATCGAACGCGCAGTTGAACTTCTCGGCACACTGGTTGCCCTTTGAGCCGTCGAAGTGTCCACCTACAGCCGGACTGCCCTGCCAATGGCTTCTGCGCGTATCGTTGTAGCGGGCGAAGTCGTTGTCGACGATGAGAAACGAAGCGTCCACGGGGTTCGTGGCAGTTGCCTTGCCGAGCAGTGCCATGCGGTCGTCGCGTGTCTGGAAAATCCACTGGGCATTGGCGTCAGTGGCCGTGCTGCCAATAAGCGACGACGTGGAGCCGTCGTATGCCAAATTCTTGCCATTACAGGTCAGTAGATAGGCGCCGTCTCCAGTCTCAGTGAATGTCCACTCTCCTGCCGTCTGGTCCATCCAGGGTCCGTTGTCGAGCATGTTGAGATAGTGGTTATTGCCATTGACGAGTTGGGTGTCAATGGTGTACTTGCCATTGGCGGCTTGAGCCAGCACGTCGATGCCGCCACTCGGAGTAAGCGATGCGTGCGAACCCCAGGCGTTGCCCGTGCAGAGCCACTGCTTTGCACCTACATTATATAAATAATAGGAGCCGCCCGACACGGTGACAGCCGACGAGTAGTGGTCTTTGCCTTCATAGTCAACGGTGTGGATGCGATATTGACCTTCACCCATCGTGACGTCATTGGTATAGTACTGAGGACTTTCGTTCGACTCAAAAGTGTCTATAGTCTCCCAGGAGATGCCATCGCTGCTGTATTCCACGTCCATGCTCTGGGTCAATTCGCCATAGCTTTCATACCAACGCAGGCCGATTTTGCCGCCTGCCGTGACTTTAGTTAGGGTCGGCGCGCTTATCGTGGGAGCCTTCGGCACGTAGTTGGTGGCACCCGGCTTATAAGCCAGGCCGGGGTCCATCGCGGCATAGTATTCTCCGGCGAGAGTGAGCTTGCCACCCTTGTAGACCTTCGAGATGTCTTGCTCGTTGTTCCAGTAGTAGTAGCGCTCCACGTAGTTCAGACCGTTCATATACTCGCAGATGCTCCTCACATTGTCTCTGTTCTGCGCCGCAGTTACGCCACTTACAAAGGCACCACTGCCTCCATTCCACGAGGCTCCCCACACGAACTCCGACACCCAGACAGGCCGTCCCACGGCATTGTGCCAGTTGGGAATGTTGGTCTTGAAGTTGCTCAGGAGCCAGTAGCCGTGCAGGTCGATGATGTCGCAACGCCAGCCGCGGGCGTCGATGGAGTCGAAGAATTCCTTCAGGAAACCTGTCGCGTTCCAATAGTCACTGCCGTCCCACGACGAGGGCGAGCAGAGTCGCATGCCCGTAGCCATCAGGTCCTCCCAGTTGGCCAGAATCTCGTTCACGCTCTGCGCAACCCAGGGGTCGTCGGCGGTGTTCTTAGGCTCGTTGTTGGTTTTCATGTGTGGCGACCAGGTTGCACTGCCCAGTTCTCTGGGCTCAGGCCAGTTCTCCTTGATATGGTGGGGAATACTCTCTACGTCGGGAGCCATATTGTTTCCCTTGCCCCACGTGTAGGTGCTGGTGACGTTGAGTGCTGCGCAGATAGTAAAATCGTTGTCAGAGGTAGCCAAAGCCTTCTTGCTCGCGTCATACCACTTGAAGATGCGGTACGACGAAATCTTCTTGTCCATCACTGGGGGCAGCTCAGCCACCTCCAAGTCCCTGTCAGCGGCGATGAAACAGCGGCTGTAGCCGTAGCCACCAGGACGCAGCGAGAAGGTGACCATGTAGCCGCGCTTCAACTTGAAGCTGCGAATGCGGTTGTTCAACTTCTCGTTGGTCAGGGTGTTCATGAAGCCGTTCGAGTCCTCCAGTCCGAAGTCGTTGCACACGTTGCCGCCGAAGTCAGGCTCGGAATAGACGGTCAACGGCTTGAAGTCGTCGCCGTAAGGCAGGATAATGGTGCCCTGGCCGTACATCTTCACCTGACAGTTCGTACCGTCAACAGCCTTCTGACCGTTGATCTGCACGTGGTCATACAATAGGTTGATACCTGCCGATGGTTTTACTGCGGAAAGAATGAGCACGGCGTGCTCGGTATTGACGAGGTTGACAATGCCTGACGAACCGAATGGTGTGGACGATGTGACAGTGTAATCGCAGTCGGCGGTAATGACGACGTTTGAATCTACTTGTTTCACGGTCTGCTTGGTGTTGGCGCCCATTACGCCGATACTTACGGATAGGAGCAGGGCCACGGTCAACAACTTGATGATTGTAGGAAACGAAAGTCTCATATTTTAATACGCATTTGTTTTAGGATGGGGCAAAGGTACGAAAAAATATGGAATAAAAATCAGCTTTTCCTCTTTTTTTTCGTACCTTTGCGCCCGCTATGCTGAAAGATATACTCACCGAGGAGCAGTTGGACCTGCTGAAAGGGCTGATTACAGACGCCCAGAACATCATCATTACCTGTCATCAGAATGCCGACGGAGACGCCATTGGCTCCAGCTTAGGTTGGGCCGAGTACCTGAAGGCACAGGGCAAGGAGCCTACCATCATCGTGCCCGACCAATACCCAGACTACCTGCACTGGCTGCCCAACAGCGAGAAAATCGTGCGCTACGACAAGCATAAGGGACAGGCCGACCTGCTGTTCAGAATTGCAGACCTCGTCTTCTGCCTCGACTTCAATACGCCGGCACGCGTTGACGAAATGCAGCCAGCTCTTTGCGGTTCACCAGCAAAGAAAGTGCTCATTGACCATCACCTGGGCCCTGAGGTGTCAGCCGTGCTCACCATCAGCCATCCAGAGATGTCGTCAACCTCGGAACTTGTCTTCCGCCTGGTATGGCAGCTCGGAGGCTTCGAGCAGATGAAAAAACACTTCGCCACGCCCGTCTACTGCGGCATGATGACCGATACGGGTGGCTTTACTTACAATTCCAGCGACCCCGCTATCTACTATATTATCTCACAACTGCTTACCAAAGGCATCAACAAAGACCGCATCTACCGCAACGTCTACCATAACTTCTCAGAGGACCGGCTCCGGCTGACCGGCTTCGTCATGCTGGAACGCTTGGTCGTCATGGGCGAACTACACGCTTCTTACTACGCACTGCGCCGTGAAGACCTCAAGCGTTTTCACTTCGTGAAGGGCGATGCCGAGGGACTGGTCAATATGCCGCTACAGATAAAAGGGCACAAACTGAGTATCTCACTGCGTGAGGACACAGACAAGCCCGACCTCGTATGGGTGTCGCTACGCTCTGTTGATGACTTCCCCTGCAACAAAATGGCAGCAGAATTCTTCAACGGCGGCGGGCACCTGAACGCCTCGGGCGGTCGGCTGTACTGCTCCATCGACGAGGCCATAGAAGTCGCCCGAAAAGCCATCAACGCCTACAAAGAACTGCTGTAAGAACTACTTCTTGGCAGGTACAAAACTCTCCCAAGTCTGGTCATCATAAAAGACACGAATCTCGGTGACACGACGTGCAGGTTTGTCAAAGATTTTGATTTCATCACGAACAAGATTCGAGCGTGTAGTTTTTACACTATTGGAATTCTGAACGGTCGGATTCGTCAAATCTGAGGCCAAAGTAGGGGCTTCAGAAAAATCCAACATGGTTTCTTGATTTTTCGGCAACGGCTCAGCGTGGGCATCAGCAGCAGTGTTTCTGTCGAGATACATCGAGCCAGAGCCAAACATAAGCCAGTCGGTACTAATGTCAGGAATTTTCTTTTTGATAGCCTCAACTATATTGAGGGTAGGTTTAGTACGTCCATTGAAGATACTGCTCAGTGATGCGGGCGACATTTCAATGAACTGTGCAAAGACTTGCTGGGTCATGTGCTGTGACTCCATTATCTGACGAATTCGGTCCTTCATACTGCTTAAGTAGGGTTTAGGGGCATTTCTGTCCATTTTTGTTTCAGTTTACAAAGGTAAAACAAAAAAATGAAACCTGCAACATTTGTAACGGAAATTTTTGATTGTGAAATATAAATTTATTGTTTCACATTTTAAAACCATAAAGCGCGAGCAAAGGGAAATTCAGATATTAAAACATAAACGCAAATTTACATCAACAAACATTACAAAGGGATATTTTAAAGAAATAGCAAAAATAACTGGTTATAAATATGGTATTTATATATTGAAAGCTGAAAATATGGACAATATACAGTTTTAGATACGTTAATCCATATAGCATTTTCTCTTTACTTTACCTGTTAATCATAAATATCAGAGTTTCAGCATTATATATGCACAAATAACGCTATGCATAAAGATTGGTTCGGGTATGTAAAGCCAATAATTTGGATTTTACTTTTCCAACTTCAAATCTTAATATTTTGGTTTTAATCTGTAAATTTGCAGCTAAATTGCAAAATCGCTTTAAACTTACAAACCAATTTGTCTTTTGAAATTCACAAACGAAAATACTAAATAATGTGAATGATAAATCTCGACAAGACGAAAATCGAAAATTTCTGCGATACTCGCAAATTCTGAACGAGCGGTCGTGAAGGGCAAAAATACGCAAGTTTTAAACGGTCAGGAATCTTTCGAACCCCTAGTGTGCATAGGCATTTGGACAGAAAAAAAGCATCCGCTGAGGATGCCTTTTAGGGTTGTTCCAGAATTGGAAATCAGTGGAAAATGTAAAAAATCAGTTCTTTCATCAGTTCGCCAGGGGGCGTATTTGGGTTGTCAAGGCCCTTACTTTTGGCGTCAATTTCTCTAATTTTGGAAATTATCTGCATCACTTTCATCGCGCTGTAGTTTCTCATTCCTGTCATATAATCCTTCGCCGCCCACGGAGATCGTAATTCCAGCCATTCTGCAACGCCCTCCTGACTCTGTCTTTTTGGCGCATAAAAGGCAATCATCAGATTCTGGAAGTAATTAAAGAGCATTGGGAGAAATGAGTAGAGCGAGCCGGCTTTCGGATTGTTGTCAAAATATTTGATTATCTGATTTGCCTTGAAAATGTTGCGGTTGACGATGGCGTCACGCAGCTCGAAAGCGTTGAAATCCTTGCTCACGCCAATCTGGTCTTCAACCACCTGAGGGGTCACTCTCCTATCCTCTTTGGGCAACGAGATGATGACCTTGTCGAGCTCGCTCGTCAGTCGGCTCAGGTCGGCACCGATGCTGTCGGCAATGAGCTGGGTCGACTTCGGGTCGATGCTCACCTCGCGCTGCTTGAGGTAGCTCTCGATGAAGGGCGGCAGGTCGCGGTCGCGCAGCTTCTTGCTCTCGAACAGTATGCCTGCCTCGCGGATGGTCTTGACATACTCGCGCTTGCGTCCGTCGATGGTGCCGTTCTTGTGGCACATCACGAGGACGGTCTGCGGCGAGGGCTTCTTGAAGTACTTCTCCAGCTGGTCGGTCTGCTTCAGGTTCTGCGCCTCCTTGACGATGACCACCTGGCGCTCGGCCATCATGGGGTAGCGGCGGGCGGTGTCGGCCACCTGGGCGGCGGTGACGTCTGAGCCGAACATGATGGTCTGGTTGAAGTCGCGCTCCTCGGGCTGTAGGGCGTGCTCGGCAATGTAGTCGCAAATCTTGTCGATATAATAGGCCTCGTCGCCCATCAGATAGTAGACGGGGGCGTATTTACCGGCCTTCAGGTCGGCCATGATGCCGTCGTAGGTGGCATTTTTTGCTTCTGCCATACGGTTATTTCGTTTTTATTTTGTAATTTTGCCTGCAAAATTACAAAAATGATTCGATTAAACCTACCCGAATACGAAATAAATGTTGCCGAAAAGGACGGAAAACAGCAGATTTTCGACTTTCTGCGCCGTAAGTTCGTTGCACTGACGCCCGAGGAGTGGGTACGCCAGAACTTCACGCACTTCCTCGTCGAGCACAAGGGCTACCCGAAGGCTCTGCTCGCCAACGAGATACAACTCAGCATCGGCGACAAGCGGCTGCGCTGCGACACCTTATTATATAATAAGGAGATGCAGCCGCTGATGATTATCGAATACAAGGCCCCACACATACAAATACAGCAGAAGACGTTCGACCAGATAGTGGCCTACAATCTTCTGCTGCATGCAGATTATCTCGTGGTCAGCAACGGTCTGCAGCACTACTGCTGCCAGATGGAGTATGAGCAGCACTCATACCGTTTCCTGACCGAAATTCCTGACTATCAGCTAATAGCCAACAGCTAACACCCAGCTCCTGGGCTACTCCATATCGTTGGCATCAGCGGCCTTCTTCGACGAGGCTGTCGATGTCTTGCGGATGGCACGCTTGCGCGTCTTCTTCTCGCCTGTAACCGGCTTGTCAATCTTCACGCCAGCCAGTTCCGGGTCAATCATAATACGGCCGCAATACTCGCAGACGATGATTTTCTTGTGCATCTTGATGTCGAGCTGGCGCTGAGGCGGAATCTTGTTGAAACAGCCGCCACACGCGTCGCGCTGCACGTAGACGATACCGAGGCCGTTGCGGGCGTTCTTGCGGATACGCTTGAAGGAGGTCAGCAGACGCGGCTCAATCTTTGTCTCATAGTCCTTCACCTTCTCCTTCAGTTTCTCCTCTTCGGCGCGCGTTTCCTCCATGATTTCGTCCAGCTCACTCTTCTTCACCTCGAGGTCGCCCTGTCGCTCATCTATCAGCGCCTTGTTTTCACCCAGCTCCACCTTCTTCTCAGCAATGCGGGCCTGAGCTTCGCGGATTTTCTTGTTGCAAAGCTCTATCTCCAGCGACTGGAATTCGATTTCCTTCGATAGCGTGTCGTACTCACGGTTGTTCTTCACCTCGTCGAGCTGAGCCTTGTAGCGTGCCACGCTGGCCTCTGCGTCGGCTATTTCGCCACGCTTCTGGGTCACAGCACGCTCAAAGTCATCGATGTCTGTCTGAATACGCTGGATACGCGTGTTCAGACCCTCAATCTCGTCTTCCAGATCATTCACTTCCTGAGGAAGCTCACCTCTCAGTGTGCGCTTCTCGTCAATGGCCGACAGGGCCGTCTGCAACTGGTAGAGCGTCTTCAGCTTCTCCTCTACCGATAAGTCTGTAGGGTCTTTCTTTGCCATAATTCTTTTACTTTTATGTCGTTATTACGTTATATCGTTATCGCGTTACAAATAATAAATCGGATTGGTGCAGGTCTCGGCAATCTCCGTGCGGACGCCCGGGCAGCGCTCGCTGATAATGTCGCGGAACACCTCGGTGGTGAACTGCTCGCTTTGGTAGTGGCCGATGACGCATATCTGCACGCGCTGCTCGTAGCCGAAGTACTGGTGGTAGTGCATCTCGCCCGTGATGAAGGCATCGGCACCTTGGCTGACCGCCTCGTCGAGCAGGAAGTCCCCTGCCCCGCCGCAGATGGCCACTCGACTCACCTTCCGCCGCAGCAGTTCGTTGGTCATCGCACACTCCACGCCGAACGCTTTCTTCACCTTCAGCACGAAGTCGTCCGAGGCCATAGGCTCCTCCAGCGTGCCGATGACACCGCTGCCGCACTCCACGTCCCCTACCCGCTTCGCACTCATAAACGCCGTGCCCTGCAGGCCCAGCTTCTCGGCTATCTTGAAGTTCACGCCGCCCTGGGCATTGTCCATGTTGGTGTGCATCGAGATGACGCACACATCATTCTGGATGGCCTTACGCACCGTGCGCTGCACGTCGGTCAGGTCGCTGATGGTCTTCAGGCCGCGAAACAGCAGCGGATGGTGGCTCACAACGAGGTTGCAGCCCTTCTGGACGGCCTCGTCGATAATCCGCTCGGTCACGTCCAGACACAATAATGCCCCTGAAACCTCCGCCTCTGTTAATCCAACCTGCAAGCCAGCATTGTCCCAGCTTTCCTGCAGTGGCAGGGGCGCGAACTGTTCAAGGGCGCTCAACACTTCCTTAACTTTCACGCTACTCAATGTTACATTTTAGGGTGCAAAGTTACGCTTTTTTCCTGAAACCGCCAACTTTTCAGCCCGTTATTTAACTATTCTACAGACTTCGCCTCACTTTTCGGAAGCCAGCACCGCCAGCCGCTGCGATATTTCGGCCTTGTAGCGCTCGCGCAACTCCTCGGGCAGGAAACTCTGGTCGATGAACGCCTCCCAGCGCGGCTGCACCTTCTGGAACTTCTGCAGGATGTTGCCGATGACCTTGTCGTCAAGCCCCGTCGTGCGCATGGCGTTCACAAAGTTCTGGCGCGTCAGCTTCCGCTTGCGCCCGTCGAGCGTCAGTGCCAGCTCCTCGGGGTCGTCAAACAGCAGGTGGACGTTCAGCAGGTCGTAGGCGGGGGCCAGCGTGTAGAGTCCCGGCACGAGACTCAGCAGCGAGAAGTTCTTCAGGTGCATGTCAGAGTTGCCCGTCAGCCACGAGAACACCACCAGCTCCCAGTAGTTCACCAGGTCGAGCTGCGCCATCGACGAGTAGCGGCGTATCAGCTTGCCCACGTTCTCGTACGACGACTTGTACTTGTCGGCCGACAGCCGCTCGCTCAGCTGGCAGGCATCCTCCATCAGGTACTTGCGCCCGTCGTCGTCGCGGTCGATGCGGCGCGTGATGTAGGTCAGCTCGCCGTCGCTGAAGCGTATCAGCGCATGGGGCACCACCTGAATCCTGGCCAGCGTGGCCAGGTGCATCGTCAGGTCCTCGTCCTCGGGCAGCCATGGGTAGGTGTCCGACTTCGGCTTCAGGATGTAGCGCCCCCAGAGTCCGACAATCGTCAGACGGTCAGGCTCGTCCCGTCCGCCACGGTTGATGTCCATCGACAGCTTCGGCTGCACGCCCGTCAGCGTGGTCCGGCTGCGAATCACCTCACTGGCCAGCTCGCTGATGTTCTGCCGCGAATAGGGCAGCACCGGCGGCGTGGCACTGCCGAAGAAGCGCCGCGCACAGGCGGGATGGTAGTCGCGCTGCCCCTCCTTCAGCTCCTGGTAGCAATACAAGCACTTCTCACTCATCACTTATCACTTATCACTTCAACAACGCCCACCGCTCCGATGCAGTCCTGACAGCAGGCTATGAGGAGTCCCATGCGGTCGTTCGGGTTCAGCTTCCAGTTCTTCGTCGTGATGTTCAGCAGCCAGCCCTCAGGTATCAGTCCGTCGAAGAAGGCGAAGAGCACGTTCTGTTTGTAAGGCTCGGCCCTGAGCGGCAGCGTCAGGCTCACCGGCTCGGCACCGCCACGGCTCAGGTAGTCGGCGTCATACTCGAAGACGTAGCCGTCCTCATCCTCAGTCAGCCATCCGGCCAGCCTGTCGCGATAGAGTATCCTGGCACGCCTCATTCCTCACCTCCCCCTATCCTGTCAATGCCAAGCTCGGCACCGAAGAGATTCAGCACGCAGTTCACCTTGTCCATGCGCAGCGTGCGCTTGCCCTGCTCCAGGTCGCGCACAAAGCGCAGGCCCACGCCCGACTTCGCCGAGAGGTCCTCCTGCGTCAGTCCGTACTGCTTGCGCATCGCCTTCACGTACTGCGACAATCTGTTTTGTCCGTCCATCACTGTCTCCTTTTTTTAGAAAAACAGTGCAAATATACAATAAATTTAGGTTAATTACACCATTTCGGGTATAAATTTAATGATTATTATAAAAAATATACCCGTTCGGGGCGTTCTTTGGGTGTCAATCCTACAATTATACCCCAAAAGGTATAAATCAATCAGCGGCACACCCCGCCTTTTGGGGATGCGCCGCTACCGTTTACGAGAGGCTCAGGGGCTGCAGACCAGCATACTCCTCTCGGGCGTCGAAGCAGGGACAGGCCTTGCGTACGCCGGGCAGGTCGCGGTGGCCTAAGATGACGGCGTCGGGGTAGTCCGTCTTGAGACTGCGCAACAGGGCGTTCAGCGCCGCCTTCTGTTCCCGGGTACGGGTGTCGGCAGGTGTTCCCTCGGGCGTCAGTCCGCCCTCGTAACAGACACCGATGGAGTGCTGGTTATAGTGGCGGGCGTGCGCCCCTGGCAGGTTCTCGTGCCGCGTCTGGTACATCCGTCCGTCGCGGGTGATGTAGTAGTGGTAGCCGGTGAACCCGAAGCGGGCGTCGTGACAGGCGATGAGGTCCTCGACAGAGAACCGGCGGTCGCAGCGCGTGGCCGAACAGTGAACAACAATCAAATCAATCTTTCGCATAATTAATCAAACAAATTCTTTCATTAGTTTTTAAGTCACACAGATCTCACTGATCCCACAGATAATCCAGAAGCCCGGAAACAGCATGAAGAGAAAATAAATCTGCGAAATCTGTGGGATCTGTGTGACCATAAGAGAGGTTAGCCGTTCATGCAGCTCTGCGTGAGGAACGAGCTGACGATGGCCGTGAGCACGGTGATGATGAACTGAATAATGGTCTTCCAGGTCTTGAGTGATTTCATGGGTTAGTTGATCGGGGGACGGTTCCGTGATCATTTTTTAGCCCAGCATATCGGCCAGACCGTAGAACGTTCGTATCTGCTGGAACACGTTTGGGGAAACGATAGTTATGCCAACTCCCTCGCCCTCAACGTCCAGATAACCTATATCCGCAAGATGCTCGAACCCGACACCAGCATCTCCATCGTGTCCCTCAAGAAGCGCGGGTATAGGTTGGAAGTGATATAACGAGGTTGCCCTTTGGATTCTGCAAAGGAACAGCTACAAATAATGTTCAGAAATTCATGTGATTTTGTCGCCAAACGTGACGGCGCGGCGGATGCGTGACAGCTGTTGCGGGGTGACGTTGAGGAAGGAGGCGATGCTCTATTTACGGATTCGGAATCATTCTGTTTTGAAATAACAATAGACGCTTTGCGGTTCCTTCTTCCCTTTCTTGAAGAACTCTTTGACGATGCGGTATATCTGCCCTCGCTCAAAGTCGTATTTGTCAGGCTCAACATGGATAGTGAACAGACGGGTGCTGTGAGGAATCACGGGGTCGGTTCTCCTGATCATTTTCAAGAGTCTGATATCTCTATGCTTTATTACTTGTCTCATTCGCATTTCACTTAATTTGAAAAATGATCAGAAGAACCGACCCCATGATCTTTTGTATGCCATCACCTACGCGCTGCCACGCTCCAAACAGGTCAAAAGGGCGTACCTCGGCATGGACGAGGAACAGTCGGAGCTATGCAGGCTGGCGGTGCCGGGATGGGGGCAAAGCACATGAGTGACCCAACGCGGAAAACAGAAAGAAAAACGACAGAAAAAGTAAAGACTATACTTTTCCTGCCGTGCTTCAATCCTTTCACGTAGTTTGTAATTGCTTGATAGTTAACGTCTTACGGTGAATGGTTGCTTTCAGTATGGATGACGCAGCTTTGTCAAAGTAAACGGCTTGATGTTGAGGGGCTGTTTTGGTGGATAAAGTGGCGGTTTACGGACGAAAGGCGGCGGGTTTTGCTTTGCTGACCTTGGTCAGCAATTCATCTGGCGGCTCCAAACGATGCGAATGGCGGCCCCAAACGGATTGAATGGCGGCTCCAAACGTGACAGAGATATGGGAGAAGATTTCAGATTGCCTTTCCACGACAGAAGCGGTGCTCAATCTGGCGGTCGTCGCCAAGATAGATGTAACGTTCCAAACGCTGAAGCAGTGAATAGTTGTCGTGATTCAAGTCGCTGTCGCCGATGACGAGAGCGTCGAACTCATAGCCTGGCTCGAAGCTTCCCACCTGGCCGAAAAAGCAGCCAGCCGACTTGGTGGCCAGCCAAAATGCCTGGGGAAGGTGTACTGCTGGAGCCACGGCAACAGTTCCAAGTCCATGGCGATGCCTTCCTCACTGTCCAACCGTTGAGCATTGAGCGTTGAACGTTGAACAGAAGCCAGATCAGCAGCTACTCCTGTCACGCGTCCATCGGCGCTGACAGCGACATAGCCATTCTCAATTACCTCGAAACGGCCCGGTTCCTTCGTAAAGAGGAGATGAGCTTCATAAATTTTTTCCTTCTTCATCAGTCACATAAGCCATTCACCATAACAGACTGATGTGCAGACGCTTAGCAAATAAGTGAAGAGTCTCCTGTCTACTTGATTCCCCGTTCGTTCAGCGCCTTAGCGTAGCGGGCGGCGTTGCGCAGGTGCTCGGCGTAGCTGACTGCAAAGTTGTGGGTGCCCGAGAAGTCCTCCTTGGCACACATGTAGAGGTAGTCGTGGCGGATGTAGTTGAGCACGGCGTCGATACCCTTCACCGATGCAATCTTGATGGGGCCTGGTGGCAGACCGGTGTTGCGGTAGGTGTTGTAGGGGCTGTCGAAGAACAGCATGTCGAATCAGAGGGGGACGGTTCTCTGATCATTTTCGGAAGACCGTCGCCACGACGATGTTTGTTCGCTAATTCTGTCCAATCCATATCATTCAGCTTTAAAAGTAATCAAAGTCCCCCGATCAATCTTTGGTCGAATAATGATCACGGCGCTCGAGCTTGCCTCGCTTTGCAAAGCAAAGAGTCCCCCGATCACCCGATTTTTATTTTTTTTACCTTGGAAAGTGATCAGTGGAACCGTCCCCCGATTTTCGTAACTTTTCCCTCTTATTATATCAACTCTAATATAATATATGGTAGAAGTGATCATAGGAACCGTCCCCTGATCACCCGAGGTCATTCTCGACTGACGGGCTGTTCACGCTACGGTATGGTAAAGACAGAAATAACCTGCTGATAATGAGGCTCAGTGCAGGAAGTGCAGGTTCTTTTTCGGCTTCCCCCTATTCACTTCAACTGCTTGCCCTTGTAATAGGCGTTGAAGGTGTCTTCGGCGTAACCGTCGCCAGTATACCTGAACGTCGAGGCAAAAGCGCCTTCCACCTTCTTGCCGTGATAGTAGGCGCTGAAAGAGTCCTTGGCGTAACCTCCCTCCAACAGCTGGAACGACGAGGCCATACAGCCTTTCAGCTTCTCGCCGAAATAATAGACGTTGAAGGCATCCTTAGCGTAACCGCCGCCCAGGTCGACAAACGAGGTGGGCATGGCATCTATCTTCTTGTCGCCATAGTAGACGTTCATCTGCGTCTTGTAATAGCCCCTGCGCAGGCCGACGGACTCGTCAACCGAACCGTGACCGGGACGGCGCCAGCTGGAATGCGCCTTCAGGCGGAACGACGACGGGTCGACATTCTCGAGCACACGGCCATCCATATACACATTATAACGGTCCTTCGCATAGCCGCAGCCTAAATCGACAAAGCTGCGGGCATCGGCCTCCATCAGGACTTCACCGCCGAAATAAACGCGACTGCGCTCAACTTCATAACCCTGGGCGTGGCTCAACGCCGCCCATCCCATCATGGTCACCAATACGAGTGACTTGAGTAAAAATGCTGTCTGTCTCATAATCGTTTTCTTTTTTGAGTTATTGTTTTGATGATGCAAAGATAGGGCATTCTCTATGAACATCAAGGAGAAAAGCCCTAATCGTAGGTGGGGATTTCCCTAAAACAGTTTCCGAAAGATTTGAATTGTCTTGTACTGGAATAACTTGACACTATTTTCGCCATAACAAAAGTAACAAGTTATGACAAAGCAAAATCACAGGGACTCCGATCATTTTTCATCAGTTACAATTTTTGAATTATTCCAAAGGAGACACCTGTCAGTCTTGACAGTTGCCGTATACCAGCGCCGAAAGATTTGGCCGATTTCAGGACAATATTCCGTCTTGCCTTTTCAAGGCTCTGAACCATTAGAGGATTCGCTATTCCGTGAGTATTCAACAGAAAAGCTCTGACGTCACTGTCCGAAAGAGTTATCTTTTCTTCCGTATCAATGTCAAGTATGTCGTTATAGTCATCGACAGGCGTAGAGACCCACTCCACCAAATCATGTCTGTCAATTCTCGAAAGTACCGAGGAGACTGCGCAGAGAGGATATTCTTGCGGACATTTGCCACTATACTCGCTCCAACTGCTCCAAGGATAATCGTCTACATTTGAGGCTATGCCTGATTTAACAGGGTTCTGGTGGATGTATCTCAACAACACGACAAAGTATTCCATACTGTCAACAGGCTCGCTCTTGAAACGGTCCTGGAAAAGATGTTCATTACGACCGTATTTCCTATTAAAATAGTATGCGTATGCGATACCCAGCTTTTTAACGACCTCACTAACTGTCTCTGCACGCTCGCGTACCAACAGGTGGACGTGGTTGCTCATTAGACAGTAGGCATAGAAGGCACATGGTGGCTGAAGCAAAAGACCGTTTTCATCACGCCGCTCAGTCAAGGTGCGCATTAGGGCTATCATTTGCAGATAGTCCTCGTCATCCTCAAAGATGTCCTGTCGGTTTATACCCCGGAGCATCACGTGGTAGATTCCTGTACCACTTCTCTTGCGTACCTGTCGTGGCATATCGGTTGTCATTAGGCATTGCAAAGATACAATTTTATTTGAATATAGCGACATCATTCAACTCTTTTTTTGTCGAAAAAATAATCAGAGAACCGTCCCCGCGATTTTGCAAAAAAAATCAACTTTCGTGCATCCCCGACAAAACCGAAAAGCGGTCGTCGGGGGTGCAGGTTTTAAACTGTTTAAGAGTTTTGCCCTATTTTCTTGCTTTCGAACGTGATTGACTTGCGAATCGTGCTCAGGATTTTCTATTCCATCGTCAGTGGTTGTCTATAATTCAATCGTAGGTTATTGCCACTAAGGTTCGTTCTCCCATCCGCGAGGGAAGCCCATGACGTGATTCGACCATCCGTCCGCAGTATGCGCTCAAGGATTAAAGGGAGGGAGAGGTAAGTTACTTGTAATTCTAAATAAGTTGCCATATCTCAATATTTTCCTTGTTTCCATTACTTTTTTATCTCATACCCTTTCACTATGATTGGTGGACAGGCTGGTAACTTACGCATTTTCCCCTTTACGGCATTACGGGCATAGCTGCTTTTGAAGTTGGAAGGAAAGAAAACACCTCCATTTCCTTTATGATCGACGACGCTGACGCAGATGCAATACTTCTTTTTCCCCTTCAGCAGGATGTCTTCGTCAGGCCTGACACTGAATTGTTTTCCGTTGTCAGCGGGTGAAATTTGCTTGTAGATGGGCTTGTTCATGATGTTAACGAAGCGCTTCCCCTGTAGTTCATAAACGTTAAAACTCAGTACGCACTCATCATACTTACATGTGGCGACTGTTAGCAGAATGTCACTCAGGACATAGTCCTTTCTGCTTTTGAATATCGGCCCCCATTCGGTATCCCCATTCTGGTCTCCAACGAAGCCGACTGTCGACATCCTTATCCACGACTTGCCTGAGAGAGTGTGTGGCTTGTTCTTCTTGCCTACCACGACTTCGGCCAGTTCGACCACTTTGTCCTTCATCGTGACGGTCAGTTGCTGCCCATTTGAATAGATCTCATAGGGAATGACGGCATTCTGGAATGACACATGGGTAAACACCAAATCGTTCTTTCGATTGGCAGGTATCTCTATTGTGAAGTTACCGTTGGCATCCGATATCGTGCCGACGCTGTCTGCTTCAAAACCTAAACTAACGTATTCAATCGTTTCGCCTCGTTCATTGACAATATGGCCTTTGACAATGGTCTGTGCCGATACCGGCGATGCTGCTGTCATGATGGCAATTAGCATCGCAAAAACAAGAATCTTTTTCATCTTCTATTCTTCGCTACTATAGTCCAATATATCTGCCGGCGTACAATCCAATGCCTTACAAATGGCATCAAGTGTTGTAAAGCGTATGGCCTTAGCCTTACCCGTTTTCAGTTTCGAAAGGTTTGTGATAGTGATGCCAACTCGCTCAGACAATTCATTAAGCGAGATTTTCCTCTTGGCCATCATCACGTCTAAGTTTACAACTATCATCTGCTGCCCTCCCTATACCGTTAAGTCGTGTTCTGCTGCAACCTGACAGCCCATCTTGTACAAGATACCAAAAACGAGTAAGATAAGAGATTGCACAAACGGATTTGAAGTAAGGGCTATTGCTGCAGGGCCTTCAGAAATGAATGCCTGGTCAAGATTGTCTGATGCTACTGTCTGAAGGAATATCAATAGAACGGCAATAAAGATAAGCCTGACGTTCTTTTTAGGGAACAGTTCCTCATGCTGGATTCCTTTGATGAGGTTGATAAAGAAAGCCACACAAACGCCTATGACAGCCAACGTCAGCACTATATATAATAGGAATACAGTGGAGACAAACAAGACTTGGTTTTGTTTTGCTTCCCAATGAATATGACTGCCTGTAGTATCAAACACCTGGTGATAGCTTTGATAACACAGGAATACGAACCATACGGCACAAAAGAACAATGCCACATAACTGAGCCATTTCAGCGTCATAGTCAATTTCTCATTCATAGCGAAAATCTATTAATCTGTTATTATGGCTGCAAAGGTAATCACATTTGTCGAAAAACGACAAATAATAGATGTTAATTAACTATTATTTAACTGAATTCGTATATGATTGCAGAGATATTGTGTCATGGATTTCTGCCATGACTTCATAGACAGACCTAACTGATTGCAAGTCTGTGAGGACATGATTTTGACGGCTCTCAACAGCATCAATGAAAGTTTGCAGTTCGCCGAAGTAGCCTTGCGAATAGATTTGGTTGTTAAGGAGTATGGGGGTGTTGCGGACATAGAGGTGCTCAATGGTTTTGTTAAACTGGCGAACTTTCTCGATGGGAATGCTGAGGATGGTGGTTGGTATTGGTTCAAAGGTCAGTTCTTCCATCTGCGAGAGCCGATAGATGCCTTTTGACGTGCTGACCTTCAGAGATTCTTCAGCAGCTGTCCAAGTGTAAGCAGTAGAGAGTTCGAGGGTGCCGACGATGTGGGGATGGCGGAGCATGAGAACGCAGGAGTCTTTAGCAACTTGTTGGCAAGCAAGGACTTCTGCCTTGCCGAAAAGGTAAGTTACGAGGTCGAGGGGATGGATGAACAAGTCAAACAACGCATTGCCCTCGGGGTAGGCTCCTGTGAGGTAATGAAGATCATAACTTACAAGACGCTCTTTGACGAGACGGCTCTTGAGAATCTGCACGGCTGGAGCATGACGTTTCTGTAGTCCAACCATAGTGACAGGTGAAAGGCTACGGGTAGGCGCGTAAGCGGGAATGCCATAAAGTCGTTGTAGGTCAATCAGTTTATCGAGTTCTGCAAGCGTCTGGCAGGGAGGTTTTTCTATGAACAGCGACTTCCCGCTTTTCAGTACTTGCGAGGCGATGGAGAAATGTGCAGAAGGCGAGGCTGAAACGAATACGCCTTTGATGGTCTCGTCAGTGAGGATATCGTCAATCGATGCCGTTGCTTTCACATACGGGTATTTCCTTTCTATGAGCCGCGCTTTCCTTTCCGATGTGACGCAGATGAGCTTCAAGGGCACGCCAAGATAATGGAGCACAGGATAAAGATTGGTGAGCGAGTGCTGGCCCATGCCCACGAAGGCATAAGAATACTGGTACGTTTGGGCAAGGAAACGCTCTGTGCGAAGGTATTTATAACGGTCTATGAGCTGTTGTATCATAATTCTTTAAATAATTGGCGATAGGTTGTACATGGGTCTTCTGTCCACTGATATGGGCCGTAGAATTTCTCAATAAGCTGTTTGGGCAGGATTCGCTCAAAGCTTCGCATGAGGATGATGTCGTATTTGCGGTGGAAGTTTATCCAGCAGTCATTGCAATTCATGGAATAGTGGCACTGCGTCTGGCAGGATGTCGCGCCGTTGAAGATGTCATCGAGCGACTGATGATGGATATTACCTAGTACGACATCAAGATTCTGACAGAGGGGCACGTCACCGTTACTATGGATGACAAGACTACTCATGATACTCTGACAGCGCAAGCGCAAATGTCCGTTGCGCCACTGGTCGTAAAGTGCCACAAAGTCATAGTTTTCTTGCGTCTGGTGTATGTTTGCAGGAATCTGATTGATGAAGTTCGAAGCTGTCAGCAGCTCTCTCGTTGTATCGAAGAAGGCCATCGTGCCGTAGATGCCGATGCGTACATCCACGCCGTATTGCTTGGCAATGTCAATGACGAAGGCCATATCATCGAAGTTGTTCCAGGGCGAAAGGCAGAACATCAGCGACAAGGGCACCTCGTCCTTCAGCGCCTCTACCACTTGAATAACCTTATCGTAGCCATCGCGGCCTCGCATCCGCTGGTAGGTCTCGCGGTCACCGTCGAGAGAGACATACAGATGTCGGGGCTGATAGCGACGAACTGCCTCAATGACCCGACGGGGCGCGAGACAATTGGAAAGCAGCGTGTAGTTCGGGTGATGCTCGCGAAACCATGCCATGATTTCCGACGCTTGCGGGTGGAGGACGAACTCGCCGCCCTCCAGTCCTACGGTAGTCCGTTTGGTGACACACTTACTTTGCATGATTCGCTTGATGTCGTCGAGAGAAAGATGCTCCACTGGCTTCTGCCAGATGTTACAGTGCTTGCAGCGCGACTGGCAAGCCGTTGTTGAGTAGATCATCAGTTGCGACAGCCGCTTGTGGCGTGGCCGCATGATGTTGTTCAGATAGAGTAGCCCGTTATAGGCATAGTCATAAAATGAATACATAAAAAATGGTTGCAGTTTCTAACTATATAGTCTGAAACCGCAACCAATGACTGCACAGGGCGAGTGATTATTTTCTCAGTTTGCCTTTGCTTTCGAGATAGTAAGTGAACAACTCCCACTGTCCGACACGCTTCTTAATGTTTGCCTTCACTTCGTCGGTGTCGATGAACTGTGAGGGATAGCAGTCGTGCAGAAAATAATGGCCGTGATTGGGGTCGGTAATCACGTCATAATGCAAGACAAGGTCCGTGAATATCATACTGTGAAAATCACTGACAAAACTGCTGACCACAAACAGGTCTGCGTCGCCCAGACAGAATTTGATTTCACGGTATGGCTCCAACCGTCTGTAGAGCGGTTCGTCCATATTCCTAAATTTGATTTCGCGAGTGGTAATGTTGAACCATTCGATGTCATCCTCGGTGAAAAGGACATCTTGCGCATCACCGACAGAGCGCGTCCCTGACTCACTGATACCACAGACATAAAGTGTGGCTTTTTCTACGGGGTCAGTCGTGAAGAGCTCCTCTGGTTCGTTGTCAATACTGCTGCAGGCAGTCACTGTCATGCCGGCTATGGCTATCGCCATCATCCAAGCGAGGTGTTTGTAATGTTTCATATTCTTCAGAGTTTAAAATAATGGTCTCTCTATTTATATAGTCTGCCGGACTCTGAAAAGACTGCACGAAACATAAATAAATATCATAGCAACCAGTCCTCGGTCTTCAGGCCTTCGATTCGACTGAAATGCTTTGTATTGTGAGTCACAACGACAAGGGCGTTCTCACGCGCTGTGATGCCGATGAGCAAGTCAAAATCCTCAATGGTCAAGCCAATGGACTCCAGCCGTACCTTCTCACGGCTGAATGCATCGGCAATGTCGTCGATGCCAACGGTGTCGTAATAGTCTATCAGCAGCCGCGCACATGCTCGTTACCACGCAACAACTCAATGCAGGTCGAAGTGTCGAGAATGTATTTCAGTTCGGCCATAACTTAAAACTTAGGATAGGTGTTCGTGGTACGTCCGGCGCGTATCTGAGCCAAGATTTCGTCCGTAGTGCGCTCATCGTCGGCCCATCCCCCGAAGAACTGGTCCATCTCTTTTGCCACACGCTCACGACGTGCGGCCTCGGTCTCAGTGACGCTTTCTGCCAGACGGCGCGACAAGGCGAGGCGCTCACTAGGTGAAAGGCGCTGAGCCTTTGCCCAAAGATTGTCTATTGATATGCCCATAGTTGCAATTCTTTAATGATACGGGTGCAAAAATACAAAAATATTTTGATTAATTATGCTATCGCTCAAAAAAAAAATATAAACCGGCGAAAAAGAGTGGAGAAAGAGGTGTAGGACTTCCGTTGTGACGGTCTATTCCATATCTCAATCGTCATCACCACGTGAATCTGATGCCCAGCGGCAGAGAGAACGTAAACGGATGTTCAGTGCGGTAGGTCTCGATGTCGCTCTGCATCGGGATATAGTACTGCAGACTTGGCTCCGCGAAGAAACCGACGTTAGGTGTCAGGTGATATTGCAGGCCAAGGCCGAAGGTGGTAGAGAACTGCCACGGTGCGCGGATGGCAGTCTTGTCGCTGGCCTCATACAGACCATTCACATAGAAGTCAGACTGGAGGGCTGAATGGATGGGGATTTCAGTTGTCAGACCGAGACTGCCGTAGATGCCCCATCGTTTTCTACCATACATATTATATATACCCTTTACAGGGATGTCTAGATAATGGATGGTCTGGTGCTCGCGGATGGTGTTCTTGCCGAGGCAAGCGTCTCCATCTGTCGCCGAGCGGCCATCTGCTCCAATCTCGAAGTCAGATGTCAGACGGCAGTAGCCGAGACCTGACTCCAGTCCGAAGCGATTGTCCAGTCTGTATTTCAGAGCCAGCGACCATGTGACAGGCATCTGGTGGTGGCTTGTACGCAGAATCTTGTCTTCACCCGGGCGGTTGGCATTGTTCAGGGCGATGCGCATGATGACGCTGCGGGTCTTGTCGCTCACGGCATCGGGATTATTCGCCAGATAGACAGCGTAGTCCGTCCAGTTGTCAATGCCGCTCGGTACAGTCGGTTCATGGCCTGAAGGCAGAGGCTGTACATCTGACGGTGCGGGCTTAAAGCTGAACGGCTGATTATATCGGTTCTGCTCGTCGAACTGCCCTGCGTATGCCAGCTGCAACGACCACTTCTTTTCGTTACTCATGCTGATGGTTGGCTCGTCAGGGAATAGATGAGGCAACTCTACCTCGCGAATAATCTTTGCCGTATCGTTTGATACAGTGTCAGTAATCGTCTGCTCTTGAGCTACTATATTAGTCAAGGTGTCTACCGTGATGGTATCCGCCGTCTGGGCGACTTTCAATTGAAGTGGCCTTTGAATAATCACAGGGCTTTCTGGTCGTTCCGTCACAGATTCTCTCTGAGATTCTTTCGGCGTCGCTTTCTGCTTTGCCACAACTGGCGACGGCTGGTGCTCACCGCCGTCTTCATCATTGACCGCAGTATCACCTTTCCTGAACAAGAAGAGCGTAATGGGGACAAGCAGCAACAGAAGCACGGCAGCCCAATACTGCCGCATCATCTTACGCAGCATCTTCTTCGCCCGTGCCAGTTGCGACGATGACGAATGTGGCTCAATACCCAGCATATCGGCTATCTCCCTGTGCGACAATCCATCGAACACTGACAAACGGAATACCTGGCCATAGCCTTCCGGCAAACGCTCAATGAGACGCAGAACATCCTCCAACGGCATTCCTCTGACCTCTGCTTTTTCTTCGGGCATGGGCATTTGCTCAGCTTCTTTCAATGACACGAAAGGTTTAGCCAATAGATGGTCTTTGTATTTCGAAGCCACATTCCTCGTTATCGACATCATCCATGCCTCAGCCTTCCGGTCATCGCGCAATTTGTCGAATGAAGTGAAGATAATCACGAAAGCATCATGTAATACATCGTTGACAGCATCTTCATCACTGATATACCGACGGCACACGCCCCTCATCCTCTTGGCGTATGCCTTATACAGTTCTCCGAGAGCCTCAGCGTCTCCTTGCCTGCATTGTTCTATCAGCCGTGTTATCTCCATCGTTAACATAACGTCTCTATCCTTTATGTATGTCTATAACGGAAAAGACTGCACGAAAACACAAACTTTTTGGAAGTTTTTACACTTTTCCACAAAAAACTCGTGCTTCGTATTCCCTCATTCCAATAAGAATGATTACCTTTGCAGCCATGAAGAAGCTTTTATTACTTACACTATCAATCAGTCTGGCACTGACGGCATGCCGCAACAGCAAGAGCAATGCCGACATACAGCAGGCTGAAACGTTCTACAACAGCAAGACTGCGGAGACGACGCGCAGCAAGGTGACGGAATATGAGCGCCCTGCGGCACTTACCGACCGCCCCGAGCAGATTCTCAGGCGCAAGGGCTATACCACCTCGTATAACAAGGAGACACGGAATCCCAACTGGGTGGCGTGGCACCTGACGAAGAGCCACACCTACGGCAAGAACCAGCGCTCGGAGGAGGTGTTCACAGAGGATATGGAGGTCAGCCCGCGCGCCACCGACAACGACTACTACTCGTCGCGCTACGACCGCGGCCACATGTGTCCGGCGGGCGACAACAAGTGGGACGCAACGGCGATGACCGAGTCGTTCCTGTTTACGAACATCTGTCCGCAAAACCACGCCCTGAACAAATATGAGTGGAACGACCTGGAGATTCAGTGCCGCGACTGGGCCCGCAAATACGGCGCCATCGACATCGTCTGCGGTCCCGTCTACGACTCCCCCACCCCGACGCGCACCATCGGCCGCGGCCACGTCTGGGTGCCCGACGGATTCTTCAAGGTTGTGATGCTGCGCTCGGGCCAGCCCAAGGCCATCGGCTTCCTGTTCCGTAACGACGGCAAGAAGGTGAGTCTGCAGAGCGTTGCCTGCACCGTCGACGACGTAGAGCACCTGACGGGCATCGACTTCTACCCCGCCCTCGACGACAATCTGGAGAACCGCATTGAAGCGCATGCCGACTTCGGCGAGTGGTAAGTGGAGGTGGAGGCAAATATTTGTTCCATATTTATTTGTTTATTCAGTTTTTATTCGTAACTTTGTGGCGGAAATCATTAGAAATGTGATTATGACAACAAATAGTAATACTCCCAAATGGACCCGTGAGGATTTCCTTGCGTTGGTGGAACGTGGACGTCAGATTAAAGCAAGGCGCCAAAAAGAAGCACAAGAAAAGTTTGCTGAGCGTCAGCGTCGTAAGAAAGAGGCTGCTGAGTCTGGATATTATGACCTTGAATGGATATAAGCCATGAATAGGCTTGATATTGAGAGTATCAATAATCGTGCACCATACGATGTAGCTTATGCCGAAGATGGTGAAATCGTATTCCTTACAGATCATGGGATAAACTATTCCGTAACTTTCGATGATGATTCAAATCCATATTATACTGCGTATTGGTTTAACTTGACGAATTTGAATAACATTCCTTCGCCAAGTGACAAGAAGATAGCTCAAACCGTTATCTGCATCATTGAAGAGTTTTTCCGCAAGAATCCAGACATTTTACTCTATATGTGCAGCACCGATGGAGAACAGCAGGCTCAGCGGGCGAGGCTTTTCTTGCGATGGTTTAATGGCGCTGAACAGCAGAAGCACTATTACATTCGTACTGCGGAAGTAAAAGGCGATGGAAGTCTTGACTATGTTGCGCTTATTATTCAACGCAACAACCCACATCTTGACGAAATCATTCAGTTGTTTGATTCCGACATTACCATGTTCAATGACATGAAGCCCTGACAAACGTTTCACTTCTCCGCCAAAATGGTGCTCACCGCCATTTTTCGAATTTTTTCTATATAGGATTTTTCGCGTTTTAGGGTGCACGGGTGTCACAATGCCGATAAACACTGGGCGTTGTGACACCCGTGCACCCTATTTTGCGAAATTCTTAGTATAGCGTCGTGCTACTTAACCTCGCAGATAATCTTGGCGCCCTCTTCCACGGCCTGCATGTTCAGGGGGATGAGGTCGTGATGGCGCTCGGGCAGTGTCTTGTGCAGGGCTTTCTCAACGCCATTGGTGCTGACCACGGGGGCCACCTTCAGCAGTCCGCCGAGGACGATCATGTTAAAGACCTTGCCGTTCTTCATCTCGGCAGCCTTGTCCATGGCGTCGATGCGGTAGATGGTGATATCCTTGCGCGTCGGCGGGTTGATGATGCCGAAGCCGTCGTAGATGAGTATGCCGCCGGGCTTGATCTTCGGCTCGAACTTCTCGAGTGAGGGCTGGTTGAGCACCACGGCGATGTCGTAGCGGCTGAGGATGGGCGACGAGATGCGCTCGTCGCTGACGATGACGGTCACGTTGGCCGTGCCGCCGCGCTGCTCAGGACCGTAGGCAGGCATCCACGTCACTTCCTTATTCTCCATCAGTCCGCTATAGGCCAGGATCTTACCCATCGAGAGCACGCCCTGACCGCCGAAACCTGATATGATAATTTCTTTCTTCATATAGCCTACCCCCAACCCCTCCCCAAGGGAGGGGAGTTTGGTTACTTTGGGGGTCTCCTTAATTAATTGTTACTCATTATTATATTAACTTTCACCTCCAGTCTATTCAGACTCCCCTCCCTTGGGGAGGGGCTGGGGGTGGGCTTTTATGTCCTGTCTTTTAAGTCTCCTTTGGGATAGAAGGGGAACATGTTCTCCTTCATCCATTCGTTAGCCTTGGCGGGCGTGAGCTTCCAGCCGCTGTTGCAGGTAGAGACGAACTCCACGAGACTGGAGCCCTTGCCGTCCATCGAAGCCTGGAAAGCCTTGCGCAGTGCCTTCTTGGCCTTCAGGATGCTGCCCACCGACTCCACCGACTGGCGGGTGACGTAGCACGTGCCTTCGAGCTGGGCAGCGATGTCGGCAATCTTCAGGGGATAGCCATGCAGCTGCGGGTCGCGGCCGTAGGGGCAGGTAGAGGTCTTCTGGCCGATGAGCGTGGTGGGAGCCATCTGTCCGCCCGTCATGCCATAGATGGCGTTGTTGACGAAGACGATGACGATGTTCTCGCCACGGTTCAGGGCGTGGATGGTCTCGCAGGTACCGATACAGGCCAGGTCGCCGTCGCCCTGATAGGTGAACACGAGGCGGTCGGGCCAGCAGCGCTTGATGCCCGTGGCCAGTGCGGGAGCACGACCGTGGGCAGCCTCCTGCCAGTCGATGTCTATATAGTTGTACGCGAAGACGGCGCAGCCCACGGGCGATACGCCCACGGCCTTGTCTTCCATGCCCATTTCCTCGATGACTTCGGCAATGAGCTTATGCACCACGCCGTGCGAGCAGCCCGGGCAGTAGTGCATGTTGTTGTCGTTCATCAGCGAAGGCTTCTTGCAGACGATATTCTCTGGTTGAACTATCTGATTTCTATCCATTGCTTCTTCCTTTTTTGCAACGGACGACAGGACTTCAGGACTTTTTCTCATTGAGAGTCCTGAGCGTCCTGTAGTCCGCTGCTACATTATTTTCTCTTTTAAGGCATTCACGATTTCCTCCGGCTCGGGCACGATGCCACCGAGGCGGCCGAACTGCTCGACGGGGATGACACCATTGACGGCGAGACGCACGTCCTGAACCATCTGGCCGGCATTGATCTCGACCACGAGGATGCCCTTCTTCGTCTTGGCCAGCTCGGCAATCTGCTTCGTGGGGAACGGGAACAGCGTGATGGGGCGGAACAAGCCTACCTTGATGCCCTCCTCGCGGGCAATCTCGATGGCCTTCTCCGACAGACGGGCGGCAGAGCCGAAGGCCACGATGGCGTAGTCGGCGTCGTCCATCTGCTGCTGCTCGTAGCGCACCTCGTTCTCCTCTATCTTGCGGTATTTCTCCTGCAGGGCAATGTTGCGCTGCTCCATAATCTCGGGCTTCAGCTCCAGCGAGGTGATAACCACACGCTCACGGCCACCCTTGGGCTTACCAGTAGAGGCCCACGGACACTGACGGATAACCTCCTCGTCGGTACGGCGGGGCTTATAGGGCGGCAGCACCACCTTCTCCATCATCTGGCCGATGACGCCGTCGCTCAGGATCATGGCCGGATTGCGGTACTTGAAGGCCAGCTCGAAGGCCAGGTCAACGAAGTCGGCCATCTCCTGAACGGAGTTGGGGGCCAGCACGATGACCTTGTAGTCGCCGTTGCCACCGCCACGCGTAGCCTGGAAGTAGTCGCCCTGCGAGGGCTGGATGGTACCCAGTCCGGGGCCGCCGCGCTGGACGTTGACAAACACGCCCGGCACCTCGGCACCAGCCATATATGTGATGCCCTCCTGCATCAGGGCCACACCGGGGCTCGAGCTGGAGGTCATGGCACGCTTACCGGCTCCGGCAGCGCCATAGACCATATAAATCGACGCCAGCTCGCTCTCAGCCTGCACCACCTGCATACCAGTGGTCTCCCAGGGCTTCAGCTCAGCCAGCGTCTCAATCACTTCACTCTGCGGAGTAATGGGATAGCCGAAATAGCCGTCGCATCCGCAACGAATGGCAGCGTGAGCTATCGCCTCGTTACCCTTCATCAACACAACCTCTTTCTCTTCTGCCATAGCTTAATCCTCCACTTTTTTACGATACACGGTGATACACCCGTCGGGGCAGACGATGCCGCACGAGGCACAGCCCACACAGGCCTCCTCGTTGGCTGCCTCCACGTAGGGATAACCGTGCAGATTCACTTTTCCGGCCATGGCGATGACTTTCTGAGGGCAGGCAATGATGCACAACTGACATCCCTTGCACCGCTCAGTATCCACCACGATGGCACCCTTCATTTTTGCCATTTTTCTATACTTTTTCTTCCAATGTTTAAGAAATCGGGTGCAAAGGTACAACAAAAACGCGAACGAACCAAAAATCTTCGCATATTTCTTTCTAACATGAGAAGCAGCCGGTTACAGTCCGCGGGCTTTCCAGATACGCTCCTTCGCGGCATTGATTTCCTGGAACTTCTTCTCGGCGGCACGACGCACATCCTCGCCGAGGGCGGCCACCTTGTCGGGATGGTGCTCGAGGGCGAGCTTGCGGTAGGCCTTCTTCACCTCGTAATCGGTTGCATTGGGACTGACGCCCAGCACCTTATAGGCATCCTCAAGGGTGTTGCCCTCCAGATGGAGCATGGAGTCGACCTCCGTCGGCGACATACCCAGCCACTGGGCACACTCCTTCAGCGCGTAAATCTCGCTATCGGGCACCGACCCGTCGGCCTGCGCCACCATCACGAGGAAGTTGAGCAGCTGCAGACGCTGCGAGTAGTCCATGTTGCGGTTTATCTGCTGGCAGCAGTCGCGGACCGTCCGCTTGAAGCCGTTCCAACCCTGCCGCTTCTGCTCGTCGAAGAGCTTGGTCAGTATCTCGTTGCCCTGACTGACGGCATCGGGACCGAAGTTCTGGCGCAGCATCTGGCGCACCATCTCCATCTCCGAGTGCATGGCCTTGCCATCGGCTTTGATGATATACGACGACAGGACGAGCAGCGAGAAGAGGAAGCTGTTACGGTTGCCCTGTGCCTGTTGCTGCTGATAAGCCTGACGGTACATCTCCTCGTAGGCCCGGAAGCTGCTGTCGCGACTGGAACCGCTGCCGAAGGTGCCGGAATTGCCGGGCGTGTTCACCACGAAAAATGCCGAATCAAAGAGCGAGCCCAACAGATAGCCGGCCAGCGCACCCAGCGGTCCGCCAGCCATCCATCCCAGGAATCCTCCTATCCACTTACCTACTGCCATAACGAAGAGTGTCTTTCTGAAAAGCTGCTATCTTCCTTTATCTTCTTATATCTATTCAACTTTCGCAAGCTCCGCATGCTGGGAGTTAATGGGAGTTAATAGGTAGTTAACGAGCCGCGGCTCGTGGAGTTAGCGGACAATAGACCTGCTGTAACAAAGTAATGTCTGTTAACTCCAGAGGCTGAAAGCCTCTTAACTCCCGATAACTTCTGATAACTCCAAACATGCGAAACTTGTATATCTACTTAACATGCGAAACTTGAGTTACTATAATGTTACTATCTCGTCAACCGTCAGTCCTGTATATTTTGCAATCAACTCCAATGGCATTTTGTCGGCCTTCATGCGGCGGGCATTTTCACGCGCAGCATCAGCAGCGCCCTCGGTTCTGCCCTTGGCCAGTCCCTCGGCCAGTCCCTCGGCACGTCCCTCGGCACGTCCCTCGGCCAGTCCCTCGGCACGCCCCTCATCCTTGGCAGTATCAAGAACGTCGTTCTGTACCATCACATTGTCCAGATGGCGGTCGTAGGCACGGCGCTCCTCGTCGCTCATCTTCAGGTAGAGCAGCCTCTCGCGAGCCTCCTTCAGGCCTGGAGTCGTCGTGTCCTTGTTGATATAGCCATCCTTCAGATACGACATCCACTCTTCGAGCGGCGTCCTGGCCACCGCGTTGAACTCATTGACGCGGATAATGAAGTACTCGGGGAAGATGTCTTCCGGCGATACCATCTTGATAAGCCCCGCCTCCTTGGTGCTGATCTGCAGCTGGTCGCCGGTATGTACGCCTATCAGCTTGGTCTGACCGTGGTAGATGTAGTCAGCGCCACGGCCCAAGTCGAAGTACAGGATGCTGATGGAGTAGACTTTCTTCACCTGGTCGTACTTCTGCCCTAAGTGTATGTGCTCGGTAACAGTCTTCGCTACGCCGTAGAGGATACGCTGCAGATAGTACAACTCGCGCGTCTGCTGAATCTCCACAAGGATAATCTCACCCTTGGAATTCTTGGCCTTAATGTCCACTCGGTTAAACTTGTCATCATCCCTGTCCTGATTCGACTCGCTCTCCAGTATCTCGACAATCTTAATAGGTTCGCCAATGAGCACCTGCACCAGACCCTCGAGCACGCTGAAATTAGCCTTGTTGCGCAGCATGCGCTTGGCTGCCCAGTCGAAACGTATAAACTTGTTGTCTTCGTTCATTGCCTCATATTTTGAATTATCGCTGCAAATATACGCAAAAAAGTCGGAAGTACAAAACTTCCGGCTCTTTTTCTTCAACGACCTTGCTAAGTTACCCTTGCGGCCTACTTTTTACGGTCGGCCAAATACATGCCTAAAAGTATCAGGGCAGACCCGAGGAGGAACCAGACGGTAATCTGCTCGCTGAGCAGCCACCACGCAAAGAGGATGGTGGTGATGGGGTTGAAGTAGACCCAGTTGGTGGCGACGACGGCTCCGAGCTTGCCGATGACCCAGTTCCACAGGAGGAAGCAGAGCATGGAGGCGACAACGCCTAAGAAGAGCAGGTTGAGGAGAATGGAATAATTAAAGAACTGAAAAATGGAAGGGCTGGCCTCGTCAGGGAAACAAATATAATAAGGTATGATAGTAACGAGACCGTAGAAGAACACCTTGCGGGTGATGAAGAGCGCCGGGTAGCGCTCTAAGGCCGACTTCATCAGCAGGCTGTAGGCCGCCCAGCAGAGGCAGGCGCCAAAAGCCAGCAGGTCGCCAAGGGGTGAGAGATGGAGCACGTAATGACCGTTGAGCACCACCATCGCCATGCCCAGACAAGCCACCAGGGAGCCGGCAGCCTGCGTGCGGCTGATGCGCTCTGACTGGCGGTAGAACAATGCGAAGAGGAACATCGCAAAGAGCGGACAGGAGCAGACAATCAGCGACGTGTTGGTGGCGGTTGTGTAGAGCATGGCGGCATTCTCCGTCAGGAAATACAATGAGCCGCCCGTCAGGCCGAGCCCAACCATCAGCAGCTCGTCGCGCCAGGAGTTGCAGAAGAGACGGGAGATGAAAGATGAAAGGTGAGAGACGTGGCCACCCCTGCTCCACGCTCTGTAAGCCGTCCAGCCTGACAGCAGCACGTAGGCGATGATGAAGCGCAGCGTGAATATCTGGGCAGGCGAAAGACCGCTCTGCAGCAGCATCTTCGTAAACACAAAAGTGCTGCCCCAGATGGCCACCACTACAAACGCCACAAGGTGATATTTCAGTCTATGTATTAGTTCCACGGCGGCAAAATTACACAAATTCTTCAAAACAACCAACACCTGCGCGGTATTTCTGCGTCCCCGCCCTGGACTTTCCCGCCCTTTTCTTTTTAGACAACGAATTAAGACGAATCACAATTGAAATGAATCCGTCATTCCGTCACTTTCTGTCTATCACACTTGTAATCAGCAGGTTACGTAGTGACAGATTAAGGTGACGGATGACGGATGACGGATGAACGGCACAGTCACGCGCACCAAGTTTCTGTGTGCCAAATGTTCACGTGCGGTGAATCATCATTCGCCGCACGTAAATCATTACAGCCGTCGTAGCATATTGCCATCCGTCAACCGTCACCGTCAACCGTCACCCCGTAAATGGTTGCATATCAGTGTATTACAAGGCGGTGACGGATGTGACGGATAAAAAAAATACCTGGAGTCGGAAAAACTCCCGACGACGGACCGTCATGCAATATTATCGCCGAAAAACTTGCACCATTTGTATAACATGTTCAAAGGCCCTCCTCGATGGGAGGGGGGAGAAGCCTAAAGGAAATCGCCCCAAAAGTTTGGAGGATTGAGGAAAAATATGTATCTTTGCACACTGATAACTTATCAACAGACAAAACTAAGCATTATCATATTAATTAACTCTCAAAAAAACATTACAGATTATGGCAACAGTAGATAAGCGAGAAACTAAGAACCGCATCGCCTACACGATGATGATAGTCCGGGAGAGCGGCGGGGCCTTGAGCGGCGGGACGATGACGAGAATGACATTTATATATAAACATTTATTTATTAAAATTTAAAACTTTGTGATTATGAAACGAAGAAAAGTGAATCAGACAAGTGGGCAGGGCCGGGGATACTCGGGACTGGCCAGGGTATTGGCTGTGCTCGTGCTGCTGATGACGGCGGCGACGGGCGCATGGGCCGACGACGTGCTGAACCTCGTGGTCAACGGCACGTCGGCGACGATTAAGTACGACGGCAATGCGAGCAACAATCCCTATCTCAGTGAAACTGATTGGAAGCAAAGCGGAGATCCTTGGGATATGAGGTCTACTATCAGATCCACTATCACGACCGTCACCATCGACGGGAGTTGCAAGAACTTCAGTGGAACAAGCCTCTGTACTCTGTTCTCCTGTTTCAGCGGGTTGACCACCATCAACGGCTTGGATAACCTCAACACCGCAAACGTCCAGGATATGGGATATATGTTCGCGAGATGTTCGTCGCTGACGTCGCTCGACCTCAGCAGCCTTAACACGGCGAGCGTGACCACTATGTCTTTTATGTTCCAGGGCTGCTCGTCGCTGACGTCGCTCGACCTCAGCAGCTGGAACACTGAGAACGTCGAGAAGACCAGCAGTCTGTTCTCTGGCTGCTCTGAACTGACGACGGTGGACCTCGGCGGCTGGAACACGGCAAAGGTCTGGAATACAAGCTACATGTTCTTCAACTGCTCGAAGCTTGAGAACATCTACGTGGGCGACGGCTGGAGCACTGCGAATGTTACCAACAGCTCTGGGATGTTCGAAGGCTGCTCGAAACTGCCTAACTTCAACGCAGGCAACGTCACCCATGCGATGGCGAAGCTGGCGACCGACGGCGGCTACCTGACCATCGCCTTCGCCGTGACGCTGCCGTCAACGGCTTCGGTGACGCTGGGCGACGCGGTGGCGCTGACGGCTACCGTCGCTCCCGAGGACGCTACGGACAAGAAGGTGAAGTGGACGGTGACGGCTGGAACCGACAAGGTGAAGCTGTACAAGGACGCTGACTGCAAGACCGAGGTGGGCACGGACGCTACGGACGTGCTGACGGTGTATGCCAAGGGCCTGGCTGTGGGCGAGGCCACGGTGAAGGTGGAGAGCAACGCCGACGAAACGAAGTCGGCCACGTGTACGGTGACGGCGAAGCACGGCACGTACGCGGTGGCGATGAAGGACGGCGTGACGGACGGCGACAAGTGGACGGCGAAGGCCGGCGGCTCGGGCGACTTCGCGGCGATGCCGCTGAAGGGCGTCGAGGGCGGCACGAAGCCGGTGGAGCTGAAGTATGGCGGCGACCTGGAGGTGAAGCGCGTGACGATGCGCGTGGTGCCGACGTGGAAGGGCGACCTGTCGAAGCTCTCGGCTACTGAGCTGGAGGACGACGGCGTGACGGTTCTGGTGAAGAACGGCATGACGCTGACGGGCACACTCAGCGCGAACTACAAGATTACGATAGCCGACGGTGCTACGGTGACGCTGGACGGCGTGACCATCAACGGCACGGACGACGAGAACTACAAGTGGGCAGGCATCAACTGCGCGGGCAACGCCACCATCGTGCTGAAGGACGGCACGGAGAACACGGTGAAGGGATTCCATAGCGATTATCCCGGCATCCATGTGCCTATGGGCTCGACGCTGACCATCGAGGGCCCGGGCACGCTGACGGCGAGCTCCAACGGCAAGGGCGCGGGCATCGGCGGCGGCAAGAACCTCGGCTGCGGCAACATCGTGATTGCTGCGACGGTTGGCAAGGTGAAGGCCATGAAGGGCTCGGATGCTCCCTACAGCATCGGCGCGGGCGATGAATCCACCTGCGGCACGGTGACCATCGGCGGCACGGTGTACTACGACGGCTCGGATTACCAGAACGACGGCGCCACCTATCTGGCTCAGGACGAGATTGAGTATCCGACGCCGGTGGCTTTTGCTGCTAACGAATACAACGAGGCTTCGTGGGATGGCAGCAAAGTGGTATTCACCAAGAAGACGGCCGCTTCGACTCCTACTGCCGTGGCAAACTCAAATACTGCTGTGACATGGAGCGACGGATGGTACACCGTAGCTGGCGAGGTCACCATCGGTGGTAAAGTTACGCTGGGCGCTGATACGTACCTGATTCTGCAAGACGGCGCTACGTTGACGATTAACGGACAGCTTGATGCCTACACAAATCAAAAGAATCTGTATATCTATGGCCAGAAGAAAGGTGATGGTAAGTTGAATGTAATTTGCAGTAGTGATGACGCAATATATGGCAAAAAAGGCAAAACTGTCGAGATTCATGGCGGAGAGATTACTGCAGAAGGAGAAAAAGAGGGATTGGAAGTTGGCTATATCAAAGTGTTTAGCGGAAAAATCACTGTTACCTGTGGTAGTAAAGATAAATATGGCATAGTTTTCATGAATTCTTGTGATGTCTATGGTGGTGAAATCGAAGCAACAGCTAATAATAATAATTCTAGAAGTGTTTCAAGAGGAATTACGGATGGTGGTAATGGCGGAACCTTTACAGTTTACGGTGGTAAGGTGAAGGGCACTGGTAATGGATCTCAAGAGGGTTCTGATTATGGCTCAGGCTTTAAAGGTAAATTTAAGTCGGGCACAGCAGGCATCAAGTTCTACTTCAGCGACAACGGTACTGACTGGGATGAAGGCACCTACTATGAAACAGCCACGGCCGCTCCTCAAAAGAAATACGCCAAGGCGGAATAATCATCGCCCCTCACGCGCGTAAATATATTTAGGTATAGAATACGAGAAGACGAGAAGACGAGAAGTCCGCTCAAGCGTTCTTTGACATACTGAGACAAACGGATATTTTTCCTCCAAACCTTGGAGGATTGGGGAAATTGTCGTATCTTTGCAGCCGTAACGTATAAACAACGACGATTATGGAAGAAAAGACAACTCAGAAGCAGCGCACACGCGAGGAAATCCTCGCCTGGCTGCAAAGGGCCAGGGAGCGCAAACAGGCATGGGAGGAACAAACCCAGCTGGAACTGAAGGTCATGGCAGAGGAAGCTCGCCGGGCAAGGGAATCACACTACTTTGATTTCGCAGGATAGGATCATTGGTCCCGACAACAAGCCGATAAAGGAGTACATCGCGCTCATCATACAGCGCAGCAATCCGCAGTTCGACGAAATCGTCAGCCGCTTCGACAGCGAGATAGCGATGTTCAACGAGTTGAAGCCGTAGTTCCCGCCACTTATTCCTTCAGAAGAAATTATCCGCCGAGACACCCCGCAAGGGAAGTCCCGGCGTTTTCCTTTCCAATCCCCGCCACCTCCCTCCCCGCATCACATATCACTCCCCTCCCTTCAGGGAGGGGCAGGGGGTGGGTCTTTTCCCGCTGCATCACATATCACTCCCCTCCCTCACAGGGAGGGGCAGGGGGTGGGTCTATCCGTTTGTCCCAGTATCGTCGGAGGGCGAAGAAGACGAGAAGACAAGAAGACAAGACGTCTCCCCGTCTTCTATAAAAACAACAACAAAACGAATCAATTAAAAACAAAATGAATATGCAACAACATTTAAAACAACTCATGATGACGCTCGCGCTGCTGGTGACGGCGATGGCGGGCGCGTGGGCAGAGAACTACCTCTACCTCGAGATTGACGGCACGACGGCGACGCTGAAGTACGGCGACGACTATGCCGGTAAACTCTATTTTGATGATGGAGCCTGGAGACAAGGGGGCTCTTATGCAAAAAAATCAACCTATAACTTCTTGACAACACTAAGCGTGGACGCTTCCTGCCAGAACTTTACGGGAACAATACTCAGTAGTTTATTCGGTGAATGGCAGGCTCTCACCACCATCAACGGCCTTGGGAACCTCAACACGGAAATGGTTACGGAAATGTTCGGTACGTTCCAGGAGTGCTTTGCTCTGACAACGGTCGACCTCAGCGGCTGGAACACGGCTAATGTCAAGGTGATGTCCAAAATGTTCAAAGGCAGCTCGAAATTAGAGACCATTTACGTTGGCGACGGCTGGAGCACGGCGGCTGTGACCGACGGCGATGGCGATGACATGTTCGACAACTGCACAAGTCTGCCAGGCTTCGACGACAACAAAGCGGACGTTTCGATGGCGAAGCTGACCAGCGAGGGCGGCTACCTGACCTACAAGGAGCCCACCATCGAGCTGGCCTGGGACGCCGCAACGCGGACGGCCACGCTCGACGAGATGCCTGAGGGCAACGTCGTGGTGAACGTGGAGTACTACTCGTGGGCCGGCGTGACGCTGAGCGTGACGGGAGAGACGCAGGGCGGCTCAGCCCGACTGCTGAAGAAGCTCGACGACGGCTCGTTCGCCGACATGACGGACGAGGACAAGGTGAGGGAGGAGCGTGAGTTCATCCTCATGGTTGACAAGGAAGACGGCTACGACTTCAAGGTGCCCGATATGACCATCAAGGAGTTCACCGAGGATGAATACGTGGAATACTACAACTGGGCCAAGGACAACGACATCAATGTGCCGCTGACCTCGGCGCTGCTCTGGGTGACGATGCCCCACGTGGACAGCGGTAACCTGAACCTGACGGTCAACTTCCAGCAGATGCTGACCTACACCCTGCTGTACCAGCCCGCTACGGGGCAGAATCCCGACGTGGTGGCCTGCAAGATGGAACGTAGCGTGAAGGGCACGCCGGAAGTGAGCTATATGGCCATGCGGCGCGGCGCCTCGATGGGCGACGGCACGGCCGTGTGGACGACGACGATGCAGGCTGCCTACGGCCCGACGAAGGTTGCCTTCGTGCCGGTGGCTCCGGGAACTACGGAAGCCGACCTGACGACAGCCCTCAACAACGCGGCGCTGACCACTGCTACCATCAGCCAGAGCCCTGACAGCTGGACTACCCTCTCTGGTGCAAAATATCTGATTATCGGCGGCAACGCGAAGGTCGTCACGGCGGCGTTCGTGGCCGATGGCAACGCGGTGACGACGTATAAGGACTTCCAGGTGGACGAGGCTACCCCCTCCGAAGGCGGCGTGCAGTACCAGCTGGCCGTGTGCCTCACCGACGCCCAGGGCAATGTGACGACAGCCGGCACCGTCAAGGCACCCGCAGCCCCCGCAGCTGCCCAGGGTGTGACGTTCGACGGATGGCGCGGCTACACGTATGACGGCAACGGCAGGCTGGTTGAGAAGGTGTTTGCGGAAGACGAGCCTGTCAGCCTGCGTGGCAACATGACGTTCAACGCCATCTGGAACCCCGTACAGATCAAGACGACCTTCGCCCTGAACGGCGGCAAGGACTTCAGCCCCACAGAGACCAATACGAACTACGGCAATAAGCTCAGCGTGAGCGGCGAACCGAAGCGCAGCGGCCTGGTCTTCGACAAGTGGACGGTCGCCAAGGCCGTCAACGAGAGCGGCATACTCTTCGGACGCGGCTCGCAGTTTGACATGAACACCCCGCTGACCGCCGACCTCGACCTGACGGCGCAGTGGAAGCACGTACACGAGTACACCTGCTACACCATCAGCCGCTTCGGCGACGCTCTGAAGAACTACCAGAAGTATAACGGCGTGCTCCACATCGCCGTCTGCGGTTGCAACGACGTGGAAATCGTGGAGCACGAGTTCAACCCCGCCGGCAAGTGCGCCTGCGGATACGAGAAGCCGGGCGCTACGAAGGTACAGCTCGACATCGCCTACGGCAAGCTGGAGGGCGCTGCGTTCACCACGTTCGCCAACGGATTCCCCGAGTTCCCGATGAAGGGCCAGGAGGTGAAGGTCGAGGCGTTCCACAACTGGGGCAACCTGGAGTTCAAGACGTGGCAGTACTCTACCGACGGCGGCGCATCATGGGAGGACCTGGCAGCCTTCGAGATCGTGGGCTTCCTCATCCCCTGCAACATGAAGGTGCGCGCACTCTACGTCAACCCCGTAACCACGCCGACCATCGAGCTGGCCAGCAGCGAGGGCGAGGATCAGACGGTGTACCAGGGACAGACCTACAAGATGGGCAACATACTGTACCAGATGAACTACAAGCTGCCCGACGGCTACAAACTGCTCGACGCAGGCATACGCATGGGCGACAACGCCGGCATATCGTACTACTTCGAGCAGACGGTGAGATATTCTTACGACAATGAGTCGAAGGGAATCATTGCCGGCTTAAACGTAGGCTTGCAGGCGCTTAGTATATTAGGAGATCAAGGCTTTGACCCGATTGGCTTCGTTGAAACGGAGAAGGCTTCGTTTGACAAGGCATACGAAATCAAATACCTGGAAAGGGAAGAGAACGTGATGGTACAGGAGAAGATGAGCGCCGCCACCCTCGCCAAGAAGATGTACGAGAGCACGCCCATCAACGTCAAGAAGTACGACCCCATCTACTGGGAGGCTAACGCCCCGACGAAGGGTAACTTCGGCTCCATGGCCACCATGCCCCCGCTGCGCTTCGCACAGAAGAACAACCAGGACCACTACATATACGGCATCGCCTACATGCGCTACGAGACACCCGCCGGTGAGATGAAGGTCCTCTACACCGACGCCATCGCCGCAACGGTGAACAACCCGAACGGCTCAACCAAGAAGGAGGAGCAGCCAGCCAGCGCACGCCTCATGCACTTCGCCGACGATCTCGTCGGCGCAACGACAGCCGCCGCAACGACAGCCGCCGTGCCCGCAGTTTCTCCTGCGGGTCCCGCCTCTGCCGCCCGCAAGGCCCCGAAGCGCGAGCCCGAGCAGCAGCCTGAGCAGCTCGACCTGAGCACCGTCACCGCCCCGCAGACACAGCTCGTGGTCTTTGTCGACGGCGAATACTCCGGCCAGCTCTCCGACACCTACGGCTACAACGAGACCGTCAGCCTCACCGCTCCCGACATGCCGGGCAAGCAGTTCTCGTACTGGACGACCGACGACGGCGCAGTCATCAGCACCTCCGCTGACCTGACGCTCACCATGAAGGCCCACACCACGCTCCGCGCCGTGTACAACGCTGAGGAAAAGAGCGCCGCTACTGCCATCACGTCGGCCACCCGCAGCAACGACGGCAAGAGCATCGTGCTCCATGCCATCGCAACGAAACCGCTTAAAGGCGCAGGCTTCGTCTATAGCACCACCGCCACCGAGCCGACTATCGGTGCCGACGGCGTGACCAACGTGGCAGCCGTGTTGTACGGCAGCATGGGTAGCGAGATGCCCGCCAGCGTCATCGACAGGAACAACTGCTGGAGCGCACAGATAACGCCCGACGAGGCCGACGCCGACGCCATCTACCACGTCCGCGCCTACACCATGGACGGCGGCACCACCACCTACAGCGAGGTGAAGGACGTGAAGCTCTCCAGCCTGAAGAGCGGCCTGATGATGGTGGCCAACATCAATGCCTTCGACCACAACGCCGAGCCCGATGGAGGCATCGACGCCCTGCTGACACAGCTCAAGGCCGCCGGTAAGCTGCCCGCTGGCTACGCCATCGAGATAGCCGCCGGTGAGTACGCTACCCACTACAACGACAAGGCCGTGACACTCTCGGCTGAAACGGCTGCCAACGCACAGCTCTACACCATCACCGCCGTCAGCAACGACAAGGCCA
>CAMHIS010000013.1 GCA_946185285.1 uncultured Prevotellaceae bacterium
TGTCATACGGGATAGTCTGCCCGTTTTCGTAGCTTGTTGAACTGAAGCTGGCATCTTTCGTGTTGAAGCGTCTCAGCCGGAAGTTGAAGCCATACTTGGCTCCCGTCGTGCTGAAAGAGTAATAGCGGCCTGCGTTCTTGGTGAGCGACTTGGAGTAGGAAAAGCCCGTACCACGATAGCCCACCCAGAAGCCGATGGAAGAAGCAATGGGAGGCTCAAAGCACAGATTCCAGTCGGAATGTTCATTGGTAACGGGGAAGTCGACACTCTGGCTGTAGTCCACGACTACTGCATTCTCTTTATAGCGGAGTATCACCCTCCAGGGCTTCTCGGGCACCTCGATGTAGTGCGGGTCCGTGCTCTTCTTGGCTTTGGTGTCCAAGAATTGCTGCGCCTGATGTAGCCGTTCCATCAATTCCGGCTTACTTTCCTGTGTACTGACGCTGTCTGTAGTTTCTTTTTCTTGTGCTGCTGCACTCAAGGGGAGTAGCAGGCAGCCGATTATCATTTTTCTTATCATAGTTGTTCAAGTTTTGCAAGCTTCTTAATCTCTATCGTGTTAAATATTTCGATGGCAAAGATACGAAGATTTTCTGAAAGAACAAAAAAAATCAGAGAATTAAAGAATCCGTCATTCCGTCACTTTTGTCCTATCATATTCGTAATCAGTATGTTACAGAGTGACGGATAGGGGTGACGGATGACGGATGGAGGACTGTGCGGTGAGGAACTGGCCGGTCATCTTGGCCGTCCGCAGTGACTCACTGCCCGTGAACAGTCATTCACCGGCCATGAACATCGAGTTCCGGCAGTCACCATCATCCGTCACCCATCACTCTTATCCGTCACCACGTATCTTCCTGAATATCAGATGCTTTTGCAGTGTTGACGGATGTGGCTGATTTTTTTTGAATCAATACTCCGCTCGCTATCTGGCTCTGCCTTGAGCGTAACGGGGAAAGGCCAAGTGGTGAACTGAGTTACATACAATTTCTAACCTCACAGTACGAAAAATATCAAATATCAATGATCAATTATCATTTAATTTTCGTACCTTTGCAGCCCCATAACTATAAAAGTATGCCCGATAATAATAACAACAGCAGCAATAAACGCAACGTGCGGCGAACGCCGCAGCCTGTAGACAATACTTACGGTCACCTGCAGCCGCAGGCCCTGGAGGTGGAAAAGACCGTGCTTGGCGCCCTGATGATTGACAAGGACGCCTACTCGGTGGTGTGCGAGATACTGCATCCCGAAAGCTTCTATGAACCCCGTAACCAGAAGGTGTATGCCGCCATCCGCGACCTGGCGATGGCCGAGAAGCCTGTGGACATCGTCACCGTGACCGACCAACTGGCGAAGTCGGGCACGCTCGAGGACGTGGGCGGACCGGTGTATATTTCCGAGCTGTCGGGGCGTGTGGCCTCGTCGGCCAATATCGAGTACCACGCCAACATCATCGCCCAGAAGTTCCTGGCCCGGCAGCTGATACAGTTTGCCAGCGACGTGGAGACGAAGGCCTTCGATGAGACCATTGACGTGGACGACCTGATGCAGCACGCCGAGGGTGCACTCTTCGAGCTGTCGCAGAAGAACATGAAGAAGGAATACACCCAGATAGACCCTGTCATCAAGAACGCCTTTGACGTCATCAAGAAGGCAGCCGAGAACAAGGACGGTCTGACGGGCGTGCCTACGGGCTACCACAAACTGGACGACAAGACCTCAGGCTGGCAGGCCAGCGACCTGGTCATCATTGCGGGGCGTCCGGCTATGGGTAAGACGTCGTTCGCGCTGTCGATGGCCAAGAACATCGCCGCCGACTACAAGGTGCCGTTGGCTTTCTTCTCGTTGGAAATGTCGAACGTGCAGCTGGTGAACCGTCTCATTTCGAATGCCTGTGAGATTGAGGGCAAGAAAATCCTGAACGGACAGCTGCATCCCGACGAGTGGGAACGTCTGGACAAGCGGGTGAATACACTTCTCGGCGCTCCGCTCTACGTGGACGACACGCCGGGACTCTCTGTCTTCGAACTGCGCACAAAAGCCCGCCGACTGGTTCGCGAGCACGGCGTGAAAATCATCATGATAGACTACCTGCAGCTGATGAATGCCAACGGTATGCGCTTCTCCTCGCGCCAGGAGGAGGTCAGCACCATCTCGCGTTCACTGAAAGGACTGGCCAAGGAGCTTGACATTCCGATTCTTGCGCTGAGCCAGCTGAACCGTGGTGTGGAGTCACGCGAGGGACTGGAGGGCAAGCGCCCCCAGCTCTCAGACCTGCGTGAGTCGGGTGCCATTGAGCAGGATGCCGACATGGTGCTCTTCGTTCACCGTCCGGAGTACTACCACATCTATCAGGACGACAACGGCCAGGACCTGCACGGCAAGGCGCAGATTATCATTGCCAAGCACCGTAAGGGTGCCACGGGCGACGTGCTGCTGACGTTCCGCGGTGAGTTTACCCGCTTCGAGAATCCTGAAGACACGCAGTTTGGCTCCCGACGTACTAATGCGTCGGGTGGCGGCGAGATAGTCGGTTCGAAGATTAACGGCGACATTGGCGGCGAGCCTTTCGTGCCGGGACAGACTGACCCCTTCGGCAGCGACCCGATGCCGCAGCCCGGCGACGGCCCACTGCCGTTCTGAAGTGAGAAGCCGACGGTTACTTGGAGTACTTTTCAATTAGCGTATCAGCCTGCGAGTCACCAAGCTCGCGGGCTTTTTGCAGGTTCTTGAGACCTTCGGCTTTCAGACCTTTCTGGCACTGCGCGATGCCGAGGAACAGGTAGCCGTCGCTGTGGTCGGGGGCTGTCTTGACGCATTCGGTGGCTGTGGCGATGGCCTCGTCGAATAGTCCGACGCGCACTTGCAGCGAGGCTTTCTCGGCGTAGTAGAGGTCGTACTGGGGATTCATCTGAATGGCACGGTCGATGTCGGCAAGTGCCTGCTGGAACAGTCGTCCGCCTAATTCGGCCTGGAAGCGCAGGTAGTAGAAACGGTCGTTGACGGTAGCCACCATCAGCTTCTCGTATTCGTTAAGGTCGGCGACGGCCTTGCGGTTCTGGTTGGCATCCATCAGCAACTGAGCACGGGCAAGCAGGTAGGGTGCCGCCTCCTTCAGGTAGGGCTGGTTGAACATGGCCATGCAGCTGTCCATGAGCGCTATCTGGCCGACGGTGTCGCGCAGTGCCGCCTTGCAGCGTGATGCTTCGTAGAAGAGTTCTGCCGAGCGCAGTTCGCCGTCGAAGAGCGATGCGTAGATGTCGGCAGACTCAGCATACTTCTTCTGTGCATAGAGGATGGTGGCCTCCTGATGGCGGTAGATGGCCTGCGGGTTCAGCCGTCCGGCCTCTTGTGCCTCGCTGAGTGCCTTGTCGAGCGACCAAGGCTGGTATGGCGTCTGGCTCATATACACCTCTTTCTGGTAGATAAGCCTCGAGTAGTTGAAGTGGGCCTCGTCCTTCTTGTCGGCTACGCTGATAGCCCGCTCCATGTCGCGGGCAGCTGCATCGAAGTTCATGTCGAGTAGTGCTGTCTGTGCACGGTAGGTATAGCCCTCGGGGGAGTTCGGGAAACGGCTGATAAAGTCGTTGATGAGCTGGATGAACTGGGCTGAGTCGAGCGATGCCTGACCGACGTAGAGAGAGAGTACAGCCTGGTCAAGGTCGGTGGGCAGGTCCTTCTTGATGTTGGTGCTGCGCAGGGCAGCGTCGTTGATGCTCAGGCCGCTGACGCGGAGCGAGTCGGCAAAGAGTGCGCTGACGGCGTAGCTCAGCGAATCGCCCTGGCTGTAGGGCTGCTGCATGAGTCCGACGGCCTCGCCCGCCTCGTTCAGCAGAGGACAGCTCGTAGTACCATCGGGCATGGTCATGGCTATGGTATAGTAGGCGTGGCCGGAGCCGACGGTCTCAGTCTTTCGCACTTCACCCTGCGGCACTTGCTTCGTATCGCGGTAAGGCAGCAGCCACACCTGTGCGCCCTCGGTAGCGGCGGTGCCGGCAATAGGCAGAGGCACGGTCTTCTTGGCATCCACGCGGAACTTGGCGACGTCGTAAGTGTCGTTGGCACCGAGTATGCACAACACGGGCATCTCCTTGCCCTGTGCATCGATGACGACAGCCGACGAGGCTCCCTTGAATGGCGAGAAACTGCTGACGGCCTCGCCCTGCTCGCCGGTGAAGAATCCGTTGGTGCTGCCTATGAGCGTGCCGTCGGCGGCAAACGTCTTCAAGGTGAATACTGACTTGGTGGCTTTCTTCGTCCAACTGGGCTGAGCCGTAACTGCTGCCGCAATGAGCAGCAGAGCTGTCATAGTAAATAGTTTTTTCATGTTCTTAATAGTTCTTTCGCGTTCCGGATGGCTGCCTCGGTGATGTCGCTGCCGCTGAGCATCTGGGCAATCTCCGTGATGCGCTCGTCCTGATTGAGTTCTGTCATCGTGCTGATGGTGCCGTCGGCCGACTCCGTCTTCGTCACCTTATAGTGGTTGGAGCCGAGGGCGGCAATCTGGGGCAGGTGGGTGATACTGATGACCTGGCGGTCGGCCATACCCATCTCCTGCATCATACGGGCCATCTGTTCAGCCACCCGACCGCTGACGCCGGTGTCAATCTCGTCGAAGATGATGGTGGGCAGCTTCACTGCACCGCTGATCATGGCCTTCAGCGAGAGCATGACGCGGGCCACCTCGCCGCCGGAGGCTACCTGTGATACAGGCTGGAGTGGGGTAGAGGTGTTGGCCGAGAAGAGGAACTGCACCTCGTCCTGTCCGTTGCGGCCTAAAGCCGTCTGTTCCACCTTGATGGCGAAACGGACATTGGGCATGCCTAACGGTATGAGCCGCTCCTGCATCTCCTTCTCTATCTGTCGGGCGGCCTTGGTGCGCAACCTGGTCAGCGTGCCGGCCAATTGTTGGCAGTCGGTCTTCAGCTGTTGGCATTTGGCTCTTAGCTCTTCCAGTGCGTCGTCGCTGTTCTCGATGGCCGACAGCTTCTGCCGCAGTTCTTCCTGCAGGGCAATCAGTCCTGCGATGGTGTCGCTACGGTATTTCTTCTGCAGGTCGTAGATGCGGTCGAGGCGGGCGTTGACGGCATCCAACTCCGAGGGGTCGAAGTCGATGTTGTCGAGGTTGCCGTTCACCTCTTGCGCAATGTCCTTCAGTTCGATGTATGTGGAGTCCATGCGTGAGGCCAGTTCGGCGGCAGCAGGAAACACTTGGCCGATGCCTTTCAGCGCGTTCATGGCAGTGCGCAGCGCCTGTACGGCACCGGTGTCCTCGCCCGACAGCGCGTTGCCGGCCTCGTAGAGTGCGCCCTTGATGTCCTCGGCGTGAGTCATCGTCTCGCTCTTCTGCTCCAGTTCCTCCTGCTCGCCGTCCGTGAGGCGGGCATTGGTCAGCTCATCGTACTGGAATTTCAGAAAGTCGGCGTTCTGGCGGTTCTGCTCGATGTCGTCCTCCATTTTTTCCAGCTGCAGGCAAGCCTTGTGATATTCCTCGAACGCCTGCTTGTAGGTCTTTGTCTGGGCATCGTCGCCGGCGATGATATCGACCACCGACAGCTGGAAGTCCTGCTGCCGGAGCAGCAGGTTCTTGTGCTGTGAGTGTATGTCAACCAGCTGTTCGCCCAGTTCCTTGAGTGTCTGCAGCGCGACGGGCGTGTCGTTGATGAAGGCACGGCTCTTGCCGGCTGCTGTCAGTTCGCGGCGGATGATGGTGTCGGCGGCATCGAACTCAATGTCGTTATCGTCGAAGAAGGCCTTCATGTCGTAGCGCGACAAGTCGAAGTGTGCTTCGACGACACACTTGTCGGCACCCTGCTTCAGCGCTTTCGAGTCGGCGCGCTGGCCTAACAGCAACCCTATGGCACCGAGTATGATACTCTTGCCCGCCCCCGTCTCGCCGGTGATGACAGAGAAACCGGGGTGTAACTGTATGTCGAGCGTGTCAATAAGTGTGAAGTTCTTGATATATAGCTGTCTGAGCATAATTCATTGCTTGATTTTCTCCCAAGAGTTGTTCTGGGAGGCATTGATGGAGAAGAGGATGTCGTAGACCGACTCCTTCTCCTTCTGCGTGCCCTTACCTTTATATATATTAGCAAGCTCCTCCTTTTTGTAGTCAGTCCAAATCTGCGGCAGCAGGCTCAGCGGCTTGTCCTCGTGGGCTTGCTTCAGGTCGGTCTCAATGGCGGTGGTCACCTCGGTGCGTCCGCGCTCCACGTTGTTGGCCATCTCGTCGAGGCCCTTGCGGTAGTAGTCGTACTGCAGCTGGCGGAAAGGCTTCAGCGCTTCGTCTAAGTAGTCGTTGATGATTGCGAAGCGGTTGCGGGAGTCCTCGAATGACTTCCATCCCGGGAAACCTAAGTCCTGGGCGTTGTTAACCAGATACATACAGCGCTGCAGCACGTCGGTGCCGCCCATCGGCGAGAACGTGTCGAGGTCAATGCCGATAATGAGATAGGCGTAGTAGGCAAAGAGTGCCGTCAACTGGTTGTCCACAGACTCTTCGTTGAAGTTCAGCTGGTCGAACTGGGCGAAAGTGAACTGGAAACTCTTGTCCGTGTTGTTGTAGATGGTGGTGGTGTAGGCCGAGTTGAAGACGGGACGGTTGGCCTGGATAGTGGCGCTGCATTCGAAACGGTTCTCTTCCTGCACGTACTTGTCGACGGTGATGTTGAAGTTGCATGTGATGCGCTCGTTCTTCTGGAACTGCAGAGCCGTCCACTCGCGCTCGTTGACAAACTGCTCGAGCGTCTGCTTCAAGTTGTCGAACACCGATGCGTCGGTACCCTGTATCTTCGAGTGGTTGATGTTAATCTTAGCTTCCAACTCCTGTGCCCTTGCGGGGCTGAATGATAAATGACAAATAATAAGTGACAAGCACAGCAGCAAAGACCTGCTGCTGTTGTTGAATACCCAGGATGTGTAACCGCAATTATTCATTTATCTTTTATTCAAGGTAGATTCGCGCAGTCTGATACGGGTGAGCACCTGCTTGGTGTTGTAGGTGAAGTCGCCGCCCAGAATCCAGCTGTAGTAGCCCGGGTCGAAGCGCAGCACGTCGGCCACGGGCTTGCCCTTGTGCTTGCCGAAGTTGAACACCTCGGTGCGCTGGCCGTTGACTTCCTGCCAGATGATGCGCCCGGCGAAGTCGACGTTGTCGTTCACCTTCGAGAACTCGGCCAGTTTGTCCATGTCGTTCTCCAGCACCTTCTCCTCATCTTCGTTGGCGCCAGGGGCATACTTGTCAAGCTCGCCCATCAGCACGCGGTAGGTGGCTTCGGTGTCCTGGTCGGCACGGTGGGCCTCGAAGTCGTCCTCCATCCTACGGCCGCAGTAGAACCTGTAGGCAGCGGCCAGATTGCGGCGCTCCATCTTGTGGAAGATGGTCTGCGCGTCGATGAGCCGGCATTTGGAGAAGTCGAAGTCGATGCCGGCGCGTAGGAACTCCTCGGCCAGCAGTGGCACGTCGAAGTGGTTGGAGTTGAAACCTGCAATATCGCTGCCCGTAAAAACCTCCTGGAACTTGGTACTCAGCTGCTTGAATGTCGGCTTGTCCTTCACGTCATCGTCGGAGATGCCTGTCAGCTGAGTGATGACCGGCTCAATAGGCCGTTCGGGGTTGATGATTTCGTTGCCGCGCTCCTCGCGTCCGTCAGGATATACCTTTATATATGAGAGTTGTATGACCCGGTCCTTTACCAAGTCGAGTCCCGTGGTCTCCAAGTCAAAGATGACCAGCGGCTTTGTCAAATTCAGTTTCATCACTTATCGCTTTTCATTTCCACTCATCACTTCCTCAGTCATTGATCAGCATTGGCATCATCAGCATGAGGACGTCCTCGCCTTCGGGCTGCTCTGAGGGCAGCACAAGACCGGCACGACTGGGGTCGGCCAACTGGATGATAACCTCGGGGCAGTCGAAATTGCTCAGAACCTCGATAAACGACGACCCCTTGAAGCCGATGCTCATGGGCTGGCCGTTGTAGTCGCACGTCATGCGCTCAGTGGCTGTCTTCGAGAAGTCGTAGTCCTCAGCATCAAGCTGCAGCATACTGCCCTCGACGTGGAAACGGATAAGATTGCTCGACTCGTTGGCAAAGGGCTGTACGCGGCGCAGGGCTGCTAACAGACCGTTGCGGTCGGCGCGCAGCTCGTTGGGATTGTTCTGCGGAATGACAGAGTTGTAGTTGGGGTAGCGTCCCTCAATGAGGCGGCACTGGATGATGCCGTCACCGTAGTTGATTTCGGCATTGCGCTCGTCGAAGCGGATGACGACGTCGCCGCCGTCCTTGCCCAGCAGGTTCTTCAGCAGACCGGCGGGCTTCTTCGGCATGATGAATGCGGCGGGCAGGTCGCTCTTGATGGTGTAGATTTTGTTGCGCACCAGCTTATGACCATCGGAAGCCACCACGGCCAGACAGTCGGGGGTGAGGTCGAAGTAGATACCGTTCATGACGGGGCGCAGCTCGTCCTGGGCCGTGGCGAAGAGGCTGCGGTTGATATTCTCGTTAAGCAGAGAATTGCTGATGGTGATGGTCGTGGCACCGTCGCCCACCGTCTGGGCTATGGGATATTCGTCGGCACTCTCGATAGGAAGTGAGAACAGACCGTTCTGGTAGTTAATCTTGGCAATGTTTGCCTGAAGGTCTACATCGAAGGTGATGGGCTGCTCTGAGAAACCCTTCACGGCTTCCAGCAGATCGTGGTTACCGATGGCAAAGCGACCGTCTCCGTCGCTTTCAGTAAGTTCCACGGTGGTCTGCATCGTGTTCTCGCTGTCCGAGGCTGTCAGGCTCAGGGTCTGACCGTTGATGTCGAAGACAAAGTCGCCGAGGATGGGCAGGGCGTTCTTACTATTGATCACTCTTGAGAGTGCGACGAGCTTTGAGCTCAGTGCTGTGCTTGAAACTGTAAATCTCATAATGTATGTTTGTTTTTAGTTTTCTCTCGAATTGGAGCACAAAGATACTAATTTTTGTGGGATTAGAAAAATTTATGCCTAAAAATTATGTCTTTCAAACAATTTTTTGTACTTTCGCAGGCGCAAATAGCAAAAAACAACTTTTTACACATTATATTTATATGGATTTAACAGGAAGAATCATTGCTGTATTGCCAGCACAAAGTGGTGTCTCAGCACGCACAGGTAACTCATGGATGTCGCAGGATTATGTCATCGAAGTTCCGGGGCAGTATCCCAAGCGTTGTGTTTTTCGCATTTTTGGCGAGGAGCGCATCAAGCAGTTCAATATTCAGATGAATGAGGATGTCACCGTTCAGTTTGACATCGATGCCCATGAGTACCAGGGACGCTGGTTCAATGATGTCCGTGCCTTCAACATTATTCGTGGTCAGGTTCCCGTAGCTGCTCCTGAGGCAGGTGCCGCTCCATTCCCGCCGCAGCAGGCTGCCGCAGCACCTGGCTCAGTCGCTCCCGCCGCCACTCCTTTCCCACCGGCTCAGGAGTCTGCTGTAGAGGGTTCGACTGACGACCTGCCTTTCTAAGAGCACGCTAAATCGTAAAACGAATGTACGTCCGGTCGTCGAAGGAATTGTTGCCGGGCGTGAACCCTTTTGTGGCCTTGAAGTGGCCGATGTTAAGAGGGTCAGTTTCGTGTTGCCGGCTCAACTTTTCCTCAGACTCCTGCAGGGTAGGACTGAGGAAGGGATAGCCGTCGGTAGCTAAGACGACCTCCCACGGTTGGAAATCGAGGGTAATGACGGGTACACGCTGTTGGGGAATGGGAAACCCATCGATGACAGCGTAAGTGACGTTTTGTTGCTTCATGTCTTCAAGCATCTGAGGAATGACCGACTGGCGGGCGATGTCATCGGCGAGTATCTGGTCGACGGTCATGCCTTCGGCCAGCAGTCGCTGAATCTTCTCGGCGCGCTGTCCAGCCAGTTTTTGCTCGTGGGGCTTGGGATTCTCGTAGAGCTGGTTGTCGATGAGACACTGGCAATCGCCGACAAGCCATACTTCACGGCGCAGGCGGCTGAAGACAGCCGCAGAGGCACAGAGCCGTTCCTCGGGGTGCTGCTGCAGATGGTCAATGACGGCCTGCTTGTCACGTTTCCAAAAAGGCAGATAGTGTTTGCGTACGGAAGCGGTAACCCCGATGCAGAACTGGCGGCACGACGTGTTGGCGGCCATGTGGCTGATGTAGTCGGCAACGATGGTCATGGCATAGCGGCCGTTGCTCATGCGGCGGTTGTGGCGACGTGTGGTCTTCGATGTAGAGCCGTCGATGACGGCTATGAAATCGTCAGTGACGACGATGCCGTCCTCGCTTTTCTTTGTCGGGCTTTTCGGGACGAGGGCTTGTTCGATGATTGTCATGTGACTTGCGGGGCTTGTGGGAGTCTTGGGGGGCATCCTTATACCAGAAGAAGTACTGGCGCTGGGCTTCCTTCTCGCGCGGCGTCTTGGCACTGAAGACGGGTTCGAGTGTGTAGGGGTCGTAGCCGGTGTACCACATCTCGGTGGCGATGGTCATGGGGGTCGGGGTGAAGTCCTGTACCTGTTCCAGCTTAAAGCCGAGCTTGCGGGTGATGGCGGCGAGTTGTGCCATGTCCTCCTCGTGGCAACCTGGGTGGCTGCTGATGAAGTAAGGGATAATCTGTTGGTTCATATTCTCCTCGCGGTTGATGCGGTCGAAGATGCGCTTGAAGTCGTAGAACTGCTGGAACGAAGGCTTGCGCATGAGCCGCAGCACGCGGTCGCTGGTATGCTCGGGAGCCACTTTCAGCCGACCGCTGACGTGGCGGGTGATAAGTTCGCGGGTGTATTCCTGGGCGGCGCGGTTGGCAGCTTCGTCCTTGCTTTTATATAATAATAGGTCATAGCGCACACCGCTGCCGATGAAACTCTTCTTGATACCGGGAAGACTGTCGACGGCGCGGTACACCTCAAGGAGCTTTGAGTGATTGGTGTCGAGGTTGGGGCATATCTGCGGGTTGATACAGCTGGGACGCTTGCACTTCTCGCAGGCGTTGAGGTTGCGGCCGTGCATGCCGTACATATTGGCCGATGGACCGCCGAGGTCGCTGAGGTAGCCTTTGAAGTCGGGCATCTGCGTGACCTGCCTTACCTCTTTTAGTATGCTCTCCTTGGAGCGGCAGGTGATGAACTTGCCCTGGTGTGCAGAGATGGTGCAGAAGGCGCAGCCGCCGAAGCATCCGCGGTGGATGTTGACGGAGAACTTGATCATCTCGTAGGCCGGTATGCGCTTGCCGCGGTACTTGGGGTGGGGCAGGCGGGTGTAGGGCAGGTCGAAGCTCGCGTCGAGTTCGGTGGTGGTCATCGGGGGGTAGGGCGGGTTGACGACGACGGTTGGCCCAACGGAGAAGCGCTGGGCACGTGGCCTGTTGAGGGGCTGTAGGATGCGCTGGGCGTGCATCATGTTCGACTGCTCCTCGACGTGGCGTATGTTCTCGGCCTGTGCGCGCTTGTCGGCCAGGCATTCCTCGTGGCTGTGGAGGACGATGTCGTCGGGCTGTGGCGTGATGTCGTCGGCGAGGTAGACGGTCTGGGGGATGTCGGTGATGCTTCCGATGGGGAAACCATCGGACACTCTGCGGGCCAGCTCGAGGGTGGGTTTCTCGCCCATGCCGTAAGTGATGAGGTCGGCGCCGGAGTCGTAGAGTATGCAGGGGCGCAGGCGGTCCTGCCAGTAGTCGTAGTGGGTGACGCGGCGCAGCGAAGCCTCGATGCCGCCGAGTACGACGGGGACATCGGGGAAGAGCTGTTTCAGGATACGGGTATAGACGATGGTGGGGTACTCGGGCCGCAGGTCGTGGCGCCCGTCGGGACTGTAGGCGTCTTCGGAGCGCAGCCGTCGGGCAGCAGTGTATTTGTTGACCATTGAGTCCATACAGCCTGGAGCAACGCCGAAGAACAGCCTGGGGCGGCCCAGCTTCTTGAAGTCGCGGTAGTCGCCGTGCCAGTCGGGTTGCGGGACGATGGCCACACGGTAGCCGGCCGCCTCCAAGTTACGGCCGATGACGGCAGCACCGAACGACGGGTGGTCTACGTAGGCATCGGCAGAGAACAGTATGATGTCCACCTCGTCCCATCCCCGTAGCTCCAACTCCTTCTTGGTCGTTGGCAGAAAGTCCGTCAGTCTGTATTCTTCACTTCTCACGTTTCACCTTTCACTTCTCAATCAAACGGTGTGCCCTGCTCGACGCATTGAGACATGCCTAAGTCTTCGTTGCCGCGCTCTTTCCAGTTGATGTAAAGCAGTACGAGTTGCTGCAGTCCGAAGGCTTTCATATTAGCATGGTAGATAACGTCAAGACAGAGGTCGAGGAGCCGCTTGTCCTTGCCGGCCTCTGACTCGAGCATGGAACGGATATTCAGTTTCAGCTTGTCGAGCACATCTTCGTCAACGTATCCGTTGGAGTCGATAAGGTCGCGGAATAGCTGGTAGTCTTCGATTGTCTGAAGGTGCTCGTCAGTCACTTCAATGCTCCTTGTGCCAGAAGCGTTTGTTAGAATTTTAGCCATTGTTTTCAGGTCCTTGTTATTTGATTAAGTAATTCAATATGCCTTGCATGATTGCTGTCCTTGTAGGTCCCGACTTGATGCACTCGAAGGGGAAACCCATTGTGAAGCAGCGGTAGTCATTGCCGCTGTAAGCCACGGCGGCTCCAAAGCCGTCGGCGTAGGCCATGGGGGTGATGGCGCTGCCAGTGGCCTGCAGGATATCTGGGTGCTGGGCGGCGTAGTGCTGTTCGTTCAACAGCCGATAGAACGTGAAGGTTGTTCCCATGCCGCTGATGCGTTCGTCGACGGTTTCATCCTTGCCTGCAAACTGGCATTTCAGCAGGTTTTCAAGGAATGCCTGTTCCTGTTCGCCGACCATGTCGCTGCCGACGAAAGCGCCGCTGACAAGAAGTCCGCCGCCTTTGCCGGTGAATGCCTGCAGCCAAGACTGAAGTTCAGGCGTAAATGCCTTATACTTCACAAGACTGTGTCCGTCGTCACACTCCAGTCCGAGGATGAGGTCTACGGCATCGGCCTGCCTGCAGTCGTCGTCGGTCAGTGCCTCTTTGGAACAGCTGATGACGTTGTAATAGCCCGCCTGACGGATGGCTTCGGCGTGGGTACGCACATAGTTGAAGTCATTGCCGGCAACGAATTGTCCTGCCAGTTCGGTGAAGCCGAAGCCCAGGCCAGTGGAGTCCTCGATGCCCATCTTGTCCTTTGTGAAGTTTCGCTGCAGGCCGGTCCATCCTGCTGTGCGACCATAGGTGATGCCCATGTCGCGGTCGAGGAGGAAGCCCTGCAATGAGTCATTGTCGAGAATGGCGGGCGACGACAGCCGGTGGAAACCGTTGACGACAAGCACAGTTTTGCTGTTGCGATGGTTGTAGAGGGCCGACACCACTTCCGATGGGAAGCTCTCGCCACCCTTGTTGACAGCTGAGATACGGAAGGAGTAAAGTACACCTGGCTCCAGTCTTACCGTATAGCTGTTGCCGTCGGTGTGGACACCATTGTTGAAGCCGCCGCTGCCTGTCGCTGTGTAGACCACGAACCCCGTCGCTTTGGCCGTAGGCTCCAGGGCGTCGTCAAGAGGAAGCCATGAGAGCCGTACTTCGCCTTTCTTGCGGTTCGTGAATTCCACTTTCAGGTGGGTGGGCGTCAGCGGTGCCACGGTGTATTCGGCATCGTGCATGTCGCTGATGTATCGTAGAACAGCCTTGTAGATAGAGCGTGCCAGCGTGAAGCGGAAGTTAGGGTCCTGTCCGTAGCGCATGTCGGGGAAACTCTGGTGCGACATGGTCTCGAAGATGGCGCTTGGCACTTCGGGAAGCCGGGTTTCCGAGTAGTTGCGGTCGCGCAGCTCACGCTTGGGCCAGTTGATGCCGAAGCGGGCGCTGATGTCCCTGTCGGCTTCGTCAAGCAGGTTTGCGACAAAGCCTCTCGACATGGAGCGTGGCAGCTCGCAGTTGAACACGTTGCTGCCGTCCTTCTCGGTTGTATGGATGCCCAGTGCACCGTAGACCGAACGTCCGTCACGGTTAAAACCGGCATCGCTGTGAACGGCCAGCGACAGCTCTATGGGTACTCGGCGCCCTTCACGGTTGGGCACGTAGCAGGAGCCTCCGGCCAGCAGGTTTTCGGTCAGAGAGCGGGCGTTGATGTCATCGGCATAGTCGTTCTGGCCTAATCGCTGACTATATATCTCGTAGGGCATCCCGGCCCACTGACAGTAGTAGCGTGCGCCCTCCAGACACCGGGGCAGGCCGCTCACCCGTCCGCCGCGCTCGATATTCCCCATGCCGCCGCCAAAGCGGACGGCGTCGGCGGTCACCACGCCGTTGCGGTGGCGGCTTTGGTTGGTCAGTGTCACGCAGTTCCATTCGTTGCAGCCCTTGTCGAAGTCGAAGGTGCCGAGATAGACCCACGTCGAGCCGCCCATCTGCTGGTTGACGCGGAACTCGGTCTGCTCGCCCTTGTGCCACACGGTGTAGTGTGCGTCGTCGATGCTGCCGTCTACCGTCTGGTAGCTGACGTAGACAGCGTATCGGCCTGCTTCGGGAATGGATGGCTGATAGCTGACGGAACTGTATTTCGAACGGCTGGTGGTTGTCTCGGCCATGCGTGCCGTACCAGCCTCGAACGGATTCTCGCCGTCGAAATAGTGGCCTGTATGCGGGGCGAAGCCCTTCGACGGAGCGTCGTTCCACGGCTGTCGGTAGCCCGTCTCGCGGTAGCCTATCAGATTGTTGTGGTCGTCGTTGTCGACGATGACCTCATGGCGCTGCCAGTCGCGCTCTCGGGGTGTGAAGACGACGGCTCCTGCGCGTTCAAGCATCGGGATGAGATAGGGCACGACGATGGTCTGCGTAAAAAGGTCTTCGTTGGTGCCGAATAGGGTAGGGCGTTGCCACTGCCACTGTCGTTCGGCAATGTCATAATAGCGGCCGTGGCTTGCCCATACCGTCAGGTGGCGGTTGTTCAAGCCTTTGGAAATTTTATAAGGTAGGGAAACATTCTCAACCCACGGCGCTCCGTCGTAGTCGATGTCGCCCCAGGTCTGAGCAGACAGTGAGAGTGTGAGTGACAAAACGGTTATTACAGACAATAGTTTTCTCATCGCACGTCTCCTATCGTAAAGTTGTTCGGGACTTTCCCCTTGTATTCCTTGAAGTAGAGCTTGATTTCTTTCATCTGTCCCTCAAGGTCGCCGTTGGGGATGATGGTCTTCGTACACTCTATGAGGCGGCGCTCATAGTCGAGACCGTAGAGGAGGATGGGCAGACCTGCCTTCTGGGCAATGACATAAAAGCCCTTCTTCCATTCGGGATTGGGCGAGCGGGTGCCTTCCGGCGTGATGCAGAGCCGGAATTCCCGTGCCTCCATAGCCGTCTTGGCGATGGTGTCGGTCATGCTGGTATGCTTCTGACGATAGACGGGTATGCCGCCAAGACGGCGGAATAATACGCCCAATGGCCAGAAGAACCATTCCTTTTTCATCAGGAACCCGATCTTCAAGCCGAAAGCACCACTGTAAAGCTGCCCCATCATGAAGTCCCAGTTGCTGGTATGGGGAGCCAAACAGATAATAAACTTGTCGGGATGGTCTTCGGTGACATGAACCGTCCATCCCATTCGTTTGTACAATAGCCAGTTGCAAAACTTTTTCCACATAACTACTGACAGCCGTGTACTAAAGGTTATTGATTTGGTCGACTACCTCGTCGACGTCAGTTGTAAACTTCTCGCGCAGGATTTTGTAGTAGTCGGCGGCCTTCATGCCGGGCTCAGGGTGGGATATACGGCTGGTGTAGTCGGCCCGGAGGCGAATGATGCTCGACAGAACGGCTTCGGCATTGCTCTTTTCCTTCTGCGGCTCATTGCCGTAGAGCGACGCTGCCACTGCTTCTGCAAACAACTCTTCGGTGATAAGGTTGATTGCGCGTTTTAGAGATTTCTTGTTTGCCATAATAGTCAACGGTTTGTAATTTCCAGTTAGCAAAGATAGCAAATAATATTCAATTAGCAATAAGTTTCATCAAAAAAAAACATAAAAAGCAGTTTTTCTTTCCGTTTCTCAATGAAAATGCGTATTTTTGCACGTCGAAATTGCATTATTCAACTAAAATAACAAAACAAAAGAGATTATGGAAAAGAGTGCATTGCAGATTGCAAGAGCCGCCTATCAGCCCAAGCTGCCGAAGGCGCTGCAGGGTGCAGTAACCATCAAGGAAGGTGAGCCGACACAGAGCGTAGCCGACCAGGAAGAGATCAAGAAGTTGTTCCCCAACACTTACGGAATGCCCATCGTGGAGTTCGTGCCGGCTGAGAAGGCCAACACGACGAAGATGAACGTGGGTGTCATTCTCAGCGGCGGACAAGCTCCTGGTGGTCATAACGTTATCACCGGTTTGTTCGACCAAATCAAGAAGCTGAATCCCGAGAACCGCCTCTACGGTTTCATCCTCGGCCCCGGCGGTCTGGTAGACCATAACTATATGGAGCTGACCAAGGAGATTATCGACGAATACCGCAACACCGGCGGCTTCGACATGATAGGTTCAGGCCGCACGAAGCTGGAGAAGGTTGAGCAGTTTGAGAAGGGTCTGGAGATTATCCGCGAGCTCGACATCAAGGCTATCGTCATCATCGGCGGCGACGACTCCAATACCAACGCCTGCGTGCTGGCTGAATATTATGCTGCCAAGAACTACGGCGTGCAGGTCATCGGCTGCCCGAAGACCATCGACGGCGACCTGAAGAACTCGCAGATTGAGACCTCGTTCGGTTTCGACACAGCCTGCAAGACCTACAGCGAGCTGATTGGCAACATTGAGCGCGACTGTAACTCGGCCCGCAAGTACTGGCACTTCATCAAGGTGATGGGCCGCTCGGCTTCGCATATCGCACTGGAGTGCGCTCTGCAGACTCAGCCCAACATCTGTCTCGTCAGCGAGGAGGTCGAGCAGAAGGGCATGAGCCTCGACGACATCGTGGAGTACATTGCCAACGCTGTGGCCGTGCGCGCTGCCGACGGCAACAACTTCGGCACCGTCATCATTCCCGAGGGTGTCATCGAGTTCATTCCCGCCATCAAGAAGCTCATTGCCCAGCTTAACGACGTACTGGCTATGCCCGAGGCCAAGGAGATTAGCCGCGACGAGCAGGTCGACTTCGCCAAGAGCCACCTCACTGAGGAGAACCTCCGCGTCTTCAACAGCCTGCCTGTGGGCGTAGCCCGTCAGCTGGCCCTCGACCGCGATCCTCACGGCAACGTACAGGTGTCGCTCATCGAGACCGAAAAACTGCTCTCGACGATGGTTGCCCAGAAGCTCGAGAAGATGAAGAAGGAAGGCAAGTACACCGGCAAGTTCGGCACTCAGCACCACTTCTTCGGCTACGAGGGACGTTGCGCCGCTCCGTCGAACTTCGACGCCGACTACTGCTACGCCCTCGGTACCTCTGCCGCCCAGCTCATTGCCAACGGCAAGACAGGCTACATGGCTATCGTGAAGAACACGACTGCTCCGGCCGACCAGTGGGTTGCCGGCGGTGTGCCCATCACGATGATGATGAACATGGAGCGTCGCGCCGGCGAGATGAAGCCCGTCATCCGCAAGGCTCTCGTCGAGCTCGACGGTGCTCCCTTCAAGGCTTTTGCCGCCCAGCGCGACCGTTGGGCCCGCGAAACTGCCTACGTCTATCCAGGCCCCATCCAGTATTGGGGACCCACCGAGGTATGCGACCAGCCTACCAAGACTCTGGCACTGGAGCAGACGAAGTAAATGTCGAAACGAAGAGTAGTACGCCGCAAAGGCATCAATACCGGAACGTCCGGACGCCGTGGGCCTGTCGCCCACAAGCGTCCGAACGTTCTTGTTCGTATGTTACAGAAGGTTCCGTCGTGGGGCTGGTGGCTTGGTGGTCTGGCCGTGGTAGCGTGCTACATCTGGTTCTTCTATTATATTTTTGTCGGCCCGTTCGGCTTCCGTTGGCGCGCCCTCTACGGCGACATGAACTATCCTGACGGTTACGAAATCCACGGCATCGACATTTCTCACCATCAGGGACACATTGACTGGGACGAGTTGAAGGACAAGGGGATGATTGACAAGTATCCCGTCCGTTTTGTGATGATTAAAGCTACTGAAGGCTCTACCCAGACAGACGAGAACTTCCTTGAGAATTTTCATCAGGCCCGCGAATATGGCTTCACCCGAGGCGCCTATCATTTTTACAGCGTCCATTCGTCAGCTGCCCGTCAGGCGCAGCACTTCATCAGTCAGGTGAAGCTTGAAAACGGTGACTTGCCGCCTGTGCTCGATGTTGAGCACAAACCCAAGGACCAGACCGACGAAGAATTCAAGGCTTCCGTCCTGCAGTGGCTCGACCTTGTAGAGTGGCACTACAAGGTGAAGCCCATTATATATACCTATTATAAGTTCAAGACGAGGTATCTCAATGATTCCGTCTTCGACCAGTACCCCTACTGGATAGCTCATTACTATGTTGATTCAGTAGAGTACAAGGGCCGCTGGAAGTTTTGGCAGCATACCGATGTAGGCAAGTTGCCCGGCATTAAGGGACACGTAGACTTTAACATCTACAACGGCTCCTACTACGACCTTCGCCAGATGACCATCGGTTCGATGGAGACTATCGGCGAAAAAGCTTATCAGTAATAGTTCTTATTCAACAATCTTCGGATACTTACGCGTCCAGCCGTCCCAGCGCAGGCGCATCACGCCGAAGAACGCCTCACCGAAGATGCCGCCCGACATCTTCGAGGTCCCCTCGCGGCGGTTGACGAAGATGACGGGCACCTCCTTGATCTTGAAGCCAATCTTATAAGCCGTAAACTTCATCTCAATCTGGAAGCCGTAGCCCTTGAAGCGAATCTTGTCGAGTTCGATGGTCTTCAGCACGCGCCGCTTGTAGCACTTGAAGCCTGCTGTCGTGTCGTGTACCTTGAAGCCCGTGACCAAACGGACGTACTTCGAGGCGAAGTAGGACATCAGTACGCGGCCGATAGGCCAGTTCACCACGTTGACACCGCTGACGTAGCGCGAGCCGATGGCCACATCGTAGCCCTCGTCGGCACAGGCCGCGTAGAGGCGGGGCAGGTCGTTGGGGTCGTGGCTGAAGTCGGCATCCATCTCGAAGATGTAGTCGTAGTCATGTTCCAGTGCCCACTTGAATCCGGTGATATAGGCCGTTCCCAAACCCAGTTTTCCGCTGCGCTCGAGTATGAACAGCCGGTCGCCAAACTCGTCGGCCATCAACCGCTTCACGATTTGCGCCGTTCCGTCGGGCGAGCCGTCGTCAATTACTAAGATGTGGAAACACTTATCCAGTCCGAACACGGCCCGGATGATTTTCTCGATGTTTTCCTTCTCGTTGTAGGTAGGAATAATGACAATACTGTCGCTTTCGTGCATAGTCTTTCGGATTTTTCTGCAAAGATAGAAATTATTTGTGAAATAATTCGTATCTTTGCAGAGTTTTTTTATTCTATATACCAATTATTAACGTTACGCATGTTGAACAGACACCTTATAACATGGCTTATGGCACTTTTAGCCCTGACGGCCTGCGACAAGTTGGAGGACAGCGACGTCATCAACGAGACGCTGCCCGGCACGTGGGCGTTCAGTTATAAAGCCTCTGAGCAGCTCGACTTCGAGATGTCCTTCCAGTGTGTCATCTTCCGTCAGGACGGTACCTGCTCGCTAACCTATACTGACGGTCATGAGGACGGCACCTACCGCGCCAGCAATGCCGCCATCAAGATTGACGCCAACATCGACGGCGAACTGAAGACCTATCTCTGGCGGGTGGTGGAGATGTCGCCCTATCGCGTGGTGGCTGAATATGCCCACCAGATGCAGGGCGGTCGTGAGATTGTGCTTACCGTGACACTTGAAAAGCTAACGGATGGAGTCGAGGTGGAAGATAGTCTCGTAAGTCCGGCTTTGGTATGCGGAGAAGTAGCCCAGCATCCCTCCCGTGAAGTTCTGTATGGGGTTCGACCCCGTGTTGTCCATCGTCTGCAGCGAGTATAGGTAGTCGTAGGCCAGTTTGTCGATGGAGCGCACCTCCAGGCGCAGACGGTCGCCTTCGTGTAGTTCGTCGCTGTCATCCTTTTTGATCTCTTTCTCCGTCGTGCATGAGAAGAGCTGCTGCAGTTCGTCGCCCGGATTGCTGGTGTCACGCATCACCGCCCAGCGGTAGCCGATGCTGTTGCGGTAGAGATGCATGAAGTAGTAGTTGTGCTCCGTCGGGTTGTCCTGCAGGCGCAGGTCGCCGAAGAGCATCCGCTCGCCCACGATGTCCTGCCACACAAGCGTGAAGCTGTTGATGACCGGCGCGCTGTGCATTGTCGATGTCGACGTGTAGTGCTGCCCGTCGATCTCGATGTCGGCCTGATATTCCTGGCCCTCGATACCTGCCACTTTCGTCTCGTAGATGCCCCTTCCCTTATATGTCAGCTGGTAGCTCTTGCCGTCCGGCACCATTGAAACGGTAACGTTGGCATTGCTGATGTAGGTGTCCTCCACCTTGGAGTTTTCAATGGCTCTTGTTGTGGTGAGCCGTGCCTTTGCCAACCCAGGCTTCACCTCCACCTCGGCCACGTAATGGGGGTAGACGGTATGGTAGTCCATGTCAATCTCCTTCTCGCATGAGGACAGCAGCACCAACAGACAATAAATCGTAAAACGGACATTCCTCATTCTCTCATTTCTCATTTCTCATTTCTCATTTCAGAATTTGATGGTAAACGATACCGAGGGCACGATGCCGAAGAGACTGTACTGCACGGCCTTCGTGCGTGCCCCGTTGTTGCTGTCCTCAAAGTTGATGAGGAAGGGGTTGTAGCGGTTGTACAGGTTGTAGATGCCGAAGGTCCACACCCGCGTCAGCCTGCTGCGGCTGATGGCCCTGGTCCACGTCGCGCTGACGTCCAGGCGGTGGTAGTCGGGGGCGCGGTAGCCGTTGCGCTCGGCGTAGTAGTAGATGTAGTTGTCTATCATTTCGTACTTGCCGCTCGGGGCCGTGAAGGCCTGGCCTGAGTTGAACATCCAGACAGCTCCGAAGGTCCATTCCCTTGACAGCCGGTAGCTGCCCACCACACCGATGTCGTGTCGGCGGTCGTTGCTGGCCGTGTACCAGTGCCCGCCGTTGATGCCCTCAATCTTGTTCTCGCTCCACGACAGGGCATAGCTCAGCCAGCCCGTCAGCCGTCCTGTGCTCTTCCGCCCCATCAGTTCGACGCCGTAGCTGCGCCCCTTGCCGGGCAGTACCAGCCGCTCCATCTCTATCTCGCTGCTGAACGACTTGCCGTCGCGGTAGTCCAGGATGTTCTCGATGTGGCGGTAGTAGCCCTCCACCGAGAAGTCGTAGTCCTGACTGTCGGTCATGCCGAACAGTCCTAAGCTCACCTGGTCGGCCTTCTGCGGCTTCAGCAGGTTGCTGCTTATCGTGTAGCGGTCGAAGGGCGTCGACGTGTTCTGTCCGCGCAGGGCGTGCAGGTTCTGCGCCGTGCGGGTGTAGCCGGCCTTCACGCTCAGCAGTCGGGTGGGCTGCCATACGACGCTCAGCCTTGGGTCGAGCGTCCAGTGGGTGTAGACGATGCGGTTCTTGCGCGTCTTGTAAAACCAGACGATGTCGCCCCGTTCGTCCACCTCGTAGTAATAGGGGCCGCCCAGCGACGAGAAGGCCGTCAGTCGCAGGCCCGCCTGTACCGAGAGCTGTGGCGACAGCCTGACGGCGGCACCAGCCCAGAGCGTGTTCTCCCAGGCCCGCCGCTGTTCACGCTTCGAGTCGTTGATCTGCTGCCACTCTGCTGACTTCACGTCAAGGAGCATCGACTGTCCCCCGACCTGCAGTTCTGTGTGGCTGCCTACTGGCAGTCTGAAGTTCTGGTAGAGTCCCGTCTGGCGGATGTGCCCCGAGAACGTAAGGTTTATGCCCAACAGGTCGACACCATTGTCGGTGGTGTAGTTCGACAGGATGAGTGCCGTCTGCGAGTGGGCGTCTCCCTGGAACTGATGGCGCCATGTTAGCGACGTCGCCAGGTTGCGCCAGCGCAGGCTCATCATGTCCTTCAGCTCCGTCTTGTCGTTGCTTGCCAAGAGCGACCATTGCAGCTGGTCGTGCTCGCCGGCTTGCCAGTCGATTCGGGCGTTTGTGTCATAGAAGTAGAGAGTATTGTCCTTGTATTCGTCAAACAGTTTCAGAAACATATCTGCATACGACCGGCGCCCGCACAGCAGCACGCTGACCTTGTCCGCCAGCGGCCCTTCAAAGCCCGCCTTCGCCGACAGTAGCCCGACCGTAGCACCGCCGTGCCACTGTTCACGGTCGCCGCCATGCGACGAGATGTCGAGCACTGCCGACGAGGCTCCGCCAAACTGAGCAGGCAGCAGTCCCTTATACAGTGTAGCCGACCCTAACGCATCATCGTTGAAGGCCGACAGCAGTCCGGCCAAGTGACCAACGTTGTAGACGGGAGCCTGGTCGTAGAGTATCATGTTCTGTGCCGACGTGCCGCCGCGCACCTGGAAGCTGCTCGAGGCCTCGTTCTCAGCCTTCACGCCCGGCAGCAACTGCAGCGAGCGCATGATGTCGCCCTCGCCCAACAGCGAGGGAGCCGCCGTCAGCTCCTTCAGCTGCAGCTGTTCGGCGCCCACCTGCATGTTCTGCAGGCGCTGGCGGGCCGAGCTGTGGGTCACCACCACCTCGTCCAGCTGCTGTGTGCGCAGGGTGTCACCCGCCGTTCCCGTCAGGGCCATCATCGCTGCTGTCAGTATGGTTGTCTGAAACATGGGTGCAAAAGTACAAAAATAAAATGAATTCCTTGTCCCTTTAGCTATAAAAACTATCCAAGCGGCGCCGCCTTTTCTGCAAAACCCGCCGCTTTTTTCCCAAAACCCGCCGCCTTTTGCGAAAAACCCGGCGGGTTTCGGAAATCCCAGACCGTGTGACAAATCTATTCCGCCAACTCCCAAGGTGTAGGCTCAGGTGCAGGTTCCAGGCTCGAAGCAAGCCGAAGAGCCTCCTTTTCGCCCCACGTCCTTACTCCTCTCTCTATATATAATTGCCATTTGCACTTTATATCCAACACTCCCGTCACTTCTTACACCTAAAAATAGTTCAACAGGTGTCAGAAGTGTCAGAAGTGTCGGGTGTTTCCTGTGATTCGCAATTATAGGCAAGTTCTGATTAGCTTGTTTCTTCTTTTTAACCGATGTCGCTGTCGGGCCTGGCATAACTTTAGGCATACGAGCCGTAGGGGATTGTGAAACTATTCTTCTTCGGGCTTACCAAAGTCCTTGATGTGGCCTTTGGCAATCATTTCGGCATAATGCTGATGTTGCCTGTGGTAGATAACGTGGAAAAAGAAGGACTCTGCCACACCGTTAATCTTGATTTCATCGTCGCACACATCGAGCTGTTGCTCCTGTGAAACGTATCTCTTGAACATGGCAGAGAACATTCGACTGCGGTATTCCTGAACCGACATGTCCTTCCTCAGACTTGGCACAAGATGGATGAAGTCGCAAAAGTAACTCAAAATTACGTTTGGCATGCGTTGCATAAGTTCGGCTATACACTCTTCAATCTGGTGTAGAACTTTATGACTGGTGATGTTCTGTCCTTTCACGCGAGCCAAGCCAATTTCAACGACCTCGATGCCTTGTGCATTTAGCTGATTCAATATGTCATCAGCAATAATGCCGCTACGGTCGGTTGTGAACTGTAGCTTATACTCGTCGCCATGCTCTGAGTACAGAGAATAAACCTCCGTCATCAGACGTAAATGGTTTTTGTGGGCTTGGTTTCGTCTGAACACAACTGTTCAATCCACAAATACTTCTGAACACCTATTTTGCGGATGTGCTCCTCCAGTTTTCGGGAAGGATTCTTGATGGTGATCGTTCTTGAATTACTCATAATGAAAATGCTTTTGCGTGCAAAGTTAGAAGTTTTTTCCTTTTCTTCCAAATCTTTAGGCCGAATTTTTCATTTTCCATCGATTTTCTCCCTCCCTCGGAGGGGGCGGGGGAGGGGGCTCTCTTCTACTTCTTCCGGACGATGGCGACGATGATGAGCAGGTAGCCGGCGAGGCAGAGCATGGGGGAGACGACTATGCGGCGGGGCGAGAAGATTTCGGGGTTGAAGGCCTGCTCCGTGCTGCCCGGCCCTGACATGAGGATGTAGCCAACGACGATGAGGGTGCAGGCAGCGATGATGATGCGGCGGCTGGTCATGGTGGCCATACATTTAGTGATTATAGTGTTCATAATGTTTGATGTATTGTTGGTAAATGTTTGTTCTCTCATATTGTGCAACTACGGCGAGTGCCTGCTCCATCGTCCGCATCCAGAGGTGACGGGAATAGCCTGAGCCTGCACGGCGCGAGGGCTTGATGGTATCAATCCACGAGAGCCACTCGGCTGAGCGGCGCAGCAGACTGCTGACAATCTCGTCACCCTGCTCTGGCCGGTTGTTCAGATAATAGCAGCGCGCCATAGCGAGGGCAGCATCGGTATAGGGCACGTTCTGCGGCGGCATCTCCTGCTGCCACTTCCGGCAGACTTCCAAAGCCCGGCGGATGTTGCCCTGCTGGAGCAGCGAGTCGATGAGTACGCCCATGATAAACTGATGTGTGTCGGCCATGTGCTTCACGTCTTCGTCGACATAAATGCCCTTGGTGCTGAGACCGCCGTAACGGAAGCGGTGCATCACGTTGTCGTAGAGCCGTTCTACATCGACCAGATTGCCTGTTGCAGTCGGCGTAACGCGGTAGGCAAGCCCCTCGAGCACCAGATGGTCGCGGAGGAACGACAGGTTGTCGGAGCCTAAGCTGACGGAGGTGTAGACGGGACGCTCCCCGCCGGTATGCGACAGTATCTCGAGCACCATCAACTCGTTCTTGTAGAGCACTTGCTTGTCCTTCAGCGAGATCACCATATCGCCGATGGTGACGCTGTCGGTGTCGACGGGCACAAACTCCATCTTGCCCTCTTGATAGTCTTCGTGACGCCAGCTGATGGGCAGGGCGGGAGAATCGTAGGCCGGACGTTTCATCTGGTCGATATACCAGTCGGTCTGCAGGTATTCCAGGTTGCAGTCGCGGGTGTCGGTGCGCACGCCCTCCACCTCATGGTTATACCATAGGGGGAACGTGTCGTTGTCGCCGTTGGTCAGGATGATGGGCTTGCCCTCGTCCTGCAGCGACATCAGGTAGTTCCGGCCGAAGTCGCGACAGGTGTAGCGGCCCGAGCGGTCGTGGTCGTCCCACGTCTGCGTTGCCATCTGCAGGGGGACGAGGAGACAGAGTAAAGCCCGCAGCAGACCCACCCCCAGCCCCTCCCTCACAAGGAGGGGCTGGGGGCGAGTCTGTCTTGTGAGGCTTTGTACCCCCAACCCAATCCAGATGGCGAAGGCGTAGAACGAGCCGGCGTAGGCATAGTCGCGCTCTCGAGGCTGGAGCGGTGTCTGGTTGAGGTAGACCACGATGGCAAGGCCTGTCATCACAAACAGCAATGTGACGACCAACAGCTGCTGGCGCCCTTTCGCCCCTCGCCGCCATTGCCAGACCATGCCCAGCAGACCGAGCAGCAGTGGCAGGCCGTAGAAGACGTTGCGCCCTTTGTTCTCTTTCAGGTCTGACGGCAGCTTCGACGTGTCGCAGCCCAGCAGCCAGTCGTCAATCCACCGGAAGCCCGTTATCCAGTTGCCGTGCTCAGCCTCTCCGTGTCCCTGGATGTTGTTCTGCCGGCCTACGAAGTTCCAAAGGAAGTAGCGCCAGTACATGAAGTTCACCTGATAGGTCAGGAAGAAGCGCAGGTTCTCGGCGGCGGTCGGCACGCCGTCATGCTTCCTGACGCCTTGGAGCCAGTCCTCGTAGGCCTTGGCGTGACGCTGGGAGTGCATACGGGGGAAGTACATGTTGTTCTTGTACAGATATTCCATATCGTGGCGTATCACCTCGTATCGCACCTTCGTCGTGTCTGCCGCGGGCCGGTAGATGGCCTTCCCCTCTTTCTGCTTCGGCACCAAGTAGTCTCCTTGCACTTCGCGGTCCATCTCGCTGCAATACGCAGGGCCGTAGAATAACGGCGTCTTTCCGTACTGCTCACGGTTCAGGTAGCTGCCCAGGGAAAAGATGTTGCCGGGGGCATTCTCGCACATCGGCATGGCGGCATTGGCCCGGATCAGGATGACGCCATAGCTGCTGTAGCCCGCCAATATCATCAGCAGGCAGGCCATCGTCAGTTTGAGCGCCCTTTTGCGCGCCTTGTAGTAGGCCAGCACAAGTGCGCCCGTCAGCAGGCTGATGTAGCACAGAAGCCCTGTGTTGTAAGGACAGCCCAGCACGTTGGTGAACAGCAGTTCCGCCCAACCGCCAAGCGTCACCACACCAGGAATGAGACCATAGAGGATGGCGCCCACCAGCAGGCCGCCCGCCACGAGCGTCTTCAGCATACCTACCCATGTGACACGCTTCGCACGACGGAAATAGACGACGAACGACATGGCGGGCAGGCAGAGCAGACAGAGCAGGTGGACGCCGACGGAAAGGCCAGTGATATAGGCTATCAGGATAATCCAACGGTCGCTGCGTGGGCTGTCAGCCGTTTCCTCCCACTTCAGGATGAGCCAGAACATCAGGGCCGTCAGGAACGAGGAGAATGCATAGACCTCTGCTTCGACGGCTGAGAACCAGAAGGTGTCGCTGAAGGTGTAAGCCAGTGCTCCCACCATTCCACTGGCCTCAATGGCGACGACCTGGGCAAGCGACATGGGGCAAGGGGCAGGATAGAGGGAGCGGACAAGGTGGGTAATAGTCAGGAACAGAAAGAAAATGCAGCCCGCACTCAACAACGCCGACAGCAGGTTGACCATCAGCGCCACCTGCGACGGTTCGCTGGCAAACTGAGAGAAAAGGTTGGCCACCAACATAAAGACGGGCGCCCCGGGCGGGTGTCCGATTTCCAGTTTGTAACCACACGCAATGAATTCTGGGCAGTCCCACAGGCTGGCAGTAGGCTCAACGGTGAGACCATACACCACGGCGGCGATGGCAAACACGAGCCATGCCATGCAGGTGTTGAGTTTCGAAAAGTTTGTCTGTTGCATCATACGTTTGCGTTAAATCGGGCGCAAAGGTATGAAGAGTATCAACGGCAGCCAAAAATAAAGCCTGACATTTGTCTGACATCTGACTGACAGAAAGCCTAACTACTTGAAGGTCAGTTGATAAGCCCGCCCCCTGTCGGACTCTATTTTTAGGTCGGAATATTGCTCGACAACGGGTTTCAGTCTTCGGATGAGTGTGTAGAGCGTGTCATTGGCATCGGGTTTCTTGGGCCAGAGAGCATCACAGATTTCTGTCTTTGTCAGCAGGTGAGAGTCCGAACGGAAGAACATCTCCATCAACTGCTGCTGCATCGGTGTCAGTTTGATACGCTGGCCACGTGCGTCGTAGAACGTCCCTTCCGTCTCTGCGTAGCACAGTCCGCCATATTGCAGCATACCTGCCAACTGCATCACGTCCTGCCGACGACGGTAAAAGCAGAAGGAAGCCCACAACAGCGTCACCGCCCACAGGACGGCCGTCGGCCTCTGGTCACTCAAACTGAAGATGGTGGCCTCCGAGCAGCGGGCGTAGGGCTTGAAGTTGACGGGAGAACCGTCAACCACAATGGTGGCCTTGCCGCGTAGGGCGGCTATCTGCAGGTGGCTGTTGAATGTGCGGATGGTGTCCTGCGTGATGACGTCGCTCTGCTGCTCCTGCATCGTAAGCGTCAGCGCGCGACTCATGTCCTCGTTCACCCGTCGGCTCGTGGAACTGTAACATCCGAAACTGGTAAGGCTCGAAGCCAAGATGAGTGCGAAGAGCACTGATAGGGCATACTTCTGTTTCATTGCGTATTCTTGATAGATAGTCAATTGCTGATTGATCCCTGCAAAGTTACCTGTTTTTGTTTGGAACCGCCGCGCAAGTGCCCTGACATTAGGAATTTTTAACCAACTTTTGCGGAACTGTAGCTACTCAGTACCCCACATTTTCCTACTTTTTTATTCTTTTGCTTGGCCATCTCGGAATTATTGACTAAATTTGCAGGCAAATAAATTAAGGTATGATTACCAAAATATATATTGACGGTTTCAGATCCTTCTCGCAGTTCTCAATGTCGGCGGCCCTGACGCTGGTCCTGCCGGCGATCTCAGCGGTGACGGCCAGGTGGATGCCACCGACATCACCCGCCTGATAGACATTATACTGAAAAAGAAGTAATAACAACGACGATATGGCAACGAAGAGAAAATACCCTGTTGGCATACAGAGCTTTGAGAAGATTCGTACAGAAGGCTATGTGTATGTAGATAAGACACCACTTGTCTATAAGATGATAACCGAGGGTATGCCCTACTTCTTGAGCCGTCCCAGACGTTTCGGGAAGTCGCTGCTCTTAAATACGCTGGCTGCTGTGTTTGAGGGCCGCCGAGACCTTTTCGAGGCGTTTACCACTGAGGATGGCATAGAGCAGCCGCAGCTCTTCATTGCCACGACCGACTGGCGGTGGGAGAAACACCCTGTACTTCGCTTCGACTTCAGTGCCGGTGACCTTGAAACCATAGAACAGCTTGACAGCCTAATCAACAACACCCTCTCCCTGTATGAAGAGCAATACGGCCTGGCCCCTGCTGATATGGAAGTCAACGTGAGGATGATTAATCTCATCCATGCAGCAGAACGGCAGACGGGCCGCAAGGTGGTGGTGCTCGTCGATGAGTACGACAACATGATTCTCCATAGCCTTGGCGATGTGGAGAAGCATAAGGCGGCACGACAGCGTTTCCAGAATCTTTTCGGACCGCTGAAGAGTGAGGATAACCACTTGAAGTTCGTGTTCGTCACCGGCATATCGAAATTCTCGCAGATGGGCATCTTCAGCAAGCTCAACCAGCTGAACAATATTTCGATGGACGCGGCCTACGAGTCCATCTGCGGCATCAGCGAGGAGGAACTGGCCACCGAACTACGCCCGGCTATAGAACAAATGGCAGAGAGGCAGGGACTGACCAGCGACGAGATGTTTGCGGAACTGAAGGCAAACTACGACGGCTATCACTTTGGAAAAGACATGACCGATATGTATAACCCCTTCAGCCTCTTTAAAGCCTTCAGCTCCGGTGAGGTCGGCAGCTATTGGTTCAGCAGCGCCACCCCAGGTGCCCTGATCGACATGCTGTCGCACATGCCGCCGATAGACTTGACCGACATAGACGGCAGGGAGTGCGACTCCAGCGAATTCGACAAGCCCTTTGACAGCTACCAGTCACCGTTGCCCGTGCTCTATCAGAGTGGTTACCTCACCATCAAGGACTACGATCGCGAACTGGACGCATTCACGCTGGGGTTGCCGAACCGCGAGGTTCGCAAGGGGTTTGCCGATTGCCTCTATCAGTACATTGCCCATAAGCTGGATATGGACGACCGGGAGCGTAGCGACCTGCAGCGTGCCTACCGCCGTTTCCGCCGCGACGATGTGCTTGAGCCTTTCGTCCAGGCTTTGCAGGTGTTTTTTGCCAGTGTGCCCTATCATTTGGATAACCGTAATGAGCATCATTACCATGCTCTGCTGTACACGCTGCTGATGGCTTTCGGAGCAGACATCCGCACAGAGGAGCCAACGGCCAAAGGCCGTGCCGACCTGGTACTTCTTATGCCGAAAGGCGTCTATGTGATGGAGCTTAAATATGACGGCACCGCCGAAGAGGCCCTTGAGCAGATTGACCGTAAGGGCTACGCCGAGAAGTACGCCCTTGACGGCCGCCCCGTGACGAAGGTGGGCATCGCTTTCTCGTCCAAAGAACGTAACATTACTGAGTGGAAGAGCAAAACGGCGTAATAGAATTTGGGGTTTCGGTTTTTATTTAGTAATTTTGCAATCGAAAACGGAAAACAATAGTTATGGTTACCAAAATATATATTGACGGTTTCAAATCCTTTTCGCAGTTCTCAATGGAGTTTTCTCCATTGACAGTCGTGGTAGGGACAAATGCCTCTGGGAAAAGCAACCTGTTTGACGCACTCCATTTGCTTTCCAATCTGTCGCAAATGGATTTGCGTTCAGCGTTTTCAAGCAAACAGCTGAGGGGTGACGTTTCTGAACTATTCACAAAGTATGACGACGAGAACTCTGCAAGAGAGATGCATTTTATTGTGGAGATGTTAGTGCCACGAACAATCCGAGACAATTGGGGAGCAGAGGAAAAGCTGAAGACTCCGAGAATGCGGTATGAGCTGAAGATTGTCAAGGTTCGTAACGACATGGGTTACGATGATTTGTCCGTAGCTTATGAAGAACTGTCGAGCATAGCCACCGACGAAGATGAATGGGCAAGGAAATACTTGAAAAAACGTCTGGACATCTGGAAACGTCAAAATGGCGGCGGCAGTGGTAAGCCATATATCTATACAGAAGAAGAAAAGGGGCATCCCACTATCAAAATCCGCCAGGATGGTGGGCGCAGTGGTCGTTCTGTCTTGGCAAATGCAGTGAACCAGACGGTATTGGGAAGCATCAATTCCGTTGACTTCCCCCATATCTATGCAGTCCAGCAAGAAATGGCAAAATGGAACTTTATGCAGCTGAACCCTGAACTGCTGCGTGAACCGACTCGCTATGATGCTAATTATACTGGCAATAGTATAGGCCACGCTGGCGAGAACCTTGCAGCAGCTCTTTTCAGGCTGAACAGTCAGGATCCTTCCCTCATGCGCAAGATAATGATGAAGCTCTCTTCTTTCCTCCCCGAATACAAAAAGCTAAGTGTCAGGGACGACAAGGCCAACAAGCAATTTGTGTTTGAATTGCAGAACACCGATGGGAAGAACTTCTCGTCAAGGGTGCTTTCAGAAGGTACGTTGCGATTATTAGTGCTGTGCGTTCTTCTCTTTGATGATGAGTATCAGGGCTTGCTTTGCTTCGAGGAACCTGAGAACGGTATTCATCCAGCTCGCATGGAGGCTATGGTGAAGTTGTTGTCTTTGCTTTCCTCCGACTTCTCTGACGAAGACGTAGTTTTGCGCCAAGTTATCGTCAATTCCCATTCCCCTGTTCTGCTGAAGTATCTTTATGAAGATTACAACGACAAAGACGAGAATGTCGGCATTTGGTTTTCCAAGCTGATTGTCCATACGCTTTCGGTCGGAGAGCGGAAGTATAGCGTTCGTGTCAGCAAGATTACCCCTCTGACAAAGTCTTTTCAGTATTCTTTTACAGAAGCAGAAAACAAAATGACTATTGCTGACGCTATGAGTTATTTGAAAAACGGAAACACCGACAATTGACAGGCTATGAGAAGACAACTATTCATTGGGTTGGTTGCTGAGGGAACGACGGATGTAAGGTTCCTGAAAACCATCATCCAGAAATCTGTGCAGGAATTGTCTTGGCAATGTGATACTGACGTAGACATCTTTGACATTCGCGAAATAACACCTCCGGGTGACGGTTTTGTGCAGAAGATGGTCAACGCAGCAATGATTGCCCAAAAAGATTACAGCATATCTATGCTATGCATACATACTGATTCAGACAGCAGAACAGCTGAGGATGTGATGCAGAACAAGTTTACATCATTTTTTGAAGCATTGGAGAAATTGGACGAAAGAGACTATTGCAAGTGCATTGTCCCGACTATTCCTATCCAGATGATTGAGTCATGGATGCTGGCAGACAAACCTTTACTGAAAAGTCTTATCGACGCTGAGTCATTAAGTGATTCTTCCTTAGGCATTGACAAAGCCCCAGAGTCGTATGCTGACCCCAAAAATGTTATCAATAAGGCCATACGCATTGCGATGGAAGGAAAGTCAAGGAGGCGTAGAGACCAAATACAGATATCAGAACTATACGGAATTCTCGGACAGGAACTGAGTTTGGATAGCCTTCGCACAATTCCCTCTTTTTGCGAGTTTGAGAAGTATGTCACCAACGCATTTAGGCAAATGAATCTGTTACATTGAAATTTAAATATTGAAGATATGGCGAACGAAGACTATAATCCTGATAAGTGCAATGAGCCTGTGGCTGCATTACCCCAAGAACAGCGGGGCGCGGCTTTGGCCTTTCACGATGACATTGACCAACTCGACTGGGAATGAGTGTTAATAAATAGAGAATACTCTTAGAAAACCTATTTGGAATGAATAACTTAAAAACATAACGAAGATGAAACAAATAAGATTAATAATGATGCTCACCCTGCTTTGTAGTATGCTGGTTGTTGAGTCCTTTGCACACGACATTGAGGTGGCTAACAGTGATGGTATGACCATCTATTATAACTGGATTAACAATAACACAGAGTTGGAGGTCAGTTACCGTGGTAACAGTTTTGCCTATGGCTACTTATATTATCATGACAATGTAGTTATCCCGGAGTCAGTTACATACAATGGGAAGCCTTATCCCGTGACTTCAATTGGTGAAGCTGCTTTCTATTCCTGCCATTCCTTGAAATACGTCACGATTCCCAATAGTGTAACAACTATCGGCCGAGCTGCTTTCTGTGGCTGCCGCATCAGCTATTTGCAGATTCCAAACAGCGTGACAACCATCGGTCCTTCTGCTTTTGCTAATTGCCATTTTGTGTACATTCCCAACAGCGTTGTTTCCATCGGCGATAAAGCTTTTGCTAATTGCTATAGCGTTACATTGCAACCAGGTAACAGTGTATACGATTCTCGTGATAATTGTAATGCCATTATCGAAACAAATTCTAATACACTGATAGCAGGTTTTAAAGATACTATCATCCCCAATAGCGTGACATCTATAGGCAGTTCTGCTTTCTCTGGTTGCAGTGGATTAACCTCCATAACCATCCCCAACAGTGTGACTTCTATCGGCAATGATGCTTTCTCTGGTTGCAGTGGGTTGACCTCTGTGACCTTCGGCAACAGCGTGACGACCATCGGCAGTTCTGCTTTCTATGGTTGCAGTGGATTAACCTCCGTGACCTTCGGCAACAGCGTGACTTCCATCGGCAGTTCTGCTTTCTATAATTGCAGCGGATTAACCTCTGTGACCTTCGGCAACAGCGTGACGACCATCGGCAGTTCTGCTTTCTCTGGTTGCAGTGGGTTGACCTCCTTGACGATTCCTCAAAGTGTGACAACCATCGGCGATAATGCTTTCTATTATTGCAGTGGGTTGACCTCTGTGACCTTCGGCAACAGCGTGACGACCATCGGCAGTTCTGCTTTCTCTGGTTGCAGTGGATTAACCTCCTTGACCATCCCTCAAAGTGTGACAAGTATCGGCTATAGTGCGTTTTCTTCTACAGGCCTGACCTTTGTGGAATTGCAGTGTAGCGCAACTACTGATCTTGTAGCAGACGTGTTTTCCGGATGTCCTCTAAAAGAGGTGAAGTTTGATTGTGAGAAGGTCACCTCTTTGCTTAGTCGTTCGTCTGTGGAAAAGATTACAATGACAAAAAATGTAACATCCATTGATGCAAGTGCTTTCGTTAACTGTAGAAACTTGTCCTCGATAACCATTCCCAACAGCGTAAACTCCATCGGTCCTGCCGCTTTCGCTGCTTGTCCAAACTTGGCTTCTATCATAGTGGAAGAGGGTAATACGGTATATGACTCGCGCAATAACTGTAATGCCATCATTGAATCAGCAAGCAACAGTTTGATTGCAGGATGTAAGAACACTATTATCCCTAACAGCGTTACAACTATCTTTTATGCTGCCTTTGCTGGTTGTATGACTTTGACCTCGGTGACAATTCCCAATAGTGTGACCACAATAATTGATGATGCTTTCAATAGTACAGGCTTAACCTCCATAACTATCCCTAAATCAGTTACATCTATCGGTAATACTGCTTTTGCTTACTGTACACAACTGACGGATGTGTTTTGTTATGCAGAAGAAGTGCCAAGCACGCCAAGTAATGCATTTGAGGCATCCAGTTTAAGTGGCGCCACGTTGCATGTCCCTGCTACAGCTGTGAAAGTATACAGTGAAGCAAGTCCTTGGAGTGGATTCAATAGCATTGTGCCCATTGAAGAATTGGAACCATGTGCCACCCCGACCATCGCTTTCAAAAACGGAAAGGTGATGTTTAGTTGTGAGACGGAGGGAGTAGATTTCGTCTACGAGATAACCAACGCTGACGTGCAGAACGGAAGTGGCGCTGAGGTTAGCCTGGGCACCACCTACCATATAAGTGTCTACGCCACCAAGGAAGGCTATGAGAACAGCGAAATTGCAACGGCTGACATTGACGCCCGTGGCATTGTCGGCGACCTCAGTGGTGACGGCAATGTGGATGCCACCGACCTCACCCGCCTGATAGATATAATACTGAAAAAGAAGCAATAAAAGATGACGATATGGCAATAGAAGAATTAAGGGAAACTAAGAACCGCATTGACTACACGGTGATGATTGTCCGTGACTTTGGCGATAAACATAACCTGACACCACGACAGGCGCATAACTACCTGCGCCGCCATAAGGCGATGGAATATATGCAGGATTTTTATGATGTGGAGCACACACTTTCACCAGAGGACACACTACGAACACTTGACATCATCAGTAAACGCTATGGAGGACAGATAAAATGATAAGACTTTATCACGGCTCCAATGTAGCCATCGACGACTTTCTGCTGAACAACCTCGACACGGAATTGTACTTGCGAGGCTCTTCTGAACAATTACCACTATCTGAGAAGGGAGCTGGATTACGGAAAACCATAAACTGATAAGCAGAATTAGCAACAATATAATTTAGCGTAAAAATGAAGATAGGAGATAAAGTAAGATTCCTGAGTGAAGTGGGAGGCGGCCGGGTGGCCGGCTTCCAGGGTAAGGACATCGTGCTCGTCGAGGACGAGGACGGATTTGATGTGCCCATGCGCATTACCGAAGTCGTGGTCATCGGCGAAGAAGACTACGATACGAAGCACATGGTGGAAGTGAAGGGTGAGAAGGGAAAGGCGAAGAGCGTGGAGCCGGAGGAGGAACCCGAGACGGAGCCTGCCGACCGGCCCGTGACCTTCAAGGCTCCCGTCGAGGAGCGCAAGGGCGGCGACAAGCTGTCGGCCTACTTGGCCTTTGTGCCCATTGATGTCAAGGAACTCAGCAACACCCGCTTCGAGTCGTACCTTGTGAACGACTGCAACTACTACCTGCGCTATGTCTACATGACCGCCGAGGGCACGAGTTGGCAGGTGCGCTCACAGGGCGAGGTGGAGCCTAATACGAAGCTCTTCATCGAGGAGTTCGGGCGCGACCAGCTGAACCTGCTGGAACACTCGTGCATCCAGCTGATTGCCTACAAGCGCGACAAATACTTCCTGCGCAAGCCTGCCGTCGATGCACTAGTCAACATCGACCCGGTGAAGTTCTACAAGCTGCACACGTTCCATGAGAACCAGTTCTTTGAGCAGCCGGCACTGATTTATACCATTATTGAAAACGACCGTCAATTTGTAAAGCTATGAAATACGGATTTCTGAAAGTGGCCGCCGCCGTCCCTGTTGTCAAGGTGGCCGACGTTGACTATAATGTGGGACAGGTTGAAAGCCTTATTGCCCAGGCCGAGGGTCAGGGCGTCGAGGTGATGGTGTTCCCTGAGCTCTGTCTGACTGGCTACTCCTGCCAGGACCTCTTCCACCAGCAGTTGCTCATCGACAAAGCTGAGGAAGGGTTGCTCAAGCTGCTTGACTTCACCCGCAAACTCGATGTTATTGCCATTGTCGGACTACCCGTCCAAATAGGTTCCCGGCTCTTCAATTGTGCTGCCGTCATTCAGGGCGGTACGCTGTTGGGAATTGTCCCCAAGACTTTTCTGCCCAACTACAGTGAGTTCTACGAGAAACGGTGGTTCGCTTCCGCCAACGAGCTGACGGCACAGGATATTTATCTGGCCGGCAGTCCGGTTCACGTAACACCGCAGCCCACCATCTTCACAACCTGCGACGGTGCCCGGTTCGGCATAGAAATCTGTGAGGACGTCTGGGCTCCCATGCCTCCCTCTGTGACCCTTGCCCTCGAGGGTGCCGATGTCATCCTGAACCTCTCGGCCTCCGACGAGCTGATAGGCAAGCACCAGTACCTGTGCCAGTTGCTCGCGCAGCAGAGTGCCCGCACCATCAGCGGCTATGTCTATGCCGGCTGTGGCTTTGGCGAGTCTACGCAGGACGTCGTCTACGGTGGCAATGCCATGATTTTCGAGAATGGCAGGCTGCTGTGCGAGGGTGAGCGCTTCTCTTTCCAGCCGCAGATCAAGATTACCCAGATAGACGTAGAGAGACTTCGCACCGAGCGCCGTCTTAACTCAACGTTCTTCGTGAGCAAGGCGGGCAATATCGAGTGGAACGTCCAGTGCAGACCCATCTCGCCCCGCGACTTCGAACTGGTGCGCACCTTTGACCCACATCCGTTTATTCCGGCTGCCGACGAGATGCAGTCGACGTGTGACGAGATCCTTAACATTCAGGTGGCAGGACTGGCCAAGCGGCTCTACCACATTGGTCTCTCAAAGGCTATCATCGGCATCAGCGGAGGGCTCGACTCCACCCTTGCCCTGCTTGTCACGGTCAAGGCTTTCGACAAGTTGGGCCTTGACCGGCGGGGTATCATCGGCATCACCATGCCCGGCTTCGGCACAACCGACCGCACGCATCAGAACGCCTTGAAACTGATGGAGCAGTTGGGAGTGACCATTCGCGAGATAAGCATAGCCAAGGCCGTCACCCAGCACTTCGAGGACATCGGCCACGATGCCAAGGTCCACGATGCCACCTACGAAAATTCCCAGGCCCGCGAGCGTACCCAGATACTGATGGACGTTGCCAATAAGGAGAATGCCATCGTCGTGGGTACCGGCGACCTGTCGGAGTTGGCTCTCGGCTGGGCTACCTACAACGGCGACCACATGTCGATGTACGGCGTCAATGCCGGAGTGCCCAAGACGCTGGTGCGCCACCTCGTCACCTATTTGGCCGGTGAACTGGCTACCGAGGTGCTGCTCGACATTGTTGACACGCCTATTTCACCAGAGCTGACACCAGCCGACGAGCACGGACAAATCAAGCAGAAGACCGAGGACTTGGTAGGCCCCTACGAGCTGCACGACTTCTTCATCTACTATTTCATGCGCTTCGGTTTCCGTCCCTCCAAGATATTCCTGATGGCGCGCAAGGCCTTCAGCGGCAGCTACGACGACGAGGTCATCAAACACTGGCTGACCGTCTTCTGCCGTCGCTTCTTCAGCCAGCAGTTCAAGCGCTCCTGTATGCCCGACGGTCCGAAGGTCGGCAGCGTCAGCCTGTCGCCGCGAGGTGACTGGCGTATGCCGAGCGACGCCTCTTCCGCCTTATGGGTAAAGGATGTCGAGCGTCGTCAGGGCCTGTTTGAGTAAACAGAGTTGCTTACGAGTAGCGTCGCGGATAGCGGATGAAGATAGCTACCAGGGCGGTGATGCCGATGGCGAAGGGGTAGTAGAGATAAGGTATGATGGCGATGGGATTCAACTGAGCCAGTCCGGCCGCCATCAGCATCTGGGCACCGTAGGGCAGGAGTCCCTGGGCGAAGCACGAGAATGTGTCGAGAATCGAGGCACACTTGCAGTTGTCGAGTCCGAAACGGTCGCCGATGTGCTTGGCAATGCCGCCGACGGTCAGTATGGCCACGGTGTTGTTGGCAGTGCATACGTTGACCATAGACACCAATGCAGCAATCGACAGTTCGGCTCCCCGCTTGCCCGTCACGTGGCGGGTAAGCAGCTGTATCAGGTAGTCGATACCTCCCTGCTGGCGGATGAGTTCCAACAGTCCGCCGGCCATCATGGTGATGATGATAAGCTCGCCCATGCCCACGATGCCTTCGCCCATCGAGCCGAACCATCCGTAAAGGTCGTAGCTGCCCGTCAGCATGCCGACGCCGCCGGTAAGCAAGATGCCTAAGGTAAGCACGGCCATAACGTTCATGCCAAAGACGGCCGTGATGAGCACAACCAGATAGGGCAAGACCTTCAGTGGCTCCAGGGTGGGGATGTCGGCAGGTGCTTGTGTGTCGGTTCCTATCAGCACATATATAATCAGAATGACCAGTGCTGCCGGCATGACCAGAAAGGAGTTGGCGCGGAACTTGTCGCTGAGTCGGCAACCCTGCGTCTGGGTGGCCGCGATGGTGGTGTCGGAGATGAACGAGAGGTTGTCGCCGAAGAAGGAACCGCCCACGATGACGGCTGTCATCATGGCCACCGATGTCCCTGTCTGTGTGGCTATGCCGGCTGCTATAGGCGTTAGTGCCACGATGGTCCCTACGCTCGTTCCAATACTGAGGGAGATGAAGCAGGCGGCGACGAAGAGTCCTGCAATAAGCATCTGCGGCGGCAGCAGGGCCAGCGTCAGGTTCACCGTGGCATCAATGCTGCCCATCGCCTTGGCCGAGTTGGCAAAGGCGCCGGCAAGGACGAAAATCCAGACCATGAGCATCATCTGCTCTGTGGCCGCCCCACGTGAGTAGGCATTGATGCGTTTGTCTATCGGCAGACCGCCGCTGATGACAACTGCATAGACAGAAGCCACCATAAACGCCACGGTGATAGGCACTTTGTAGAAATCGCCCGCCACGATACTGGAAACCAGATACAGTGTGACGAACACCATGAGTGGCGACAGTGCCAGCAGTCCCTTCCTACGACTCACTTTTCACTCTTCACTTCTCACTTTCGCTGCGTCCTATTGCCAATGCCTTGATGTTGGCCTCGACGATGGCCTCGCCCTTGCGGCCGAAGACGCGACGGATGGCATCCTCCAGTTTATGGTACTCAATGCCCAGTGCCTTCTGGGCGGCGCCGAGCAGGATGACGTTGGCCGAGCGGGGCACGCCACCCGTCTTAGCCATCTGCTCGATGTCGATGCGGATGACGTTGGGCAGCCGGTCGAGGTCGGCGTTGATGACGTCCATGTCGGGGTAGTTGGGAATGTTCTTGAACGGCGTTGCCGAGGTGATGATCCAGCCGTCCTTGGCGAGGAAGGGCAGGTAGCGCAGGGCCTCCATCGGCTCCATTGAGATGATGACGTCGGCACTGCCCTTAGCGATGAGGTCGCTGTAGATGGGTTCGCTCGATATACGCAGGTTCGACTGCACGTCGCCGCCGCGCTGGCTCATGCCGTGCACCTCGGCCTGCTTGATGTAGAGGTTCTCGTTCATGGCGGCTTCGCCTATGATGGTGGCGATGGAGAGGATGCCTTGTCCGCCCACGCCGCATAAAATAATATCTGTCTTCATAAAGCCCACCCCCAACCCCTCCCTAAGGGAGGGGCGTTTGTTTACTTAGGGGGTCTCCATTTTTTAGTTATACTTTCTATTCATTAAATCAATTAGCATCCACCTACAAGTCTATTTAGACTCCCCTCCCTTGGGGATGGGTTGGGCCTTCTTCTGCTCTTTCAAATGGCGCTGCAGCGTCTGCATGCACTCGCGGCGCGGGATGATGACACTCGTTCCCTTGTAGTTGATTTCGTCGCGGATGGTCTGCGTAATCTCCGGCATGTTCTTCGGCAGGGGAACGACCACCTTCAGGTGCTCGTCGCTCAGGCCCAAGCCGCGGCAGATGGCCTCGAACTTGTTGGTGCCGGCAGAGTCCTGACCGCCCGTCATGCCCGTCGTCAGGTTGTCGCTGATGATGACGGTGATGTTGGCGTTCTCGTTGATGGCATCGAGCAGGCCCGTCATGCCGCTATGGGTAAACGTGGAGTCGCCGATGATGGCTACTGCGGGCCACTGACCGGCGTCGGCAGCACCCTTGGCCATTGTAATCGAGGCACCCATGTCGACGCACGAGTGGATGGCGCGGAACGGGGGCAGGAAGCCCAGCGTGTAGCAGCCGATGTCGCCGAAGACGCGCGGATTGTCGTACTCCTTCAAAACCTCGTTCAGCGCGGCGTAGACATCGCGGTGGCCGCAGCCCTGACAGAGTGCGGGCGGACGCGGAGCCACGTCGGCACACGGGTCGAAGCACTGGCCCACCTCCATGCCGAGGGCCTTCTTCACGAAGTCGGGGTTCAGCTCGCCCGTGCGGGGCAGCGTGCCGTCGAGCTTGCCGTGAACGTTCTTCAGGTCGTAGACGCCGCGGACGATGTCCTCGATGAAGGGCTGGCCCTCCTCGACGATGAGCACCTGCTGGCACTCGTCCATGAGGCGGCGCACCAGCTGCTTCGGCAGCGGGTACTGCGAAATCTTCAGGATGGGGTAGGGGCAGCCGTCGGGGAAGCACTCCATGACGTAGTTGTAGCCGATGCCGCTGGCCAGTATGCCGAGCTTCTTGTCGGTGCCTTCCTTATATATATTATAAGGAGAGCCTGCGGCGTCCTGCTCCAGCTGAGCCTGCTGGGCGGTGACGATGTCGTTGCGTTTCTTGGCGTTGGCGGGCAGCAGCACCCAGTTGGCGGCTACGGCGTTGTAGTTCAGGGCGTTCTGTTGACGTGGTACGTCAACACACTGGACGACGGCGCGGCTGTGGGCCATGCGGGTGGTGACGCGCATGAGCACCGGCAGGCAGATGCGCTCCGAGTAGTCGAAGGCGGCGGCCATCATGTCGTAGGCCTCCTGCTGGCTCGACGGTTCGAAAGTCGGGATGAGGGCAAACTTGCCGTAGAAGCGTGAGTCCTGCTCGTCCTGAGAGGAGTGCATCGACGGGTCGTCGGCCACCAAGACCACGACGCCGCCGTTGACGCCCGTCATGCCGCTGTTGACAAACGGGTCGGCGCAGACGTTCAGTCCGACGTGCTTCATGCAGACCATTGAGCGCTTGCCCATGAACGACATGCCCAGTGCGGCCTCCATAGCCGTCTTCTCGTTGGTACTCCAGCGGCAGTGTACGCCGCGCTCCTTGGCCAGGGCGTTACCCTGAATAAACTCTGTAATCTCAGTCGACGGCGTGCCCGGGTATGCATACACACCAGAGAGTCCGGCGTGCAGTGCTCCTAAGGCAATGGCCTCGTCGCCTAATAATAGTTTCTTTTCCATAGATTTTAAAGCCCACCCAAGCCCTCCCCAAGGGAGGGATGTTTTTATTACATGTTTAGGTGTTGTGGCTCTCCAAATATATTAAATGATTAATAATTGTACCTTGTAAGAATCTGTGCTCATTCTGTATTAAACACCCCTCCCTTGGGGAAAGGCTACGGGTAGGCGAGCCTCGCTCGGGAATGGGGCAGGGGGGTGGGCTTCAGATTTCCCACCCGATGGCCGAGGCACCGAGCACGGCGGCTGAGGCACCGTCGAGACCGCTCACCAGGAACTGGGCCTTGCCGCGGAAAATCTGCATGACGTGGGCGTCGTAGGCCTCGCGGATGGGCTTCATAATCAGCTCGCCGGCCTTCACCATACCACCGAAGAAGATGAATGCCTCGGGCGAAGAGAATGCCGTGAAGTCGGCGCAGGCCTCGCCCAGCATCTTGCCTGTGAACTGGTATATCTCGTTGGCCAGCTCGTCGCCCTTGCCGGCGGCAATGCTGACGTCGAGCGACGTGATGTCCTCGGGATTCATCTCGCGCAGCAGCGACGGACGGGTGGTCTTGGCCAGCATCTCACGGGCAGTGCGGGCCACACCCGTTGCCGAGCAGTAAGCTTCAAGGCAGCCCGTACGGCCACAGCCGCAGCTGCGACCCTCAGCGCCGCGTACCATCGTGACGTGGCCCAGCTCGCCGGCAAAGCCATCGTGGCCGTAGAGCAGCTGGCCGTTCACCACGATGCCGCTACCCACGCCTGTACCTAAGGTAATGACGATGAAGTTCTTCATGCCGCGGGCAACGCCGTAGACCATCTCGCCCAGGGCGGCAGCATTAGCGTCGTTGGTCAGTGCCACGGGAATGCCTCCCAGACGGTCGCTGAACATCTTGGCCAGGGGCACGACATTGTCGTGGGCCCAAGGCAGGTTGGGTGCAAACTCGATGGTGCCATTATAGTAGTTGCCGTTGGGCGCACCGATGCCCATAGCCTTAATCTTCTCCAGACCGCCCACCTGCTCGATGATTACCTGCAGGGCTTCCACACAGGCATCGACGTAGGCTTCGGCCGAAGTGTAGCCGCCGGTCTTGATGGCAGTCGTGGCCTTTATCTCGCCGCGGGCGTCGACAATTCCAAACACGGAGTTCGTGCCTCCTAAGTCCAAGCCAATCACGTATGGCTTCATCACTTGCTGTTCGTTCATCATAGTCTTATGCTTTTTTATTGGTTTTTTATTGCATTGTTAAACTGATTGCATGTCGTAGACCACCTGCATGAGGCGCTTGCCAAGCTCGTCGGCCTGCTCCATCGTCTGTGCTTCGCTGTAGACTCGGATGATGGGCTCGGTATTCGATTTGCGCAGGTGTACCCAGCGGTCGGGGAAGTCTATCTTCACACCGTCGATGTCGTTGACAACGGCCGACGGGTCGCCTTGGAACATCTCCTTGACTTTGACAAGAATGGTATCGACGTCAGTCTCCGGGGTCAGGTCAATACGGTTCTTGGCTATCTGGTAGTCGGGGAACGTGCGGCGCAGTTCGCTGACCGTGCAGCCCTTCTGGGCAAGGCTCGACAGGAAGAGTGCTATGCCAACAAGGGCATCGCGTCCATAGTGACTTTCGGGGTAGATGACACCGCCGTTGCCCTCGCCGCCGATGACTGCCCCCACTTCCTTCATCTTCGTGGTGACGTTGACTTCGCCGACGGCTGCAGCAGCGTATGAGCCGCCGTGACGCTCGGTGACGTCGCGCAGGGCGCGGGTGCTGCTGAGGTTGGAGACGGTGAAAGCCCCACCTACGGCCCCCGAGGGGGCTTCATTTGCTTGCGACAGGGGGGCTGACAATACATAGTCGGCCACTGAGACCAGCGTGTACTCCTCGCCGAACATCGTACCGTCTTCGCAGATGAAGGCGAGGCGGTCGACGTCGGGGTCGACTACGATGCCCAGGTCGAAGCCGCCTTTCCGCATACGGTCCATAATGCCGCCAAGATTCTTTTCCAACGGCTCGGGATTGTGGGCAAACTGGCCTGTGCAGTAGCCGTTGAGTATCTCGTAATCGACGCCGAGGGCCTGGAAAAGCTGTGGCAGGATGATGCCGCCGACCGAGTTGATGGTATCGGCACAGACGCGGAACTTCCGATTACGGATAGCCGCAGCGTCGGTCAGTCGCAACTGAAGTACGGCGTCTACGTGGCGCTGGTTCATGGTGTCGTCGTGGATAACGTGCCCCAACTGTTCGACGGGAGCGTAGTCGAAGTCTTCGGCTTCGGCTATGCGCAGCACCTCGGCCCCGTCGGCAGCCGTCAGGAACTCGCCCTCGCTGTTCAACAGCTTTAAGGCGTTCCACTGTGTCGGATTGTGTGAGGCGGTGATGATGATGCCGCCGTCGGCCTTTTGCCAGCGCACTGCCAGCTCTGTGGTCGGCGTGGTGGCAAGTCCGATGTCGATAACCTCATAGCCCATGCCGACGAGGGTGCCGCAGACGATGTCGCGGACCATAGGGCCGGAGATGCGACCGTCGCGTCCGACGACAATCTTTTTGCCGCCAATGAATGTGGCGTAAGCTGTTGTGAATTTAACGATGTCTAACGGGTTCAGTGTGTCGCCCGTGTGTCCGCCGATGGTGCCGCGGATGCCGGAAATGGATTTTATGAGTGTCATTGTGTTTTTTGCTTTTTACCTTTTTACTTTCTTACCTTCTTTTTTACCCTCTATCGTCCTCTTTGGAATGTGATGTCATAATAATAAGGTATGACGTTCGATTTGGCGTTCTGGGTAGTACCCTGCGAGTGGGGCACAATCAGTTTCACCCGGGCCAGTTCGTCGTCGGGCTTGGTCAGGCGGCCGATGTTGACATACTGCAGTGGCACGAGCCATCCCTCAGGCACGCTGGAACCGTAGGCGTTGAGCATGACACCGCTGACGAACGTGGCACTGTAGGTACTGCCTGAGCGGGTGACGTTCATGATGTCGGGGTCGAAGATGAAGTAGTAGGCATTGTAGAGCATGGTCGTGTCTTGTATGCTCTTCTCAACAAAGCGGCAGAGGACGCTCAGCGTCTCGCCGTCCTTGATTTTCTCTCCACAGCCCTTACGCACAATCTGCATGTAGACGCCGCTCTTGTCCAAGTAGACGAACTGCTTGTCGCCTATGGTCAAGTCGCCCTGAGCATGGAACTGTGACTCCCTGATGACGACGAAGCCGGAGTCGGAGATAAAACGCTCGATATTGTCGCGCTCCTTTTCCTTCAGTTCACCGTAAGTCTCGTAGTCATTGCAGGCAGCCGACAGAAGGACGGCTGCAAGCACAATTAGTGTATAGATGGTCTTTCTCATATCCACGTGATTGTAATTTCGGCTGCAAAATTACGAAAAAGAAATGAGAAGCGGGAAGCGGAAGTGAAAAACTTTCTTAAAAGCCATGCGTACGCAGTGTACGCATGGCGTTGAGAACGGCTAAGACGGTGACACCGACATCGGCAAAGACCGCAAGCCACATGGTAGCTATGCCGAAAGCAGCCAGCAACAGGACGGCCACCTTGACGCCGATGGCGAACCACACGTTTTGGCGGGCGATGGCCAGTGTGCGGCGGGCGATGCGGATGGCCAGCGCTATCTTCGACGGCTGGTCGTCCATCAGCACCACGTCGGCAGCCTCTATGGCAGCATCGCTGCCCAAGCCTCCCATCGCTATGCCCACGTCGGCGCGTGCCAGTACTGGCGCATCGTTGATGCCGTCGCCGACGAAAGCCACGCCATTCTGCAATTCTTCAATATACTTGACTTTGTCGGCGGGCAGCAGTCCGGCATGGAACTCGCTGATGCCGAGTTGTCGGGCTACGTCGGCAGCTACCTCCTGGCGGTCGCCAGTCAGCATGACGGTATGCCTGACGCCAAGCTCATGCAGCTGGGCGACGGCTGAAGCACTGTCGGCCTTCACCTGGTCGCTGATGACGATGTGGCCGGCATACTGTCCGTCGATGGCCACGTGGATGATGGTACCTGTGTGGGTGCAGTCGTGCCAGCGCGCTCCAATGGCGTCCATCATCTTGGCATTGCCGACGCATACTACCTTGCCGCCTACCGTAGCACGGATGCCCTGTCCGGCCACCTCGGTCACGTCGCTGACCTTGCAGCCGTCTGTAGCCTCGTCGGGGAAGGCATCGCGCAGGGCGGCGCCGATGGGGTGCGTGGAAAAGTGCTCCACGTGGGCGGCGAGATGCAGCAGCTCGTGCTCCATCTCCGAGCCGGTCTTCTCGCAGCTGCCTTGATGGACGGCCTCGACGTCGAACCGGCCGTGGGTCAGCGTGCCCGTCTTGTCGAAGACGACGGTGACAACCTTGGCCAGCTGGTCTATGTGGTTGGCTCCTTTGATAAGGATACCGCGCCTCGAGGCTCCGCCGATACCGCCGAAGAATGTCAGTGGAACGCTCAGCACCAGAGCACAGGGGCACGAAACGACCAAGAACATCAGGGCGCGATAGAGCCACGTGCTGAAAAGGGTGATAGGTGATAGGTGTTGGGTGATGGCTATGAGCAGTGGCGGAACGACGGCCAGGGCGATGGCGGCTACGACAACCACCGGTGTGTAGATGCGAGCAAATCGGGTGATGAATGCCTCGCTCTTCGACTTGTGCTCGTTGGCGTGTTCCACAAGGTCGATGATTTTCGAGACGGTGCTCTCGCCAAAGACCTTCGTTGTCCGCACTTTCAAAACGCCCGACAGATTGACACAGCCCGAGACAACCTCGTCGCCGACAGTCACGTCGCGGGGGACGCTCTCGCCCGTCAGGGCTATTGTGTTCAGCGCTGATGTACCGCTAACGACGACACCGTCGAGCGGCACCTTCTCGCCAGGACGAATGACGATGGTCTGGCCTATGCCGACCGCTTCCGGGCTGACGTCTTTCTCACCTAAGTGTACAATGTCAGGCCGGATGTCCATCAGGTGGGCGATGCCTTCGCGGCTACGGCCTTCAGCATACCCCTCGAACAGTTCGCCTATCTGGAAAAACAGCATGACGAAGACTGCTTCCGGGAACTGTGTCTCAGCACCCGGCAGAAAGCCGATGCAGAGTGCTCCGACAGTGGCTGCCGACATAAGAAAGTGCTCGTTGAAGGCGTCGCCGTGAGTGATGCCCTCAACGGCTTCCTTCAGCGTGTCGTGGCCGACGAGCAGGTATGGTACGAGATAGACGAGCAGCAGCTGCCACGTCGGCAGCGACAGACTGTGCTCAATGATGACTGCACCCACCAACAGAAGGGCTGCGGCGACTATCAGGACGATGCGTCCTTTCCCGCCTTCGTGTTCGTGATGGTGTTCGTGATGGTGTTCGTGATGGTGATGTGAATGTTCCATATCTTTTTCCTTATTTCTGAATGACGGTGCAAAGGTACGGACAGTTTCTTGCAACTTGGTTGCAATTATTCCGGAAAAATTGCTACCTTTGCACCGATTAACAACAACCAAGGACTATGAATAAAGCAAAAACAACGCTGATTCTGCTGTTGGCACTCGTGCTCTCAGCAGTGGTAAATGCCCAGAGCAGGGGTAATAACAATGTCGATACACCTGCCGGAAGACTGGCCGACCGACTGACGAGTATTCAGAAGCGAGGCTATATGGCCGGACACCAGGATGACCCGTTCTACGGGCTCACCTGGGAGTGGGAGTACGGGCGCAGTGACATCCGCGAACTTGTTGGCGACTATCCCGCCGTCATGGGCTTTGACTTGGGCGGCATTGAGATGGGCGATGCCAAGAATCTCGACAGCGTCCCCTTCCTGCGTATCAGGGAACAGCTCATAGCCCATGTGGAGCGCGGCGGTATCGTCACCCTCAGCTGGCACCCGCGCAACCCGCTGACCGGCGGTACGGCTTGGGATGTTAAGACACCTGGCGTCGTCACCAGCATACTGCCCGGTGGCTCTCAGCACCAGAAATTCCAGCTGTGGATGCAGCGCGTCGGCGACTTCATCGCTACGCTGAAAGATAGTAAAGGACAGCCAGTACCCATCATCTTCCGACCGTGGCACGAGAACAATGGCTCATGGTTCTGGTGGGGACAGAAGAACTGCACCGACCTGGAGTTTCGCAATCTGTGGAACATGCTGCAGGACTACCTCAACGGGCGGGGCTTCAGCAATCTGCTCTGGAGCTATTCGCCTAATCTGGACGGACAGTGGACCACAGAACGCTTTCTTCAGCGCTATCCCGGCAACAGCCGCGTCACGCTTGTCGGCGAAGATGCCTACCAATGGGGCACTGAGGCCGATTTCAAGACTGCTGTCAATGCCGACCTCAAGTTCCTCACCGAATTCTCTCGGAAGAATGACAAGCTGCTCGCCCTCACTGAGTGCGGCCTGAAGAACATGACCGATACCACTTGGTGGACGCGCGTCCTTATGC
>CAMHIS010000014.1 GCA_946185285.1 uncultured Prevotellaceae bacterium
TGTCGTACAACAGTAAGACAAGTACTCATGCCATGGGGGTGCTGAGTAGTTACGCCCGGTGACTTTTGTGTGAAATAATCTTAATAATTGGAACGTGCAAAGATAACCTATTGGAAAAAGATGTATATTTGCACATTGAAGACTAAAAATCATGATCCTTATGAAGAACAATCTGTTGAGCGTGTTGTGTGTGCTGCTGACGGGGATGTTGCTCCTTTCGTGTGAGAAGCCCGTCATCGATGACACTGTGCCAAGTGAAACAACTGCAATGGGCAAGGTGACCATCCGGGTGGCGGATGTTGAGGCGGGCTGGTCGGCCTCGACTACCCGTGCTCTGGTGAACGTTTCGGAGGTGTGTACCCGCCTGTGCTTTGCCGTCTACAAGGACGGTAGCCGCGTGAAGAGCAAGAACCAGGCGAAGGGCGACAGTGACTTCGGGACGTTATCGCTGGAACTGGAGTCGGGTGACTATCAGATTCTGGTGCTCGCACATAGCGGCAATTCCAATCCTACGACGACAAATCCTGCTAAGATACAGTTCACCAATCCTGAGAGCTCTGGTGGCACGGGTTTCACTGATACCTTCTATTATTATGGTAACATGACCGTGACGGCTGGAAGTTCGAAGGTTGATATCAGCATGAAGCGCGCCACGTCGATGTTCCGTGTGGTGACTACGGACGTGAAGCCCGCCAACGTCAAGAAGTTCCAATTCTACTATGAAGGCGGCAGCGGAACCCTTGATGCTACTACGGGCTACGGCTGCGTTAACTCCAAGCAGTCGGTGTTCGTCACTACTGGTGATGAACTGACGGGAAAGACGCTGCAGTTCGATATGTTTACTTTCCTGCATTCCGAAAAAGGTACGCTGAACATCACCATGAAGGCGTTTAATGCCAATGAGGATATCGTCTACGAGAAGGAATTCGAGAACGTGAGTATGCAGCGCAACTGCATTACGCGCTACACGGGTAAGTACTTCGTTGCTGATTCGCCCGACAAGCCCGACGAGCCCGAACCGGACCCTGAGGAGCCAAAGTCGATGGTGGTCATGGTTGACCCGGAGTGGGCAAATATCTTCGACTTCACCTTCTAAGCATTAACAAGGTCAAGGTTGGCATACTTCTGTGAATTCTGTTTCATCATCTGCCTGCCAATTACCTTTTAATTGTTGAACGAGATGGACAACAAGTCGTTGACGAAAGTCGCCTTGCGCTATCGTGCCGTGTTTCTCGACACGGAGCGCACAGGCATTGACATGGAGTCTTCCGTCGCTTCCGTGCCGGTGATGGCATTCATCGCCCGGCTCGCTGAGAACGGGTTCTGCGTCAGCGAGGAACTGCTTCATGCGCTTCATACCGTGACGGCCGACAGGCTTGCTGAAATCACGGCGTGCGTCAACGACGTGATGGGCGTGAACCTCAACTGGGCACCGCTTGTCAAGGGCTGGGACATTCCCACCAACGAGACGCTGCTTGACCATTTTGTAACTCTGCTTGCCAATTTCTTCGGCGAGGAAGCCGGGTTCAGGGGAACCACCCTGCCGTGCGGACACCTTATTCCGGAGGGAACATTCCCTTTGGAGCGCTATAATGGCTGTCCGTTCTGCGGCACACCGTTTAAGACTGCCGACTATGTCTACAAGGGCCAGGGCAGCAAACTGAAGGAACTGCGCCTGTTTACTGTCAGCGACATGGAGCATGTGTTCAAAACGCTCCTGTCGTCGGCCACTCCCCTTGACGCCACCCAGAAGGACTCGCTGGAACTGCTGTTGCGCGAGTTCCCGCTGCCTGACGATGCCGGTATCAAGATGAAGGAGACGGCCATGCTGGTCGTCAGACTGCTGGTGGTGCAGGACAGGTGCGACGAGGCTTCGGCGCTGCTGAAAACGCCGACGGACATCCTCCGCTACCTTTGGTATGAGAAGACGGGCTATGTGCAGATTATTGAGCCAAGGACGCTTGTCGCCCATGCGCAAAAGCTGTACTCCCATATCTGGGGACCGCTTGACCGGGGTGCTGATGCTGCCGAGGAGATGAGGAAGAACTTGAGGCTGAAGTACAGTCGGAAGGCCTGTCTGCGTGTGGCACGGTGGTTGAATGCCCTGCCGATGACTGCCCGACAGGCCGCCGAGAATATGAATCCCAAGCGCGGCATGTGGGTCCGGGCCATTCGTGCGCTGCGTCTGGCAGAATACGCTCATAAGAAAGGCTTCGACCGCCTGGCGGAGATTCTCGATGTGTTCTACAGGCAGGACTATACCACATGGCAGGGGCGCGTTGACAAGGCCCGCTCGGAGAACGACGCCGACAAGACCTTGGCACTGCTGAAGGAGCGTCCGGGACTTTTTGCCCGCTGTCTGTTTGCATCCATGCTCCGTTTCGGCAGTGATAGGGTGCTGGCGGTTTTTGAGGATATTGCCGACAGCCTGCCCGCCCGTCTGCTGTTGTCGCTCGGCAACGGGGCTGAGGCTTACTTCAATACAAGGGAGTCGCGGCTGGCCAGGCCCATTACCGGTGTGGTCCGTCAAATCCAGCCCAACAAGCTGTTGGCATTGTATGATGACAATACCCGCACGTCGATGGCTGAAGCCGTGACCGACCTCTACAAGACTTCTATGGCCAGGCGTTTCGCCGCCCAAGACACAGTGGCGAAGACCATCTTCATCGAGCCGGAGCTGTACCATATTCCCGTTAGTGTGGGCGACCGTTCGTCGACCATTCAGGATATGTCCTGTGCCCTGACGGGAACACGCTTCCCTGTAGCGGGCGATGCCGTCCGCCTGTTCCTCCAGTGGGGCCAGGGCTTGGAAGAGCAGAATCTCGACATGGACCTGAGCTGCCTTATCGCTCTGCCGGAAGCGCGGGTTGCGGAGTGCTCCTTCCGCTATCTGACCTGTGTGGGTGCGAAGCATTCTGGCGACATACGATCCATTCCCGACATGGTGGGCACTGCCGAGTATATCGAGCTGTCGTTGCCCGAGCTTGTGGCCGCCGGTGCCACATACGTCACCTTTACCTGCAATGCCTACTCCGTCGGCGCCCTTTCGCCCAATCTGGTAGTCGGGTGGATGGACTCTGCTTACGAGATGAAGGTCTCCGAAGACGACGGCGTGGCCTACGACCCGTCCTGCGTGCAGCACATGGTCCGTATCAGCGAGGGCAATCTCTCCAAGGGCTTGGTGTTTGGCGTGCTCGATGTGGCGAAGCGTGAGATTATATGGCTCGAGATGCCTTTCACAGCGCAGACCGTCAGCGGGGTCGACAGCAGTTCGGTAGAGGTCCTGCTCCACAGACTGGAGTCGAAGCTTACCGTGGGCGAACTCCTTGACATGAAAGCCAAGGCGCAGAATCTTACACGTGTGGAAAGTGCTGGAGAAGCCGATGAGGCCTATACCTACGAGTGGGCTCTCAATCCGGCTGAGGTCACAAAACTGTTGGAAGCCTCTTCTGAATAAGCGAAGCCGGTTATGGGTTGTACATGTCCTTACAGTAGAAGGCCATGATGTCGTCAAGCATACGCTTGGCCTCGACAGCGGGGCTGTCAGGGTCAAGCGCTATTGCCTGGATATAGCAGTTGATGGCTTCGTGCCACTGCTGCTGCTTGCGGTATTCGTTACCTTTCTGGTAATACTCGTCAGCGGTCATTTGTAATACTCTTTCTTGCCGGCAGCCAAAGTGTTCTTCATCAGCGAGCAGATGGTCATCGGACCTACGCCGCCGGGGACGGGCGTGATATAAGAGCACTTGGGAGCCACCTCGTCGAACTTCACGTCGCCGTTCAGCCGGAAACCGCTCTTGCGCGTAGCATCGGGTACGCGGGTGGTACCGACGTCGATGATGACGGCACCCTCCTTCACCATGTCGGCGGTGACGAAGTCGGGCTGGCCGATGGCGGCAATGATGATGTCGGCCTCGCGGCACTCCTCCTTCAGCGTCTTCGAGCGCGAGTGGCAGACGGTGACCGTCGCATCGCCATACTGCTTCTGCATCATCAGCTGGGCCATAGGCTTGCCGACGATGTTGGAGCGGCCGAGTATGACGCACTTCTTGCCGCTTGTCTCGATGCCGTAGCGCTTCAGCAGCGTGATGATGCCGAGCGGCGTGGCCGAGATGAAGCAGGGCAGGCCGATGGCCATGCGACCCACGTTGATGGGATGGAATCCGTCGACGTCCTTGCGGTAGTCGATGGCCTCGATAATCTTCTGCTCGTCAATGTGCTTCGGCAGGGGCAGCTGGACGATGAAACCGTCGACGTCGCCGTTCTTGTTCAGACGGTCAACGCAGGCCAGCAGTTCCTCCTCGGTCACATCGGCCTCATAGCGTATGAGTGTCGACTTGAAGCCGCAGGCCTCGCACGCGAGTACCTTATTCTTAACGTATGTCTCCGAGCCGCCGTCGTGACCCACCAGCACTGCGGCCAAGTGGGGCTGCTTGCCGCCCTGAGCCATTATCTCCTTCACTTCCTCGGCAATCTCGGCCTTGATTTGGGCAGCAGTAGCCTTACCGTCTATCAAGCCCACCCCCTGCCCCTCCCCAAGGGAGGGGTGTTTGGTTACTCCTTCTGCAGATTTATTCATCGTCTATTACTTTTGAAATGGTTTCCAATACGTTATCAATATCACTTAGCACCTCTTCGTTTGAGAATCTTAGAACCCGGAAGCCTTGCCCGGCAAGTTCCGCCGCTCGCTCCGCATCCCTTTGAGGTTGTTCCCCATCAAGATGATAACCACCGTCTATTTCTATCACAAGTTGCTTGGCAAGACACACAAAATCCGGTATATAGTCCATCAGGACATGCTGTCGACGGAAATGCGCTCCCATCCTGCCTCCCTTGAGATACTCCCACAGTACCCGCTCTGCCTCAGTCGGATTATTCCGGTTCTCACGCGCATATTCTTCCAGCAGTGTATAGTTCGAAGCAGCAGTCTGGTACTTATGTCTCATCGCTTAAACTATTTAAGCCCCCCTCCCTTGGGGAGGGGTAGGGGGTGGGCCTTCATTGCACTGGCCATCTGAGCCATCTTCGACGAGCCCATGCCCGAGACCATCTTCATCATCTTGCGCGTCTGGTCGAACTGCTTCATCAGTCGGTTCACGTCCTCAATCTTCGTACCCGAGCCACGGGCAATGCGCAGCCGACGGCTTTGGTTGATGATGTCGGGATTCTGGCGCTCCTTCGGCGTCATCGAGTTGATGATAGCCTCAATACCCTTGAATGCATTATCGTCGATGTCGAGGTCCTTAATCTGCTTGCCCACACCGGGAATCATCGATGCCAGTTCCTTGATGTTACCCATCTTCTTGATTTGCTGAATCTGACCCATGAAGTCCTCGAAGTCGAACTTGTTCTTGCGGATTTTCTTCTCCAGTTTCTTGGCCTCCTCCTCGTCGAACTGCATCTGGGCACGCTCCACGAGTGACACCACATCGCCCATGCCGAGGATACGGTCGGCCATACGCTCGGGGTGGAACACGTCGATGGCCTCCATCTTCTCGCCGGTACCCACAAATTTAATGGGCTTGGTGACGACAGTACGTATCGAGAGGGCAGCACCGCCACGGGTGTCGCCGTCGAGCTTCGTCAGCACCACACCGTCGAAGTCCAGGCGGTCGTTGAACTCCTTGGCCGTGTTCACGGCATCCTGACCGGTCATCGCGTCGACCACGAACAGCGTCTCGTCGGGGTTGATGGCCTGCTTCACGCGGCTTATCTCGTCCATCATCTCCTCGTCGATGGCCAGTCGGCCGGCAGTATCGACGATGACCACGTTGTACGATTCCTGCTTGGCCTTGCGAATGGCGTTCTGGGCAATCTCAACGACGTTCTTATTGCCTTCCTCGGTATAGACATCGCAACCGACGGTCTGGCCGACCACCTTCAACTGCTCGATGGCAGCGGGGCGGTAGACGTCGCAGGCCACCAGCAACGGGTTCTTGTGCTGGCGCGTCTTCAGCATGTTGGCCAGCTTGCCGCTGAACGTCGTCTTACCCGAACCTTGCAGACCTGACATCAGGATGATGGCGGGACGGTTCTGCAGATTCAGCTCCGCAGCCTTGCCGCCCATCAGCTCCGTCAGTTCGTCGTGAACAATCTTCACCATCAGCTGGCTGGGCTTCACGGCAGTCAGCACGTTCATACCCATCGCCTTCTGCTTCACGGTGTCGGTAAACGACTTGGCCACCTTGTAGTTCACGTCGGCGTCGAGCAGCGCGCGGCGCACGTCCTTCAAAGTCTCAGCAACGTTAATCTCGGTGATTTTCCCCTCACCCTTCAGTATCTTGAACGAGCGTTCAAGTCTCTCTGATAAATTCTCAAACATCTTTATTATTTACGATTTACAGATTTTCGATTTTCGATTTAGGGTGCAAAGGTACGAATAAAAAACGAGACCCACAAACATTGGGTCTCGTTTTTATGTGTTTTTAGCGTCTTCGTTACTTCACGGTCACTTTCTCGCCGCCGATGATATAGATACCGGCGGGCAGGTTCGCCTTTGCATTGGCGGCCTTCACCTGCTTACGTACCAGGTGTCCCTTCAAGTCGTAGACGTCAGTCAGGGCATTGCTTGCCTTCTGTACCTTTATGCCTGTAATCTCTGAGAGACTGCCTACGTGCTTGATTTCCAGCGAGGTGGCTGTTGCTGACTGTGACTCCCAGCTGAAACCGCAGCATGTGGGACGGAAAGCTTGTTCGGCGGTAGTGCGCAGCAGCACGCTCTCCAGAACCTCGACGTTCTGCTTGGCAGGAATGCCGTAGAGGCCGTCCACGCGGCGCATGTCCCAGCTACTGCTGAACGTCACCTCGTTACCATTGTTGTCGATCATGCGCACGGTATTGATATCTGTGCTGAAGTCTGTGGCGTCGGTATTCTTCACGCGCAGATACTTGGCCGTCGGCGAGAAGATGAGATAAGGCATACCAGCCTGGATACCCTCATTCGTGCAATCAACGAAGTAGAGACAGAGGGTGCTACCCTCCTGACGGATGGTTGCCAACCGCTCAATCCTGATGCCGGGAACGGCCTCGGCCATCTGGTCGCCATTGAGCGTCATGGGCATACACAGTGTGTTGTAACCAGCAAACAGATAGCGGCTTACTTGAACCGTCTGGTCAGCATTTTCCACCAGCTTGACGTTCATTGACGTCGTCTCAGCCGACAGGTTTACTACTTTTTTCTGGGCGAGTGCGTTCTGACTGCCCATGACGGCCATAGCCGCCAGAATGAGTACGAAATGCTTCATAGTCTTATTGTTTTATGGGTTTGTTCGCATTTTGGCCACAAAGATACGAATTATTTTTCAAACACCGAAACTTTTGTGACATTATTTTGCAGAAAATTCACAACCACAGTATAGCTGGTTGTAGAAACCGTACTCACGCAGCAGTTGGTTGCGCCGCTCCTGTAATCCGCCCTTGCGCCAGTTCCGTGCCCAGAACGTGGTGCCGGGTACTGTCGCTTCGGCCTTACGGCCAGCCTGCTCAATCTGTTCCAGACTCTTCCAACGGCTGGAGGCCAGGGTGGTGGCAAACACCTCAATGCCCAGCTCCTTGGCCTTTCGCGCTGCCGCCGTCAGACGTAGTGTGAAGCATTGCTGACACCGGAGTCCCCGTTCGGGCTGGTCCTCCAGTCCGCAGACGCTCTCCAGCCATCCTTCGTGGTCGTAGTCGCCGTCAATCCACTTGATACCCAGCCCTTCGGCGTGCCGTTTGCTCTCGTTCTTTCGAATCTCGTATTCCTCGCGGGGCCAGATGTTCGGGTTGTAGTAGAATATGGTGGGTCGCACGCCATTGGCCATCAGCCACTCTACGATGGCCGACGAGCATGGGGCGCAGCAGGCGTGCAGCAGCACCTCCGTTAGTCCTTCGGGTTTGTCCATAGTTGTCTGTTCGAAAGTGCAAAGTTAGTCAAAAAAGCCGAAAGCTCCAAACTTTTTATCCGATTATTTGGTGGTGCGGACTTTTATGCCTACCTTTGCAAGCAGTCAAGAAATGTATGGCAACATGAGGAAACCAGTGGTTATAACGATAGTCACGACAATGATATTAACAACAATAATTGCAGCAATGATGATGACGAACATGCGCTCGACATTAGTCGCTTCGGTTGCGAAGAACGACAAAACGGCGCCGGAGCCGATAGTGAGGCCGGCAACCCAGGCAGGACGCTTCTATGACGGCAGTGCCACAAGGCTCAGCCATGAGGTGGATAGTCTTTTGAACGTGAACGCCGACGCCAACGGGCGCTCGGTCTTGGACTCTTCGCTTGCGAAGAACGTGGCGGCACTCATTGTGCCCCATGCTGGCTATTATTTCTCAGGCAACGTGGCGGCGGCTGCCTATGCGACGCTCAGCACAGACAAACGCTACGAACGCATCTTCCTCTTAGGTCCCAGCCATCACGAATGGCTCGACGGCGCATCGGTCAACATCGGAGCCGACCGCTACGCCACTCCTCTGGGCGAGGTGACGGTTGACCGCGAGACGGGCCGGCAGCTGATGGAGGCCGACAGTGTGTTTGCCTACCACCCCGAGGCCCACGACCGTGAGCACTGCCTGGAGGTGCAGCTGCCTTTCCTGCAGCGGCGACTTGGCGACGTGCCGCCCATCGTGCCCATTATCATTTCTACCGACGACTTTGCCAAGCTGAAGCGGATGGCCGAGGTGCTGAAGCCCTATTTCAACGAGAAGAATCTCTTCATCGTCAGCAGCGATTTCTCCCATTATCCGTCGTACGGCGATGCCTGTGCGGTAGACGGCAGGACGGGAAAAGCGGTGGAGAGCGGCGACGTCGGTCAGTTCATTGCCGCCATCGAGGCTAACGCCAAGAGCGGCATCCGCAACCTGGCCACCAGTGCCTGCGGCGAGTTTGCCATCATCACGCTGATGTGTATGCTCGACAGAAACTATCAGGTGAAGCACCTGCTCTACCAGAACTCTGGCGACGTCGACGACCATGACCCCAACCGCGTGGTGGGCTATCATGCTTTCGCCGTCGTGAGGAGTCAGAAGTTTACCGTCACTGACGAGGAGAAGCGACAGCTGAAGGCGATTGCCCTACAGAGCATCAAGGACTCCTTGGACGGCAAACGGATTGCGCCAACAGACTCTCCGCTCTTTGCGGCTAACTCAACACTCCGACAAAAGTGTGGCGCTTTCGTCTCGCTGCACAAGCACGGCCATCTGCGCGGCTGCATCGGCCATTTCGGTGAAGACTATCCCCTGCATAGGATTGTGGCTGAGATGGCCCGTGCCGCAGCCTTCGAAGACCCGCGGTTCACGCCGGTCCGTCGCGACGAGCTTGACGATATCGACATCGAGATTTCTGTCCTGACACCCATGCGGCGCATCCAGAGCCTCGACGAGTTTGAGTTGCATCGTCACGGAATCTATATCCGCAAGGGCTACCGCAGCGGTACATTCCTGCCTCAGGTGGCCGATGAGGTGAACTGGACGAAAGAGGAGTTCGTCAGTCATTGTGCTCAGGACAAGGCGGGAATCGGCTGGGACGGATGGCGTGATGCCGAACTATATGTCTACGAAGCTATCGTTTTCTGATGATACAACACGAATGCAGATACTATCAGACGTTGGACGACGGGGCGGTGAGATGCATGCTTTGTCCGCATCATTGTCGCTTGGCCGACAGTAAGGCTGGCATCTGCCGGAGCCGCCGTAACGACGGTGGCCGACTCGTCAGCGAGGTCTACGGTCGCCCTTGTGCCTTAGCCGTCGACCCGGTAGAGAAGAAGCCGCTATACCACTTCCATCCCGGGACGACATGCCTCTCGTTTGCCTGTACCGGCTGCAACTTCCGCTGTCTGAACTGCCAGAACCACGATATTTCGCAGGCTTCGCCTGAGCAGGTCGACCACTATGAACTGACTCCCGAGGATGTCGTCGCCCTCTGCCTCCAACATAAGTGTCCCGGCATCGCCTACACCTACACCGAGCCGCTGACCTACATCGAGTATGTCGCCGACACAGCCCGTCTGGCTCATGAGAACGGACTGTGGAACATCCTCGTTACGGCGGGCTACGTCTGTCAGGAGCCGTTGCATGACCTGCTGCCTTTCATTGACGCCGCCAACGTCGACCTGAAGTCATTCAGCGACGACGTCTACAGGCAGGTCTGTGGCGGTCGTCTCGACACTGTCCTCGCCACCATCCTGGCCATGCGCGATGCCGGCGTATGGATGGAACTGACCAATCTCGTCATTCCCGGCGTCAACGACGATATGCTGATGATACGCCGTATGTGCCAGTGGCTGGTATCCAACAACCTTGCCGCTGCGCCCCTCCACTTCAGCCGTTTCTTCCCCCGCTACAGGATGAGCAACCTCGTCCCAACTCCGCTCGCCACCCTCCAGTCTGCCAAGCGCATCGCACTCGACGAAGGCATCCGGCATGTGTATCTGGGGAACGTTTGATAAGTATGGAAAAATCAGACAGGAGGGAGTCGCGCCCGGCCCGAAGGGACGCTTTGTTTACAAAGAACCCTCACGAGGGTGAGGCCTCGCGAGGGCATAACGTTAGTGGAGCTGGAGGGAGTCGAACCCTCGTCCGCACAAGGAAACCATACGCTTTCTACACGCTTATCTCAGCCTTCATTTTCGTGATGCAGCAAGACCTGAGCCACCAACCGCACCCTTATCCTCTAAAACTTCATCGCACCGTCGAGGCCCTGTGCGACTATTCCCGATTTAACCTGCGCCGCTTGATCTCCGGATTCGGAACAACATCCTCGGAGCGACGTCTCGTTCCTCTACCTTGTAGTGGAATTAAGCTCGTAATCTACTGTACTTCGATTAAGCAGCGAGAGCATACTCATTGTTGCCAATTAAATTTGCGCTGACTCGGATTTAGGAGGGAACCAACGAGCCTCCGCGTGCTTACGTACCATTTCATCTCGCCGTCAAATCCAGTCAACCCCAGAACGATAACGTTAACGAAAACGAAACGTAATTTCGGCGCAAAGGTACACTTTTTTCTGAATACTGCAAAACTTTTCTGAAAAAATGTGTACCTTTGCAGCGTTTTTGACCTGTCAGCACAATAATTTGTGCCGTTATGGGTTATATAAATATAAATAGGTACTATCAGAATGAAACGATTATCCAGTTTTCTACTCTGCTTCCTGCTCACGGCCTCTTTGGCTTGGGCACAGTCGGGCATGACCGATAACCAGGTGATGGACTACGTCATAGAACAGAACGCGAAAGGTATGTCGCGCCAGCAGATTGTCACCCAGCTGATGCAGCGCGGCGTGACCATCGAACAGATACGCCGCATCCAGAAGAAATACCAGCGGCAGATTAATAACGGTGCCCTTGGTGCCGACGACATCACGGCCGGTTCGAAGGAAGTGAAGAACCGTATGCGCGAAGCCAACGGCGAGAAGCGTGCCGATCAGGTGGAGCGTGAGAAGCGTAACGTCTCGAACTACCGCATCAAGGAAATGAGGACAAAGACGAAGAAGAATACGTACAACGATGATGACGAGGAGTTCGTGGAGATGGACGAGGCGATGGACTTCATGATGCCCGACTCGCTGAAGTACTTCATGGAGGAGGAGAGGACGACTGGCCGCAAGATATTCGGTCACGACGTGTTCAATAACAGGAACATGACTTTCGAGAGCTCAATGAACATAGCTACGCCGCAGAACTACAGGTTAGGGGCTGGCGACGTCGTGAACGTTGACATCTGGGGAGCCTCGCAGGAGAGCGTTACGGAGACCATCACGCCTGACGGTACCATCACCATCGAGGGCGTCGGCGTGGTGGAGTTAGGAGGCTTGACCGTCAGTCAGGCCAAGAGCCGACTGCGGCAGGTTATCGGTCCCCGCTACCAGGGGTCGCAGATACAGCTGACGGTCGGTCAGACGCGCACCATCACTGTCAGCGTGACGGGTGAGGTGAAGATGCCTGGCACCTATACGATGTCGGCTTTTGCTACCGTCTACAATGCCCTCTACATGGCGGGTGGTCCGAATGACATCGGTACGCTGCGCTCCATCAAGGTCTTTCGCGCAGGCCGGCAGATTTCGAGTGTCGACGTCTATGCCTTCCTGCTGAACGGCACGCTGACAGGCGATGTCCGCCTACAGGACAACGACATCATCACCGTAGGTCCCTATGAATCGCTTGTCTGCATCACGGGTAAGGTGAAGCGCCCGATGTTTTACGAGATGAAGAAAACGGAGAGCGCCGCCACGCTGCTGCGCTATGCCGGTGGCTTCACGGGCGATGCCTTCACTAATTCCATCCGTGTACACCGCAAGGCTGGTGCCAAGTACTCGGTGTTTAACGTCGGTGAGTTCGATATGAACGACTTCAAGGTGATGGACGAGGACTCTATCAACGTGGACTCCACCATCGTGCGCTATCAGAACATGGTCCAGGTCATCGGTGCCGTCTTCCGTCCGGGTATGTATCAGGTCGGTGGTCACATCAGCACTATCAAGGCCTTGGTAGAGGCAGCAGGCGGACTGACGGAGGAAGCTATCGGCCAGCACGCCGTTATGCACCGTATGAAGGCCGACCGCTCGCTCGAGATTGTCAGTGTCGACATCAACGGTATCCTGAATGACAGCGTCCCCGACATACCCATCAAGAACGAGGATGTACTCTATGTGGCCAGCAACGAGGAACGTGAGGCTGACAAAACCATCACCATTCACGGTGAGGTGGCCTATCCCGGCACGTACAAGTATGCTGCCAACCAGACGGTGGAGGACGCAATCCTTCAAGCCGGTGGTCTGACTGATGCCGCCTCGCTGGCAAAGGTCGATGTGGCCCGCCGCATCATCGACACCGAAGCTACCGAGGCCAGCGACACCTTAGCCTTCACCTACAGCTTCAGCATTGACAAGAACTATACCATCAGCGAGGCTAACGACTTCACCCTGCAGCCCTACGATGAAATCTACGTCCGCCGCAGTCCGAAGTACAACGAACAGCAGAACATCACCATCGAGGGCGAAGTGCAGTTCGCGGGCAACTATACGCTGACCAACAGCAACCAGCGACTGAGCGAGATTATTAAGCAGGCTGGCGGTCTGACGAAGCGGGCCTATCCCGAGGGTGCCAAACTGCTGCGTAAGATGACGCAGGAGGAGCGCGAGCAGATGGAGACGATGCTACGCACGGCCCAGCGTAACTCGGGCAGTGACTCCATCGACGTGAAGAAACTGCTGACGATGACCACCTTCCCCGTAGGTATTGAGCTTGACAAGGCGCTGGCCAATCCCGGCAGCGACGACGACCCGATGCTTCGCGAGGGTGACCGCATCGTGGTGCCCCGCTATACGGGTACGGTCAGCATCAACGGCGAAGTGCTCTATCCGAACACCGTGCGCTATAAGGAGAATCTGTCGGTGAAGGACTATATCGACCTGGCCGGTGACTACACCAACTCGGCTAAGAAGTCGAAGACCATCATCATCTACATGAACGGTATGGTGGCCAAGGCCGACCGTAAGCACAAACCGCGTCCCGGTTGCCAGATTGTGGTGCCGACGAAACGTCGCGGTCGCGGTCTGACGATTCCCGAGGTTATGTCTATCGGCTCGAGTTCTGCCTCTATGGCCACGATGGTAGCCACGATTGCCAACCTATTAAAATAGAATGTTGTAAAAGTATGGAAGAAAGCATAACAAAGAATTCGGAAGTTATCGATTTACGTTTTGTTATAAAGACAATTTGGGGCAGCAGAAGACTGTTTTACAAAGTCCTGCCAATTACCTTTATTGTCTCGTGCATTTACATATTAGGCTTCCCTCGATATTACAGGACGGAGGTTAAGCTCGCTCCTGAGTTGGGGAACTCCATGGCCAGCGGCACATTAGGTTCTATCGCTTCATCGTTTGGAATTGATTTAGGCTCAATGGAAACCAGCGATGCTATTACACCATTGCTATATCCTGACCTCATCGAAGACAACGGTTTTGTTGTCAATCTCTTTGGCATAAAGGTCAAAAGTCAGGACGGTGAGATAAACACGAGCTATCACGATTATCTGAAAAGTTTTCAAAAGAAATCTATATGGTCATATCCTTTCTATCAAATTACCCGCCTGCTTAAAGGTAAAGACGAAGGCGGTAGCCTTGAATTTGATCCGTATTACCTTTCGAAAGATGAAGATGCTATAGCAAACTTAGTCAGGGACAATGTAAAAATCAGCGTTGACAAGGTAACAGCAGTCATTTCCATCAGAGTGGATGCTCAAGATGCACTCATCTGCCGCACTTTGGCCGATTCTGTAAAAGATCACTTGCAGGCGTTTATCACCGATTATCGGACCAGAAAAGCCAGAATTGACTATGAATACTATAGGGGACTCGCGCAAAACGCCAAACATGAATACGAGAAGGCACGGCAGATCTATAGCGGTATGAGTGATGCTAACACAAGAATTGCCCTGCGCAGCGTTGAGTTGAAACTGGAAGACATGGAAAACGACATGCAACTGAAATACAACTCCTACACCACGTTGGCAGCCCAACTGGAGGCGGCCAAAGCAAAGGTTCAAGAGCGTACACCGGCATTCACGGTAATAAAAGGTGCAGACGTTCCGGTAAAGCCCATTGGCCCGAAAAGAATGATTTTCGTATTACTCATGCTTGTCCTGTCCAGCATAGGAACGAGTCTGTATGTGCTAAGAAAATCCCACCAATTGTGAGAAGCTTTTAACTACTCATGCAAATACAGTTAAAGAAAATTCCATTAGCCTATTACTACTTCACATTGGCAGTACTATGTCTGTCATCTGTGTTTCATATGAGTGCCATGGAAGGTTCCGAAGGTGGTGGTATGCATAGACTTTTAACAATTGTATCCCTAATACTATGGTCATTCTCGTTGTTTAAGACTTTTATTTCCACATACAAATTGTATTTCCCTGTATATACCATTACCTTCTACACTGTTCTTCTGTTGGGGAGCAATTCCGACGGCTCTGACTCCAGGAACAACTTTTTCAGACATGGTTTACAAATTATCAATGGTCTTGATGCCGATGATAGTGCTTTACGCTACTTACAATACTACAATAAACTATGGGAACAGCAAATATCTCTTATGGTTTTTCGTTTTAATGACCCTTGTTTTTGTATTCCAGTATGTAAGAGTATTCAGCAAGATAAACTTATTTGCTTCAAACCATCTTATTTGCTCTTATTATACGCTCTATATGCTCCCCATTGTATTACTCAATAAGTCAAGACTACTCCGCATCATTATAGTCATTATTGTTACCTTGACTCTTTTTTCATCTGTCAAGCGTGCTGGTGTCCTGGCACTCGCCGCTGCTTTGCTAGTGTATCTGTTTGTCAATCAGTATATAAAAAACAAGTTGAAGGTATCTTCCATTTTTGTCAGCATCTTACTCATATTGTCTTTCGGAGGTCTGTTCTTCTATCTTGGCTCATTGGGTGAAAATGAAAACGACACTCTTCTAGCACGAATTGAGAACATGGGGCAAGACAGTGGAAGCGGTCGGACTGAAGTTTGGGAAAAAGCTGCAAAAATGATATCCCGCCAAGATGCAGACAAATTGCTTATGGGTAATGGATATAACGCGGTCCTCAGTGAGTCTCCCATCCAGAAATCTGCTCATAATGACTTCTTGGAGGTAACTTTTGACTATGGTGTCATCGGCCTCGTCTTATATATCTGTGCTTTCATCTCATTAGGCTTTTTCGTGCTGAGAATCATTATGTCGAAATCGCAGTATGCCCCCTCTGCTGCTATGCTTTACACTATTTATTTTGTTCTTTCATTGGTATCCCATATCATCATTTACTATTGGGCATGTATAGTAATGATGACATTCGGCTACATTATTGGCTTGGAAAGAAGAGATGCAAGGGGTTAACAGGATCATATTTAACACAGTGGTTCTCTATGCAAAGATTCTGATTTGCATGGCTATTTCATTATACACTGTTCCCCTGTTGCTACATGCACTTGGAGACAGTGACTATGGTCTGTTCAATCTAATAGGTGGCATCATATCTATGCTGGCATTTATGAATGCCGCAATGACCCTCTCAACCCAACGCTATCTCTCTGTTACAATAGGAGAAGGCAACCATCAGAAACTGTTAGAAGTTTACAATATCAGTATCATCCTTCATGTCATTATTGGTTTGGCTGTAGTTATACTTATTGAGCTATCAATGCCTCTTTTGTTTGAATACGTTCTCAATATTGAACAAAGCAGGATTACTATTGCTCACCTGTTATTTCATCTACTGGTGGTAAGCATGTTCTTCCATATCCTAGCTGTGCCATTCGATGCACTCATAAATGCTTACGAAGAAATGATGGCTTTTTCAGTAATCAGCATATTGGAATCTGTTCTCCGATTGTCAGCTGCAGTGTTACTTTACTACATATCATACGACAAACTGGAAATATATGGATACGCTATTGCACTGATTTCCCTTTTCATCTTCGTCGTCAAATTTGCATATAGCCACTTCCGTTATCGTCATCTGCGTCTTTCTCTGTCAGTTGTTCATGACAAATCGCTCTTCTTCCAGATGTTTTCTTTTGCTGGCTGGAATACACTTTCATCTCTCGCTATTATCAGCCGTAACCAAGGCATCGCCTTAGTGCTGAACCATTTCTATGGTACTATCATCAATACAGCCTACGGAATAGGCAATCAAGTCAATGGTGTTCTTGGCTACTTCTCGGCAACCATTCAGAAAAGCATAAATCCCCAGTTGATGCAAAGTGAAGGTATGCATGAACGGCAACGCCTGACGATGATGTCGGGTGCGCTAACTAAGTATTCCCTCTTATGTCTCGGCCTTTTAGCACTGCCCTTGTTGATAGAGACACACACTGTCTTGCTACTCTGGTTAGGCGAAATACCCCAACACACGATAGAATTCACACGAATTATCATCATCCTGTCTATTATTTTCCAGTCCACTTCGGGTATTATGTCAGCTGTCCAGTCGACAGGCAACATCAAGTGGTACACAATCTTCATCAGCACCATACTCATTAGCACCATACCCATAGTTTATATCGGGACATTAGGAGGTTTGTCACCTGTCACGGTATTATGGTCCACCTGTGCTATTGAGTTGTTGGCAACTCTTGTCAGACTCAACTTTGCACGCCTTCTGCTGAACTATCCCGTCATTACGTATCTGAAAGATATCGTTGTACCATGCCTCACTCTGATAGTAAGCGTAGGGGTAATACTCTTCTTCCTGACCATTCTCTTCTCACCTTCTGTATTACGACTGCTCCTCGTTTGTATAGCAGATGTCATACTGTTCGGTTTGGGAGTCTATTATTTCCTGCTCTCACCAACGGAACATGACTATATTACAAAACTCTTTGACACTATAAAACACCTCCGTCATTGATTTATGAAAATAGGATTGTTAGCATATCATTCTGCCTGCAACTTTGGTGCCACCCTTCAGTTACTGTCCACTTATATGTACCTGAAGAATTCACATCATGAGCCAATAATAATCAATTGGATTCCATATAGCTTAGAAAAAAGCTATTCCCAAACAGTTCCGCCTGCCCAGTTCAACAATCAGAAAACAACAAGAAAGGAACTCTGGAATGAGACTGCTCTATGCCGGACCGCAGAAGACATCTCAAAAGTAATTGTCGACGAGGCTATAGAAGCCGTTATCATCGGTAGTGATGCTGTTGCACAGCATCATCCGCTACTAGAGCGCATTGTCTTTCCATGTCGGAAGATAGTCGGAATCAAAAAGAATACGGAAGATATGGAGTTTCCCAATCCTTTCTGGGCAATTTGGATTGAGATGTTGCAAAAGCCCATTCCTGTCGCTGTCATGTCTGTTTCTTCCCAAGACTCTGCTTACAGACTGATTCCTGTTTCCACCAGAAGGAAAATGCTCCAATGCATTCGTAGGTATTCATATTTGTCTGTTAGAGACGAATGGACGCAAGCCATGTTCTCATTTCTGACAAAAGGCCAATACACTCCCGAAATTACTCCTGACCCGGTTTTTGCATTCAATCAGAATGCTGGTAGCCTAATATCTACCCAAGAGGACACCCTTCAGAAATTCCATCTCCCAGAAAGGTATATCTTAATCAGCTTCCTAAACACACGTCCCCCATCTGTTACACAAGATTGGATTAACGAATTTGTTCAATTGGCCTCATCGAAAGGATACACCTGTGCCAATCTTCCTTTTTCAAGCAACTATGGATTTGGAAATGTACAAACAAGTATCGAACTGCCATTGAGTCCGATTGACTGGTACGCACTTATCAAGTATTCCCATGGGTATGTGGGGAACAATATGCATCCAATTATCGTATCCCTACACAATCAAGTACCTTTTTTCTGTTTCGATAATTACGGGACATCCCACCTGAACGGATTGTTGACAAGCGACAAGTCCAGTAAAATAAAGCATATTCTCACTCAGGCAAGACTGAATAACTGCAGAGTTTCCTCTCTTTCACGCTATAGCAAGGCTCCCTCCCCACATGTCGTATACAGTGCTCTTAGGGATTTCGACACCACGAAGTCAAAGAACTTTGCCGCAGAGCGCTTAGTGGCGTACAATGACATGATGAAAGATATCTTAAAAGCAATCATTTAATTCTATATTGGCATGCATAAGTTTTCCTTTTTGTTGCCGTTGCTATTATTCGTTTTTACGAACTGTGGCAATAGTTATCCCGAAGAAGAGCAATCGCTTCCTTGGAATCCTCACGAGGTTCACGACTCAGCAGGAAAACGTTATGGCGTACGGTGGCAGTCGAACAATCCTTACGACCTTGGGGAGCGTTGCCTTGATGCAGAAGGCTTAGATGCGCGTTTCGGAATAGGTGTCCTTGAAGGGCATTCCGACTTCGACCAAGTATATCCCTGGCGTGAGATTCGGCGTTGCAATGTCAAGAAAGAAGGTAGCAAGACTGTCATAACTTTCGACGACGATCCGGCTTTCACCATAGACGGAAGTAATGGTGACGTATTTGTCAGAATCCCCAAGTTTTACGTAGAAAAATACAATGAAGGTGGTTATGAGTATAGGGTTATCTCCGACAATGGAGACAAGCCTCATCCCGCATTCATAGAAAATGGTCAGGAGCTGGATGCAATCTACGTCTCAGCCTTCGAAGGTTACATTGGCAAAGACGGTCTGCTGTACTCCATAGCTGATGTCATCCCCACGTCAAATATTCCTGCTCAGGATTTTCTTGACGCAGCTCAGCGGCGCGGTCCCCAGTACACTCTTTATGACATGAGGACTGTCGACCTGCTTTTCACGCTTATAGCAGTGGAATTCGGTTGCCGTAATTCAGGAGTATCGCTTGGTCATGGTATTGCAGACTATCGTCAGCCCATAGAAGACAAATGGGATACGAACCGGATTTACTATTCCAAGAAAGACGAATTGCACACGAACTCCATTACATGCAAACGTCAGAATAAGGAGATGATTCCCATCGGAAGTAATATTTGCGTCTGTCGAGGGAATCAGCGTGACATTCTGACTTTTGCTCGTCTAACAGACAAGATTGACACCCCATCCACCACGACATATTATTTTGACGGGCCTCCTATCGATGTTACAACAGACTGTTTCATAGGCAGTTGTGCTCAAAGTACAAACTGGATAGAAACTTGCAGTGCCCCACACAGCAGTTACATGGGTAGAGCCAATATGTTAGAAAAAGGTTTCCTGCCTACAGAGCGTAATCCCATGAGGTACCGATGGATGGAGAATATAGTAGGAAACGTTTGGCATTTCCTGCCCGACATAACATTTAAGGACTGCCAAATGTATGTATGCAGCAACATCAAAGATTATTGTTTTACACGGTATGAAGGCGGTTACCAGCCGTTTGGAAGTCCGCTTGTAATAAATGAAGACAACGGTTCTGAGTCTAACGACATGCCTTATTACAACTACTGGGTTACGACCCTGATGGAAGACAACGACGGAAAAGGCGTGTCCTTTGGCATGACCTACGACAAGTCTTTAACCAGCAAGGAGGCATTTGGGGCCTACTATTATGTAAAAGACGGACTCAAAATAGTAGTAAACGGCGGCGGATTTGACCATAAAAACCGTTGCAATGTCCTTACAACCCGTGCATGGGTATATCCAGATACTCGCTGGCACCTATATGGCGCACGGCTGTTGTTTAAAGACCTCTAACCATCCCCGCTTGAAATGAAAAGGATTGCATATATATCATCACCTCATTTTGCTGATTGTGACATACCCCTGCTAAGTCACATTCAGCAGAACGTTGACCTTATATATATACTAAGGTTGAATAATGACAACAAGCGACTCACTTTGTGTAATGTTCCATGCATCAAAAACAAGGGAGGTGTTTTCCGCGCATCTGAGTATGAAGGACTGGAGAAGATAGAGAAATACGTAAGGCTGGACAACATGTTCGTCCTGAACATGCCAGGCAGGAAAGACCTTTCACCTTCCAACCTTCTCGCAATAGCAAGACTTTTGCTATTCTTGTTAAGACAGAAAGTGGAAGTTATCCACCTGACGTGGCCTTTGAGGTATGGTGAGTTCATACTCTACGCGCTACGCCGGCGGATGATTCTTACATTACATGATCCCTTCTCTCATTCAAGTGAAGACCACTGGCACAATCGCCTGCATCGGTGGATGGCCTTTCATCTCATTTCACGTTTCATCCTGCTTAACAGGTCGCAGAAAGACGCTTTCATTGACCATTATCACATGCGGAAGAATCAGATTTACATTTCCGAGTTAAGCATCTATACCCATCTGCAAGACACCGTCCCCATTCGGCCACAGGAGTCTGGCTACATCCTTTTCTTTGGAGGCATTAACACACACAAGGGACTAGAATACCTATGTCAGGCAATGGGGTATGTGCATAATACCCATCCAGAAGTGCACCTGATCATTGCTGGTAAAGGAAAAATCTATTTCGACATCGGACCCTATATTCAAATGGGGGTTGTTAGGCTCCTTAACCATTATCTTTCAGATGAAGAACTGGCAGGTCTCATCCGCGAGGCTGCCTTCATCGTATGCCCATATATTGATGCTACCCAAAGTGGTGTCGTCATGTCCGCTTTCGCTCTTGCCAAACCTGTCATTGCAACAAATGTCGGAGGATTATCCGAAATGGTCATTAACGACCGCTATGGGCTCATCGTCCCGCCAAGAAACGCCGAAGAGCTCGCTTCTGCCATCACAAAATTGCTCGATTCCCCTTCAACCCTTAAGCACATGAGCTCTTGCATTCAAGAAGATTACCACTCCGGCAGACACTCATGGGAGACAATAAGTCAAGATATAATAAAAATATACAACCAAGAGTTTTAAGAAAACATGAAACGTCTTTCTGTCATAATCGTGACATATAATTCTGAGAAGCACATCTTCGGTTGCCTCGATTCCATTTACAACTACACTGACATCCCTCGTGAGGAATTTGAGATTATCATTGTAGACAATAACAGCAAAGATGCCGAACAAATGTTCGAAAAGATTACAAATGACTATGGTGAAAATGTCATCCTTATTCCCAACAACCAGAATGGCGGATATGGCCAAGGCAACAACATTGGCATCCGACGGGCAACGGCTCCCGTTGTCATGATTATGAATCCTGATGTAAGGATGGTTGAACCTGTCTTCATGTCTGTTCTTCGCGGTTTTGAAGCCGACCCGAATCTTTGCCTTTATGGCATCAAACAAATGCTGAGCAATAATGTATACAGCATGAGTTCATTTGCCTGTACAAGAATGATGAATGGATACGCCTATACACTTCTTGACGGTATCTGCAACCGGCTCAATCTGTTTTTTCCACAATTTATGTATTTTCAGGGCTCATGCTTTTTCCTGAGAAAGGACAAGTTCGAACAAGTGGGATTGTTTGATGAAGATTTGTTCATGTACGGCGAAGAAGACGACATCACTTTCAGAATAAGAAAGGCTTTTGGTAACCGTATGAGATTTAACCCACACCTTCACTATCTGCATCTTGCACTTAAACGCTCTCCGAATCTTGAGTATGAAAAGAGAATGCTTGACTCCAATATTGCATCAAACATCAAGAAAGGCTATCCTAAGGAAAAAACGGTCAAAAACAAACTGAGGAATATTCGGATGAGACTTTGGCGCGAGAAAATGAAAGCCTGCCTGGGAAAGAAGAATGATCCGTTATATAATATGCTGATACAATTCAAGGCATACCTCATCCAGTCATAATTTGTAGTTTCTCTGATACACCCGAATCCAGTCAAACTGAGTCTCATAGATTTGATTTGTCAAAGGCTTAAATCGTAGGAAACTTCCATCGCCGACACTCTGGTTTAAGCGCAAAAAGAATCTGCGGTCAAATGTCCATTGTCCATACGACAGTTCAAGTTCATCTCTTGACTTCTGATATACACCAACGATTTCCCCGTCTACCGTCCATGTGATGGAATCAGGGGTCCATTCCATACCATATACATGCCATCGCTTAACGGATATTGTCTCAGAGAAAGCATTCCTGACGCTGTTTCTTTTCAATATGTGCGACATGTGGCTATGCAGTGTGTGTTGAACGCTGTTCTGATTACCGAACGTTTCCACTATGTCGATTTCCCCATAAAGTGAGTCGCCTCTTACGGGAACAGGTTTCAGCCAAACTGCAGGAAAATTGCCTTGCTTCAAATTGGTCTTCATCCTGACCTCTACCTTACCATACTGAAACGAGAATTTCCCAAACGTCTCAACTGCCCCCGTCAGCATACTGGCTGTATCTGTCTCTAAATGTCTGTTGGGGATGGCCCGACAGACCAGCTTACCGTTTTTGATAAAAACCACATCTTTAGAGCTGCTGATCCATCTAGCCCATGTGGATGGATTTCTCATTGACCTGACCCATTTCGTAGAATCAGGCTGACTGCCGTTAGGAAGGTTGAACTCATCACTAAACACCAATTCATACTTTCTGTTCGTTTCCTTCTGGGCAATAGCTGGCACGGCATCTGTAGATATTATCACCAACAGTAACACTAACTTCGCAATACTTTTCATTTTTATTCGCTTGTCACTAACATTTTACAAATGTAGAACTTTTCACCCTAGCGGGCAAATATCTTTATTCTTTTTAACGCTATTGTGCAGATATATTTTCATATTTCAAATAAAATGTGTAACTTTGCCGCAAAATATGAAAAAGAGCTATGTATACATAGACCCTCAGTCGTATCTGAATCTTGCCATTTATGACTATGAATTGCTGTCACATATTAACGGCGAGGTTCACTATGCTTGTTCAACACTTTACGATTACAAGCCGCTTCCTGCCAATGTGAGGCAGCACCGGCTGTTCAAGTATTCGCTCTTCAAGCATAAGGCAGCCAAGGCCATTAGCTACATATCAACCTGCATCTTGCTCGGTTTCCGATTGCTGTGCTGGCGTCCTTTCGTTGTCCATGTACAGTGGCTGCGTATCCCTTCCTTCGACTATCGATACTATTGCTTGCTGAAGAAAATTCTTGGTTGTCGTTTGGTATTCACCGCCCACAACATTCTACCTCACGATTCAGGTACACGTTATCTAAAGTCCTTTCAATCTTTTTACCGATTGGCCGATGCCATCATTGTCCATACGGAAGCGACGAAGGAGGAACTGCTATCTACCTTCAAACTGCAAGGAGACAAGGTGAACGTCATTGCCCACGGATTGCTTCAGATTAAGTTCGACCCACAACTGCTCAGCCAGAAACAGAAAGAATACGATGACCACTACCGACTCGATGGTAAAATGGTTTTTTCTGCTTTAGGCTACCAATGCCAGTACAAGGGCGTCGACATTATTGCCCATGTATGGGCCTCTACTCCCGAGCTTTGCCAGAACAGTCAGTGCAAGCTGCTCCTTGTTGGAAAAAACCATGGTGTGGATCTCTCCGCACTGAATGGTGTCAGCAATGCCATTGTCGAGGACAGAATGGTCAGTGATGAAGAATTCTTTTATCTACTCCGTCACACAGATGTTTATCTTCTGCCATACCGACGTATCTCCCAAAGTGGAGTTCTTCTGACAGCTATTGCCACCGAGACTCCTGTTCTGGTGACCGATATTGGAGGGTTGACTGACCCCCTAAAAGTCGCTCCCGTCGGTTGGCAAATACCTCAACTTTCTGCTGATGCATTAAGGGAACAGTTGCTTTGGCTTCTTGAACATCCTGATGAAGTCTGGAAGGTAAAAGAGAACCACGACAATTGGAGTAAACTTCGGGATTATTACTCTTGGGAAAGGATTGGCACACTTACCCAACAGCTCTACAGCGCATTGTCCGGTAGAGGACAATAGCTTCAACAACTCTTTTCCACAACCATCTGGTGGAAGAACTGTCTGTGCTCCTTCTGCGGAATGCTCATCCGGTCAATATTCTTCAGTTTTTCCGCGAAAGTCTTTTTGGCAAACGGCAGGGAATATTGCTTGCCCTTCATCATCATGACTATGGTGTAGCCCGCTGCCGTCACATATTTCTTCATGCCCGACTTGACCCTGTACGACAACGCATAGAATGGCGGTTCACCCTTCCTGCCTCCTTCGAATGCCACGTCACGCCACACGTTACCGACACCGCAGGCTGGCTGCATAAACACAGCCCCCGCACCCTTGATATAACGGAAACCACGTACCCGCTCAAACACGTTGTAGGCAGGTGGACTCATCGGGCCCTCCGAGAAGCCGTGGAAGTCGAAGTCCACAGGCTTGAACACTGGGCTGCGGTAGCTGATGTCGCTGAACACGTTTCCGTACGCATTACCCTCACCGCCCATCATGTCGGCAAAATGACAGTAGAAGTCAATGCGGCGGAATGTGCAGTCGCACGTATGGCAGTACACCTTGATGCCCTGATGTCCGTCGTAGCCGACGATGTCAATATCCTCCACAGTTACCTCGCGGCTGTCCTGGACGTAGAGCGGATTGGTAAAGTCTTTTATCAACACGTCCTCCACCGTACCGTGAGCCACGCGCTTCATGTTGATAGCATTCCAGCCGTAGTCCATCTCCTGGGCCTGGGCTACGCTAAAATAAAGCGGGAAACCGTGATGGCGGAACAGACCGTTCCACCGGCTGCTGATGCGCAGATGACGAATGTGGATGTCTTCTAACATGTCGACATTAAAGATGGCTGGCTCGTATTTCGTCAGACAGTCGCGCAGCAGCGGGCGGCACAGTTCTATCGTATTGCCATCCACGACCTGCTTCACCTCTACCAGCCACTGCAGCGATGGGGCCTTCTCGGGACCGGCGCGACGGGCAGTAGTCCATTCGGGTCGCAAATCATCAACACCTAACAGTTCTTTGATCAGGTTGCCGTCAGGAGTCGTGTTATACATGCCAAGCAGAATGTATTTCCCTACAACGCTGCTGTCCTCAACAGTCAGCATAGAGGTTCCCGCCAGGGCATCCTTTGTCACCTTTGTGGCAAAAGGCGGGGTGAGCAGCATGCCGTCGCTGCCCGGATCTGACAGCGAACTGCTTTCTGTCTTCATGCCGCTCGGGTTCTTGAAGTCCAGTCCCCAGAACTGGTTGCTGGGCTGCAATACCTCGCCAGTGGTGATAAAGAAAGGCGAAAGCCAGGGGTTGCGCTTCCCCTCAGTGGTCGGACCGCAGTTTACCAGCTCAGTCAGCAGCCTTCCCCGTGCGTCGCGCTCGCCCTCTAATGTGACGTGCGAATGGTTAACCTGCAAGAACTGACGACTCCCCGACTTATTAAAGAGGTAACGCCCGCGCGGGAAATAAATGGTGCCGCCACCCTGACGCCCCACCTCGTCGATGAGCCGCTGCACTTTCTCCAGCACGTCATGCCCTGTATCAGGCTTCACTCCGTAATCAGTCACCAGAAAAAGCCTCCTTTCACCTCCCTCCGTAGGGGCGGCTCTTTCTCCCCCTCTACGTGAAAGGCTACGGGTAGGCGAGCTTTGCTCGGGAATGGGGGATGGGTTGAGGCTTATCCAGAACGGTTTTCCATGTACTACGCCAAACGGACAGTTGCGGAAGTAAAGCCCCATCAGCACAAACGGCAATAGCGACTGCAGCCCCCACTGGCTGATAGCCCAAGCCATGCCTGCTACTATCACGAGCCGCCATAGGACGCTAAGTACCAGTCGCCGTGGCGACCATTTTGCAAGCAGCCATTCTGCCACTATGTAGAACAATAGGCAAACTGCCGTTTCAAACAGCATAACAAGATTCATGCCCGTCCGCACGACGTCATAGCCAACCACTGCCAGCGTTAGCACCCCCGCTACCAGCGTCACGGCCTGTGACACCTGCCACCTGTAGTTATAACGCCCCGTCAGCAGTCGGAACTCCGACAATTGTACCTGGGCACTCAACAGCCACGTCAGCAAGGCAAACAACGGGAAGATACTCATTTCATTTTCTGCAATTTGGCCGCAAAGTTACAATAAAATTCTCATTTCTCCTTTACTTTTCACTCTTCACTATTCACTTTTCACTTTTTTTTCGTACCTTTGCAGCCGATTTGTGTAAAAGCGACGAATGAAACAGGAGTTAGTGTCAGTCATCATGCCTACCTATAACGCCGGCAAGTATCTTGCCGACAGCATAGAGAGCATCCTGAGCCAGACCTATCAGAACTTGGAACTGCTCATCACCGACGATTGCTCCACGGACGAGATGACATGGGTCATACTGAAGGAATACGAGCAGAAGGACAAGCGGGTCAAGGTGTTTCACTTCAGTGAGAACAAAGGCTCTGGCTATGCACGCAACAACTCCATTAAGAACGCCCGGGGACGATTTATCGCCTTCTGCGACAGCGACGACCGCTGGACGGCCGACAAGCTGGAGCGGCAGGTGGCGTTCATGAAGGAGAAGGGTTGTGCGCTGAGTTATTCATCGTATGTCATCTGTGACATGGACGGCAACGAGGACGGTATCTTCATTGCCCCGGAGCGCATCACCCTCTCGATGCTCAAGCGCGACAACAAGATAGGCTGTCTGACAGCCATGTACGATATAAACGTCCTGGGGGGCAAGATGTATATGCCTACCTTCCGCAAGCGACAGGACTGGGCCCTTTTCATCATGATTCTCTTAGAGTGCAACGAGGCTTACGGCATCACAGCCCCGCTGGCCTACTACCGGCAGCGCAATGACTCCATCTCCAGCGGCAAGTTCAGCCTCATCAAATACAACGTCCGCGTCTACCGCGACGTACTCGGCTATTCCTATCCCAAATCACTGCTATATTTCTTTACGCTGTTTGCCCCAACCTACACCTTCAAGGTCATCAAGAAAGGCTTCGACAGCCTGTGCTATCTGACCAAGAAGAAGAAAATTAGGAAGCAGTGAAAAAAAACTTGATTTCATGCAATAAATAGCTGACGTGCGCGTTTCATTATTAAATAATGCACACAAAAGACCTGCGGATGGAAAACGAATACGGTTATGTCTATGATGGTATGAATGCTTTTGAACGGGAGGTCAAGCGCTGGTTTGACTTCTTCGCTGCATTTTTGTGCCTTATCCTGTTTTCACCGCTTTTCCTGATATGCTATATTGCCATCAAGCGCGACGACGGCGGCCCTGTCATCTACAAACAGATACGCATCGGGCGCTTCGGGCGTCCCTTCTACATTTATAAGTTCCGCAGCATGAGGACCGATGCCGAGGAAGACGGGCCGCAGCTGTGGAACGCTGGTATGGACGACCGGCTGACCAAGGCCGGCAAGTTCTTGCGCGACCACCACCTGGACGAGCTGCCGCAGTTCTGGAATGTGCTGCGCGGCGACATGTCGTTTGTAGGGCCGAGGCCCGAGCGCCGCTTCTACATCAGGCAGATTATGGAGCGCGACCCGCGCTATGAGTACCTCTACCAGATAAGGCCGGGCATCACCTCGATGGCAACCATCTATAACGGCTATACGGACACGATTGAGAAGATGCTCAAGCGCTTGGAGATGGACCTCGAATACTTGGGGAAGCGTTCCTGGTGGCTCGACTTTAAGATTATAGCCCTGACATTCCTCAACATAGCCTTTGGAAAGAAATTCTAAATAATAGGATATTATGACAAAGAAGAAAATCCAGTTCAGCCTCGTCTACCGTGACATGTGGCAGTCGAGTGGCAAGTTCCAGCCGCGCAAGGACCAGTTGGAACGCATAGCGCCTGTCATCATCGACATGGGCTGCTTCAGCCGTGTGGAGACCAACGGCGGTGCCTTCGAGCAGGTGAACCTCATGGCCGGCGAGAACCCCAACGCCGCCGTGCGTGCCTTCTGCAAGCCGTTCAACGAGGTGGGCATCAAGACCCACATGCTCGACCGCGGCCTGAATGCCCTGCGCATGTACCCCGTGCCCGACGATGTGCGCGAGCTGATGTACAAGGTTAAGCATGCCCAGGGTGTCGACATTCCCCGCATCTTCTGCGGTCTGAACGACACGCGCAATATCATACCTTCCATCAAGTGGGCGAAGGCTGCCGGCATGACGCCGCAGGCCACGCTCTGCATCACGACGTCGCCCGTCCATACTGTCGACTACTATTCACAGATTGCCGACGAGGTGATTGCCGTCGGTGCTGAGGAAATCTGCCTGAAGGACATGGCCGGCATCGGCCAGCCCGCCATGCTGGGACAGCTGACGAAGGCCATCAAGACCAAGCATCCGGATATCATTATCCAGTACCACGGTCACTCAGGCCCCGGCCTGTCGATGGCCTCCATCCTGGAAGTCTGTAACAACGGTGCCGACATTATTGACACTGCCATTGAACCGCTGTCGTGGGGCAAGGTGCATCCGGACATCATCTCCGTGCGGTCAATGCTCAAGAACGAGGGCTTCGAGGTGGCCGACCTGAATATGAATGCCTACATGCAGGCGCGTACCTTAACTCAGGAGTTTATCGACGACTGGCTGGGCTACTTCATCAACCCGGCTAACAAGCACATGTCGTCACTGCTGCTCGGCTGCGGACTGCCCGGCGGTATGATGGGCTCGATGATGGCCGACCTGGGCGGCATCATGACGATGATCAACAAGCTGCGCGCCCAGAAGGGTGAGGCAGAGCTGACGATGGACGACATGCTCGTGAAGCTGTTCAACGAGGTGGAGTACGTGTGGCCGAAGGTGGGTTATCCCCCATTGGTGACGCCGTTCTCGCAGTACACGAAGAACATCGCCCTGATGAACCTGCTCACCATCGAGCAGGGCAAGGGCCGCTACGTGATGATGGACGATGCCATCTGGGGCATGATCCTCGGCAAGTCGGGCAAGATTCCAGGTACCATCGCCCCCGAGCTCGTCGAGCTGGCCGAGAAGCAGAAGCGCGAGTTCACCGACGTCGACCCGCATACGCTCATCCCCAACGCCCTCGACACGTTCCGCAAGGAGATGGACGAGCAGGGATGGGACTACGGTCAGGACGACGAGGAACTCTTCGAGCTGGCTATGCACCCCGAGCAGTACCGCCCCTTCAAGAGCGGCCAGGCCAAGAAGCAGCTGCTCGCCGACATCCAGAAGGCCAAGGACGCCAAGCTCAGTGTGCTCGGCAGTTCCCCTGCCGAGATTTCAGCCCTGAAGCACGCCAAGGCCGATGCCGTCAAGAGCCCGCTGGCCGGACAACTCTTCTGGAGCTTCGGCGGCGAGGGCGTTCCCGCTCCCTGCATCGAGCCGTTCATCGGCCAGCAGTACAAGGAGGGTGACGTCTTCTGCTACCTGCAGACGAAGTGGGGCGAAATTGTAGAGATTCCCGCCGCCATGGGTGGCAAGCTCGTTGACATCAGCGTGAAGCCCGGCCAGCTGATCCGCCAGGGCGACACGATTGCCTGGATAGAGCGGAATGCTTGATTTTAGGCACGGATTACACGGATTAACACGGCTTTAGGACTAAGACAGTCAAGCTGTGTTAATCCGTGAAATCCATGCCAAAGAAACAAAGACGATGGATTATCAGGCTATTATTGACAAGTATTACACAGAGAATGACAACCTGCGGCAGCTGCTCCTGAAGCACTCGCGGCAGGTCGCCGACCGCTGTCTGCTGATTTGCGACCGCCACCCGGAGCTGCGCATCGACCGCGAGTTTGTAGAGGAGGCGGCCATGCTCCACGACATCGGCATCCGCTGGTGTTCGGCTCCCGGCATTTTCTGCAATGGTACAGAGCCATACATCCGTCACGGTCAGATTGGCGGCGAACTGTTGCGCCGGGAAGGGTGGGAGCGTCATGCCCGTGTTGCCGAGCGCCATACGGGTACCGGTCTGCCGGGGCTCGAACCGGAGAACATTGAGGAACAGGTGGTGTGCTATGCCGACAAGTTCTATTCCAAGTCGCGCCCCGACCGTGTGCTGACAGTCCTCGAAGCGGCTCAGAGTTTGGAGAAATTTGGTCACGAGGGCGTAGAAAAGTTCTTGGGATGGGCAAAAATGTTTGAATAAGAGACGTTAAAACTATTGCCCTTTAACTCCCTTTAACTCCATTAACTCCTTTAACTCCTCAAAAAGTAGTACCTTTGCAGCCGTGAAACAGAAAACGGTCATCCTTCTGATGTTCGTTGCCTTTATTTGCATGTGGGCATGTACGCCTTCGTCACTCCGTCGGGATAACAATAAGGAGGTGTCGAAGGTTGTCAGTGATTTACCTCAGCCCGACGATGTCCCACTTGACACGCTGATAGAGAAAATCAAGGAAAACGTGCCCGATGCCATTCCCAATGCTATTCCCAATGCCGTCCCCGACACGTTGATAGAAGCTGTGACCAGAGGCATTTCCGACAGCTTGGTCAGTGAAGGTGTCGAGGCTGTGAAGGAAATGGCAAGTGCCGTAAAGGCTGACTCGGCCTTAGCCGACACACTGGCCAAGACCGTCAGCCAGGTCAAGGAGCGCATCGGTACCGACAAGGCAGCCAAGGCAGTAGAGGAAGTCGTCGAACAGACGGCCGTACTGAAGAATCCCGCTCTCGATTCGCTGATAGACAGGAGCAATCATGAAGCTTCCGTCAAGATGAAACGCGACACAACGACGATGGACTCACTGGAGCTGGCCATATACAACTATAATAAGGTGATTGACGACTCCTTGGCCCGCGACAGCCTGAACCGCCAGAAGAAAAACGGCATTGACTCACCGGTGAGATACACCGCCAACGACTCTCTGACCTACGAGGCTGCTTCGGGGCGTGCCCACCTCTATGGCTCGTCTCACGTGGAATATCAGAACATGGACCTGAAGAGCGAGAAGATTTACATGGTGCTCGACAGCTCGCTGGTCCACGCGACAGGAATCATGGACTCCACCGCCGGCCGGCTGACGGGAACGCCCGTGTTCAAGATGGGCAGCGACGAGTATCAGAGCGACACGATGGCTTTCAACTTCAAGACGAAGAAGGGACTCATCACTCAGGTGTACACAGAACAGGAGGACGGATTCCTCACCTCGGAACTCTCCAAGCGCGGTGCCAACGGTGAGCTGTTCCTGCAGCACGGACGCTACACCACCTGCGACGACCCGCATCCGGACTTCTATATAGCCATGAGCCGTGCAAAAGTGCGCCCCGGCCGCGACGTCGTCTTCGGCCCGGCTTACCTCGTGGTGTGCGACGTTCCCTTGCCGCTCGCTGTCCCATACGGCTTCTTCCCCTTCTCGAAGAGTTACTCAAGCGGCTTCATCATGCCTACTTACGGCGACGAGACCGAACGTGGCTTCTACCTGCGCGACGGCGGCTACTACCTCGCCATCAGCGACAAGATGGACCTCAAGCTGATAGGCGAAATATACACCAAGGGTACGTGGGGACTCACTGCCACCTCGAACTATAACCGCCGATACAAGTACCGGGGTAACTTCCTGCTCAGCTATCAGAATACCATACGCGGTGAGAAGAACATGCCCGACTTTGAGCGCACGACCAGCTTCAAGCTCACCTGGACACACAGTCAGGACGCCAAGGCCAATCCCTATTCCTCTCTGCAGGCCAGGGTCAACTTCGCCTCACAGAGTTTCGAGCGCAACAACCTCACGTCGATGTACAACCCCCAGACCATGACACAGACTATCCGTACGTCGTCAGTGTCGTATTCAACCCGCTTCTCAAGTCTCGGCATGTCCATCAGTACGTCAATGGAACTGAGCCAGAATATGCGCGACTCCACTATTGCCATGACGTTGCCCCGACTGAACATCGACGTCTCACGCTTCTATCCCTTCCGCCGCAAGAAGATGGTGGGCAAGGAACGCTGGTATGAGAAAATATCGACAAGCTACCGTGCCGACTTCAGCAACAGCATCAACACAAAAGAGGATAAACTGATGCACTCCGACTTCCGCCGTGACTGGAAGAACGGTATCACCCACACCATTCCCGTCAGTGCCAACTTCAACTTCCTCGACGTCATCACCCTCACCCCGTCGTTCAACTTCTCTGACAAGACAGGCTTCATCAAGGCACACAAGAGCTGGGACGAAAAGACACAGACGGAAATAACCGACACCGTCACCGGCTTCTATAACGTCTACAACTGGAGCCTCAACCTACAGGCCACAACGACTCTCTACGGTATGTACGTTCCGAACAGGAAACTATTTGGTGACAAGGTCCAGGCCATACGCCATGTGCTGACGCCCTCCGTCTCATTCCAGTACGCCCCGAACTTCAGTGTCGACCGCTATGGCTTCTACGACTACTATCAGAAGACTGACGCTGAGGGTAACGTCACGATGGTACAGTACTGGCCTTATAGCATTGCCAACATTTCGCAGGCCAGTCAGAGTAGGACCGGTCGCATCAGCATTGACCTGAAGAACAACCTCGAAATGAAGGTGCGCACCGCCGATGACTCGGTGAAGAAGGTAAGTCTCATCGATGAGTTCAGCATCCGTTCCGGCTATAACCTGGCAACCAAGATACGGCCTATGGACGACGTGAGCACCACGTTGCGCATCAAGTTCTCCAAGAAGTTCACGCTTAACCTCAACCTCACCTTCGCCAGCTACGTCTACGAAGCCGACTCCGTAGGTGCAACCCCGCATCTGAGCGAAACCGTCACTTATTGGGAGAAGGGAAAGATTGGTCCGTTCAGTCAGATTTCGAAGAACTTCTCCTATACGCTCGACAACACCAAGGTGTCGAACCTCTTCAAGTGGCTGCGTGGCGAGAGGAAAGACAAGTCGAAGAAGAAGGAAAAGGAGGAAAATGAAGAAGACGAACTGGAAGACGACCTGACCATGGAGAGCAATGTTGACCGCGACCTCGAGAAAGGCAAGCACGGAGCCAAGAAAGAGAATGCAGGCAAGGCCGAGACCGACGATGACGGCTATATGACTTTCAAGCTGCCTTGGTCGCTCAGTTTCGGCTACGGCATCAGTATGCGTGAGAGTCGTGACAACTCAAGGTTCAACTACAACACCATGCGCTATCCCTACGAGTTCACCCAGAACCTGAACTTCAGCGGAAACATCCGTATCTCCGACGGCTGGAACATCACGTTCAGTAGCGGTTACGACTTCGAGAACAAGAAAATCTCCATGACCACCGCCTCGCTCAGCCGCGACCTCCACTGTTTCAGCATGTCCTGCCAGGTGACCCTTACGCCCTACGCCAGCTACAACTTCTCCTTCCGTTGCAACGCCTCCACCCTGACCGATGCCCTGAAGTACGACAAACGCTCAGGCTACTCCAACTCCGTGCAGTGGTATTGAGGACGTTGTTCGCTATATTATGCTTACTTTGCACCGTTAAAACATTAGTATTATGTCAATGACACAAACAATTCCCAAAGGAAGGACTAAAGAAGAAATAAAGATAAGAGAACAACTCATCAAAGATTTCTACGGTCGGTGAAATTCAGAGCATCCAGATAAGAAGATCTATAATGTGGCTCTTGGTAAGTATATTTGCGTCAAATTCCTCTCCATCAACGAGACATACGAGAAAGCAGCCCGTAGCTATGAATCCACATTGGCCGTATTCAGACTGACAGAGATTCTCCAGAATGCGACATTGGTAGGAGAACTCCCAGCCAAACGAAAGACCCGTAATCAAAAGCAGTTTGAAAAGTTGCTGGTTATGCAATACGAGAATATCAAACTGACAGTTGGACTCCAACGTTCCAACCAGGACTTGGTACAATATTGCATTACAATTCCTCAGACATCAATACAAAACAAAGCCATCAACTCAGAAGAGTGATGGCTCGTATAGTTGGGGCTCGAAACGACTCAAAGAGCCATAAAGGTTGTCATCCTTTCTGCGAATACCCCTTTTGACGATGCAAAGATAGGCATTTTCCTCTTCTCTTCCAAACTTTTTACCTTCTTTTTGCTCAATTTCTACATTTTTTTTACTACTTTTGCAAAAAAATACGGCTCACATGAATGTCGTTTGCTAAATTTTTCTTATATTTGCACCGTCGCAGAGAATCTGTGGCAGTCAAAACATTGGAAGCGTTTAGCTTTTTCCAGTTGGTAAACTTCGACAACTTACCTATGAATAAATGGAAAAGTGAAGGCGTTCTTCCCTCTGTTATGATAGTAATGGCTTGTGCCATCATACGTCATACAAGGGTGTGAGCTGTTTTCTCTAATCTTTTATTCAGGCAGTCGAAGGCCTACCAGCGGATTAGCTGACAGGCTCACACTTCTTTTGTTGTGGCTATTACCTAAAACAGAATTACGTTTCTTGAGCACAGAGACAATTTGGGTGGATATGATAGAACAATTTTTTAAGTGCCTACACTGCTTACACTTGAAGATAAGTAAAAGATTATCAGGGTGTTACTTTGTGTAGGCAAAATCGGTTAGTGTAGGCAATGGTGGTGAAAACGCCGGAAAAGGGCTGTCTGGCCGTTTACTGGGGGGCAAACGGCTTGGCTATGTGCCAACAAGAACTCTGGCAACGGCCTTTCTGGGATGTTTCTGCGGTCTGGAACGTTTGTTCCACGCTGTGGAATAGTTGTTCCAGGCCGTGGAAACGATTTGGAACGCCGTTCTATCGTTATGGGTCGATGCTGCTACTCGATGAACTGGTGTAGGCAGTTGCCTACACTAAATGTCGTTGCTTACACTTGCTAAGTTGTTGATTGTCAGTGCTGTTACTTGTTAGTGTAAGCAGTGTAGGCAACTAAAAAATTATTTTTACGTGCGCGAGTCCGCCCGTACCTTAATTTATATGGTAGCGATTTCAGCGGAAGGAGTCGGTGAGCAGCTTGATTTCTATCTGAGGGCTGATGCGCTCGTACAATATGTTATAGACGGCATCGAGGATGGGCATGTTGACGTGCCAGTGGCGGTTAATCTCCTTCATGCACTTTGTGCCGAAGAATCCTTCGGCAATCATCTCCATCTCTATCTGTGCCGACTTGACGCTGTAGCCCTTGCCAATCATCGTGCCGAAGGTGCGGTTACGCGAGAAGTTCGAGTAGCCCGTGACGAGCAGGTCGCCCAGGTAGACGGAGTCGTAGGGGTTGCGGTCGATGGGGTGGACGGCTGTGAGGAAGCGCGTCATCTCCTGTACGGCATTCGACATCAGTACGGCCTGGAAGTTGTCGCCGTACTTCAGTCCGGAGCAGATGCCGGCAGCGATGGCGTAGACGTTCTTCAGCACCGACGAGTACTCGATGCCGATGACGTCGTCGCTGGTCTTTGTTTTGATGAATTCGCTGGTGAGTACTGCGGCGAAGGCGCGTGCCTTCTCGATGTCGGAGCAGCCGACGGTGAGGTAGCTCAGTCGCTCCAGTGCCACCTCCTCGGCGTGGCTGGGTCCTCCGAGACAGGCCAGGTTCTGGTGTGGCACGTCGAACACCTGGTGGAAGTACTCGGAGCAGATGAGGTTCTCGTCGGGCACTATGCCCTTGATGGCTGTGACGATGAACTTGTCCTTGATGCGCGTCTTGAGCTTCTTGAGGTGGTTCTTCAGGTAGGGCGACGGCGTGACGAAGACCAGTGTGTCGTAGGCAGCTGCAATGCGGTTGATGTCGCTCTCGAAATGAATCTCTGACGTGTCGAAGTGTACGCTGGTCAGATAGCGCGGGTTGTGGCCCATGCGGCGGAAGTCTTCTATCTGGTCGTCGCGGCGCATATACCAGCCGATGTGGTGCGTGTGCTGCACCACAATCTTGGCAATGGCCGTAGCCCACGAGCCTCCACCAACAATGGCTATACGACCGCAAAGCCCACCCACGCCCTCCCCAAGGGAGGGATGTGAGTTACTTGAGCTGTAGACCTTTTCGTTCATGTCCCTTTTTTGTGTATCTGAACATCCCTCCCTTCGGGAGGGCTTGGGAGGGCTTCTTTATGCCTTTTCAATCCATGCAGCGACCTCGTCTACCGAAGGCTTCTGGAGATCGAGCTTGAACTTCTTGACGATTTCGCCGATTTTCTGCTGCAGGCCCTGGGGCTTCTCGTCGCGGATGTTCTGGATGAGGTTGAAGCCTGCCTTGCGGAGCACGTAGACCCAGTCTTCGGCAACGCCGATGGCGGCCCATTCCTGAACGGTGCTCTGCGGAGCCTTCTTCTCGGGCTTCATCTGCGGGAAGAAGAGCACCTCCTGGATGAAGGTCTTGCCCGTCATCAGCATCACCAAGCGGTCGATGCCAATACCGATACCCGACGTCGGCGGCATACCGTACTGCAGGGCGCGCAGGAAGTCCTGGTCGATGATCATGGCCTCGTCGTCGCCCTTGTCGGCCAGTCGCATCTGCTCCTTGAAGCGCTCCTCCTGGTCGATGGGGTCGTTCAGCTCGGAGTAGGCGTTGGCCAGCTCCTTGCCGTTGACCATCAGTTCGAAGCGCTCGGTCAGTCCGGGCTTCGAGCGGTGCATCTTGGTCAGGGGCGACATCTCGACGGGGTAGTCGGTGATGAACGTCGGCTGTATGAACGTGCCCTCGCAGAATTCGCCGAAGAGTTCGTCAATCAGTTTGCCCTTACCCATTGTCTCGTCGACCTCCATGCCTTTCGACAGGCAGAAGGCGCGAATCTCCTCTTCCGTCTTGCCGTCGCAGTCGAAGCCCGTCTTCTCCTTGATGGCGTCGAGGATGGGCAGCCGGCGGTAGGGCGCCTTGAACGACACGATCTGGCCGTCAATCTCGCGCTCCGTCGAACCGTTCACGGCAATGCAGACGGTCTCAAGGAGTTTCTCGGTGAACGACATCATCCAGTTGTAGTCCTTGTACTGCACGTACAGCTCCATACAGGTGAACTCGGGGTTGTGGTTGCGGTCCATGCCCTCGTTGCGGAAGTTCTTGCCAATCTCGTAGACACCCTCGAAGCCGCCCACGATGAGGCGCTTCAGGTAGAGCTCGGTGGCGATGCGCATGAACATATCCTGGTCGAGCGCGTTGAAGTGTGTGATGAACGGACGGGCCGAGGCGCCGCCGGCAATCATCTGCAGCGTCGGCGTCTCCACTTCGGTATAGCCGGCCTCGTCGAGCACGCGGCGGATGGTGCGGATGACGGTGGCGCGCTGCAGGAACGTGTCCTTCACGCCGTCGTTTACCACGAGGTCGACGTAGCGCTGGCGGTAGCGCAGCTCGGGGTCGTCGAACTTGTCGTAGGCCACGCCGTCCTTGTACTTCACGATGGGCAGGGGCTTGAGCGACTTCGACAGCAGCGTCAGCTCCTTGGCGTGGACGCTGATTTCGCCCGTCTGGGTGCGGAACACCGTTCCGCGCACGCCGATGAAGTCGCCGATGTCGAGTAGCTTCTTGAAGACGACATTATACATATCCTTGTTCTCGTCTGGACAGATGTCGTCGCGGGTGACGTACACCTGTATGCGGCCTTTGGAGTCTTGCAGCTCCACGAACGATGCCTTGCCCATCACGCGGCGGCTCATCATACGGCCGGCGATGGAAACCTCGCGGGCGGGGGCGTCGTCGCTGAATTCGGCTAAGATGTCGGTTGAAAAAGCGTTGGTGGTATACTCTGCTGCGGGGTAGGGGTTGATACCCATCCGGCGCAACTCGTCAAGCGACTGGCGTCGCAGGATTTCTTGTTCGCTAAGTTCTAAAATATTCATTTCTATCCGGATAAATGTGCTTTAATGGGTGCAAAGTTACGAAATAATCCCGAAAAAAACTACATTTGGGTAAATAATTGCAAAAAAACTTGCAAAAGTTTGCTTGAACCAGAAAAATAGCATACATTTGTAGCTGAATAACAACTAACCCAAAAGAAAAGAAGAATGAATCAGGTATTGATAAAGAAACGAGTGGTGGGTGTGGACATCAGTCTTGAGGAAACGACATACGCCATCGTTGATGTCCGTGGTAATATCATTGCAAAGGACTCGTTTCCGACGCAGAGTTCTCCCGATATCAACACTTTTGTCACCTCTCTTGCCGAACATATAATAGGGCTGGTAGAGCTGAACGGCGGCTACGAGAATATTCGCTCGGTGGGTATCAGTGCCCACAGTGCCAACTTCCTGACCGGCAGTGTCGTCAATGCGGCCAATATGCCCTGGAAGGGCGTCGTCCCCCTGGCCGCCATGCTGCGCGACCAGCTGGGCCTGGCTGTTGCCGTTGCGAATAATTCCCACGTCGTTGCCCTTGGCGAACAGGCCTTCGGTGCCGCCCACGGTATGCGCGACTTTATTACAGTCACCATCGGAACGGGACTTGGCAGCTGTATCTTCTCTGACGGCGAGGTGAATCTGGGTTTCGGCGGCTTTGCCGGTGAGATAGGACATACGTGTGTTGACATCAATGGGCGCGAATGTGGCTGTGGCAACCGTGGCTGCCTGGAAGCCTATACGGCCACGAAGGGTATTCTCTGGACAGCCAAAGAGGTGCTGGCCGAGAGTGACGAGCCGTCGCTGATGCGCCAGGAGGCACACTTGACGCCGAAGAAGATCTACGAGTTCTGCGAGCAGGGCGACCAGTTGTCGATCGAGGTGTTCCGCCGTACGGGCGAGATTCTCGGTCTTGGGCTTGCCAACTACGCTTCGCTGGTCAATCCTGAGGCCATCATCTTCACCGGCGGCATAGCCCGTGCCGGCAAGTGGCTTCTGGACCCCGCCAAGAAGTCGTTCGAGGAGCATGTGTTCCATAATATCCAGGGAAAGGTGAAATTCATTGGCTCCGACCTGAGCGAGAGCGAGCGCAACGTGCTCGGTGCAAGTGTGCTGGCCTGGAAGGTAAAGGAGTATTCATTGTTTAAGGAATAATAACTGAGAGGGAATAGTCATGGCATCAGAAGTAGACCAAATCAAGACGCGCGTCGTCGGCATCGACGTTCGCGAAGCTCGTACCACCTACGCAGTGGTAAGCATCAGGGGCGAGATTATCGCCCAGGACCATTTCCGCACGTCGGACTATCCTGAGATTGCCGACTATGTCAGCGCACTCAGCGAACGGGTGATAGCCCTGATTGAGGAGAATGGCGGCTACGAGTTGGTGCGCTCGGTGGGTATTTCGGCGCCGAGTGCCAACTACCTGACGGGTTGTATCGAGAATGCAGCCAACCTGAAGTGGAAGGGTGTCGTACCCTTGGCCGCCATGTTGCAGGACCAGCTGGGACTGGCCGTAGCCCTGGCCAACGACGCTCATATCACCGCTCTTGGCGAGAAAGCCTACGGGTCGGCTCATGGCATGAAGGACTTCATCGTTGTCAGCATCAGTCATGGTGGCCTGGGCAGCTGTATCTTTACCAACGGACTGCCGCACTTAGGCATCAGCGGCTTTGCCGGCGAGGTGGGGCACACCTGTGTCAAGATAGACGGTCGTGAGTGCGGCTGCGGTCGCAAGGGGTGCCTGGAGACGTACGTGTCGGACAGAGGACTGGTGCGCACGGCAGAGGAGCTGATAGCCGAGAGTCGGGAGCCAACGCTTCTCAGCGAGCTTGACGACCTGAACATCAGCACCATTACCGACTGCTGTGAACAGGGCGACCGTGTGGCCATCGAGGCCTTCCGCCGTGTTGGCGAGATGCTCGGCTTGGGACTTGCCAACTATGCGTCTGTCATCAATCCCGAAGCTATTATCCTGACTGGCGACATGATGGTTGCCGGTAAGTGGCTGTTGAAACCCATGCGTGCTGCCTTTGAGAAGCATGTGTTCCATAATATCCGTGGCGAGGTGCGCATCCTGGTGTCAATCCTCAAGGAGGGCGAGCGCGACGTGCTTGGAGCCAGTGCCCTTGCCTGGGACGTCAAGGAATATTCGCTGTTTAAGTGATGAGTTGTGGACGTAACGGCAATCAACAAGTTAATCAACGCGAAGCCTAACTTGAGCACCGCCCTCGGCATGGAGTTCATATCCACGCCCGAGGAGGATACCTGTCTGGCTCGCATGAAGGTCGACGAGCGCAACCGTCAGCCCTTCGGGTTCCTTAGTGGCGGGGCGTCGTTGGCGCTGGCCGAGAATGTGGCGGGCGTGGGTTCGTCGGCACTCTGTCCGGGCTGTGCCTGCGTCGGCATCGAGGTCAGCGGCAGCCATGTGAAGGCCGTCGCCGAGGGTGATACCGTCACCGCCAGTGCCCGTCTGCTGCATAAGGGTACCACGCTCCACGTCTGGAATGTTGACATTCACGATGCCTCGGGCGACCTCATTTCCAGCGTCCGCGTTACCAACTATGTGATAAAAACAAAGAAGAAGTGATGTCGTCCCCCGTCTTTGCCGTCTACCGTTTACCGCATGAAGACTATGCCACGCTTGTCAGCCAGACCGGTGGCGAGCCGGTTGAACTGCAGTCGTGTGCCGACCTGAACGGCCAAAGGGGGTTTGTCGTTGCGCCGTTCGAAGTGAAGTCCGGCCAGCCCATTGTCGTTATCCGCCCCGATGAGGTCTCACGTCAGCAGCTGCCAGTCGTCGACACTCCCGTCTCTGCCGATGCTGCGCTTTGTGAGGCTCAGGCCCGTGGACGCTCCTATTACGCAATCGACTTTGCCAACTACCACGCCCAGCTCATGCAGGGCTCCTTCCGCAAGATAGTGCTGGCCCGTTGCGCCGACGAACAGACGCCGGCTGCCATCGACCCTATGCAGCTCTTCTATCATGCCTGCCAGCTTTATCCCCGTATGTTCATTGCCCTTGTCAGTACGCCGCAGAGCGGCACCTGGCTGACGGCCACGCCCGAAATCCTGCTTGAAGGCAGCGGACAGGAGTGGCGCACCATTGCCTTGGCGGGTACGATGAAGTTGGTCGGCGACCAGCTGAGCGGTGAGGGAGAGACCGTTACGTGGACCACCAAGAACATCGAGGAGCAGCGTATCGTTGCCACTTATATTGCGGAATGTCTGGAACAGTTTACAGGCAACTTCCGTGAGGAAGGTCCTCGGACCGTCCGTGCCGCAGACCTCGTTCATCTGCGTAGCGACTTCACCTTCACGCTCCCCACCAACGGTCGTGTCGGCGACCTGCTACAGTCGCTTCATCCCACTCCCGCCGTCTGTGGACTGCCCAAGCGCGATGCCTTCAGGTTCATCGTCAGCAATGAGCACACGCCGCGCCGCTACTACAGCGGATTCATGGGACCACTGGACATACAGGACTCCACCAACCTCTATGTGTCGCTACGCTGCATGAACATCGAGGGAAACCGCTACCATCTCTATGCCGGCGGCGGACTCTTGAAGGACAGCACCGAGGAGCAAGAGTGGCTGGAGACTGAGGCTAAACTTGAAACCATGCGCCGTCTGATAACGTCATAACGAAATACCGAGGAAAGTGTACTCTAACAAACAGAACGTAAACCTGCTGACGGCTCTGCTCGTGGCTCATGGTGTCCGTCACGCCGTCGTCTGCCCGGGCAGTCGCAATGCGCCCATCGTGCATAATCTCAGCGAGTGTCCCGACATACAGTGCTACCCCGTCACCGACGAGCGGTCGGCGGGCTTCTACGCACTCGGCATGATGCAGGCCCTCGACGAGCCGGTCGCCGTCAGCGTCACCAGCGGGACGGCCTTGCTCAACCTGGCTCCTGCCGTTGCCGAAGCCTGGTACCAGCACCAGCCGCTCATCGTTGTCAGTGCCGACCGTCCAGAGGCATGGATTGACCAGCTCGACGGTCAGACGCTTCCGCAGCCCGGTGCCCTGGGCCGCTTCGTACGCCGGGCTGTTTCCCTGCCCGAATCCGACAGCTGGCATTGCAGCCGTCTCGTCAACGAGGCCCTGTTGGCTGCTACCGCCGACGATGCCCGTCCCGTCCATATCAACGTTCCCATCACTGAACCGCTGTTTGCCTTCGACGTTCCTCAGCTGCCCGCTGTGCGGCAGATTGTGCGGACGTCGCCGCCACGCGACTACGACTGTCTTTATCCGGAGTTCGTCGACGGTCTTCTGCAGGCCCGGCGCCCTATGATTGTGTTCGGGCAGACCAATCCCCACCGCTTTGAGGGTATCGACGTCGACTTTCTCTTCAGCCACGTCATCGTGCTCCATGAAGCGCTTTCCGATTTTCCTAACGTCAGCCATTTCGACGAAGTGCTGGCTTTAGAGGAGAGTGGAGAGAGAAAAGGGGAGAGAATCCTGCCGCCCGACTTCATCATTCATGTTGGCGACACCGTCGTCAGCAAGCGGCTGCGCCATTTCCTGCGCAGTGCTACCGATGCCCAGACCTGGCGTATCAGCCAGTCGGGCGACGTGGAGGACACGTTCCAGAACCTGCGCGGCATCATTGTCGGCGACCCCGAGGCGGTGCTGCAGTCGCTCAGCCATAAGATTAGCCATCGCAAGCCCGCCTCTATGGACTATCGCCGCCAGTGGCTTGCGGCCCTGAAGGAGGCTGCCCGCCGTGCTGACAGCTACCAGCCCGCCTATTCGCAGGCAGCTGCCGTGAAGTACTTCGAAGCTCGTTTCAGCGAGGGTGCCGTCCACTACGCCAATTCCTCCGCCATCCGCCTTGCCAACATTTATGCCCGCCATCACGTCTGGTGTAACCGCGGGGTCAACGGCATTGAAGGCTCCCTGTCTACCGCCGCCGGCTTCTCCGTGGTTACCGGCGAACAGGTGTTCTGCGTCATTGGCGACCTCAGCTTTTTCTACGACCAGAATGCCCTGTGGAACCAGAACCTGCGTGGAAATCTCCGCATCCTCCTGTTAAACAATGGCAGGGGCGGCATCTTCAACCGCCTGCCCGGTCTTGACCAAAGTCCTGCCCGCGACCGTCTCGTAGCCGCCTGCCACAATACCACAGCCGAGGGCATCTGCCATGAGTGCAACATCGAATACTTTCGCGCCGAGACGATGGAGCAGATGCACGTGGGCATCGACACCTTATTTAATATAAAGACCACCCGACCCGTCCTCGTCGAAGTGCTCACTGATACTGTCGACGATGAGCAGAAACAGCAATAGCTGCATCTGCCCATCGTGACTTTAATTCTGCAACAGTGCATCCAGTGCCTCCTGCTCGCCGACGACCCAGATGATGTCGCCCTCCTGGAAACGGCGCTTGGGGTTGACGGGCGACAGGTTCTCCTTCCCTTCTTCCAGTCCGACGACCATGCAGCTGTACAGACTGCGAATACCGCTTTCCTGAAGGGTCTTGCCGATGAAGGGGCTGCCGCTGCCGATAATGAGCTGGCGAAGCTTCATCTCGCGAGCCTCGATGTCGTTCTCCTCGCCAAGCACTTCTGCCTGCAGGGCCTGACCGAGCTTTGAGAGCTGGTCGTCGCTGCCGATGACCTGCAGACGGTCGCCGGGGAAGATGACGTAGTCGCCGTCGGGGATGTTCAGACGATGGCCGCCACGCATGATGCTGCTGACGTGAACACCGTACTTACTGCCCAGGGAGAGTTGTTTCAGCGTCTGCCCCATCCACTGTGAGTTGAAAGGCACGTCGAACTCGGCAATGTGGATGTCGCGGTCGAGCAGCCGTCCTTCGTAGAGCGGACGCTTCTTGCCGTGGACCTGAGCCTCGATGTCGCGTGAGCGGAGGTTGTTGATGAACAGCCGCTCGAGCACGATGCTGCGGTGCTTGACAACCCGCGAGACAATGATAAGGGACAAGATGATGATGCCGATGGTGATGATTATTGCCGTCGAGAAATGGCTCAGTCGGTGGCAAATCAAGAAGATGAAACTGAGAGCGATGACGGCACGAACAAGAATGGTGAACAGAAGGGGCAAACGGTTGCGATTGGACTCAGCCCAGAGCGTCTTCCACTCTTCAGAGCGGTTCTTCTTCATCACCATAGCCCGGAGAAATGGGGCTATGGCCATCAGGGTAATCAGTCCGGTAAGAAGCTCGGGCACTGAGATGTGGATGCCTACAAGCGTAAAGTCGTAGTCGGCGGCGCGGCGCAGCAGCGGCAGCAGGAACATAAAGCTGACAGCGATGGTGGCCGACGACAGGATGCCGTAGACGACGGTGTTGACGGCCATCTGCGTGAGCAGCCGCTTCCACTTGCTTTGTTCCGTGGTGTTGGGGTGGCTCATCGACAGGTGGTTGAGCGACCTGATAATCTTGTTGGGCAACTTGTGCTCGAGGGCACCATAAACCGGTGTGGCAAGCCGTATCATGTAAGGTGTGAGGAAAGTGGTTATGACTGATACGGCCACCACGACCGGATATAGGAAATCGCTGATGACACCGAGCGAGAGCCCCAACGAGGCGATGATGAACGAGAACTCACCAATCTGTGCCATCGAGAAGCCGCAGCGCATGGCCGACTTCAGACTCTCGCCGCCAAGCATGAACGACAGCGAGCCGAAGACCGACTGGCCGATGAGGATGGTGAGCACGAGCACAAGGATGGGCAAGGCATAGGAGATGAGTATCTGAGGGTCGACGAGCATACCGACGGAGACGAAGAAAACGGCACCGAAGAGGTTCTTGACAGGCTCAACGAGCTTCTCAATGCGCTCGGCCTCAATGGTCTCGGCCAGAATGCTGCCCATGATGAAGGCACCGAAAGCCGACGAGAAGCCTACCTTGGTGGAGAAAACGGCCATAGCGCAACACAGACCTAACGAGACGATAAGCAGCACCTCGCTGTTGATGAGCTTGCGGACGGAACGCAGGAAGATGGGGATGGCAAAGATGCCGACCACAAGCCAGAGAATCAGGAAGAAACCGATCTTCAGGATCGAGCCCAGCATCTGACCGCCGTCAGGGCTGTTGCCGCTGGCAATGGCCGACAGCATGACCATCATGACGATGGCCAGGATGTCCTCAAGGATGAGCACCGACATGACCAGCGAGGCAAACTGCTGCTGGCGCAGCCCCAGGTCGTCGAAGGCCTTATATATAATAGTGGTCGACGACATGGCAAGCATGCCGCCGAGGAAGATGCAGTCCATCTGGCTCCAGCCGAAGGCATGGCCGACGACAATGCCCAACATGGACATACAGAAGATGATGGTAACAGTGGAGATGATGGGCGAGGCACCCATCTTCAGGATTTTCTTGAACGAGAAGTCGAGACCCAGCGAGAACAG
>CAMHIS010000015.1 GCA_946185285.1 uncultured Prevotellaceae bacterium
AACGGCGGCTGCGAGTTCTCCATGAAGAACGCCGACGGCACGCCCGACAAGAGCGCACACCCGAAGAACAACATCTACCAGGACAACGTGCTGCGCCTGGCAAAGAACGCTCTGGAATATCTGAAGACACGATAACAGTTGTTAGTTAGTAATAGATAGTATGTTTATGAGAACACACAAATTCTCGAACTTGGCAATGGTAGCTGCACTGGTGGCAGCTACCCTTGCTGGTTGTTCCGAAGACGACCACAAGCAGGACTACAACCCGCTCATCGACGGACCGAAGGAGGAGCAGCCCGCCGTGGACGATGAGCCTACAGCCGCAGGCTACAACGAGCAATACCGGCCGCAGGTGCACTACAACCCGGCCAAGAACTGGGTGAACGACCCCAACGGACTGGTGCTCCTGGACGGCACATACCACCTATTCTACCAGTACAACCCGCAGGGCAACGTGTGGGGCAACATGTCGTGGGGGCACGCCACCTCGACCGACCTCATGCACTGGACTGAGCAGCCCGTGGCACTCACACGCGACGCCCTGGGCGCCGTGTTCAGCGGCTCATGCGTCATTGACAAGGACAACACCGCCGGATTCGGAGCGGGCGCCATGGTGGCCCTCTACACCGCAGCCGGAGAGACGGGTGACGTGGCTGGCAAGCAGCAGCAGTGCATAGCCTACAGCACCGACGGAGGCAAGACCTTCACACGCTACGAGGGCAACCCCGTCATCAAGAACGACGACGACAACCTGCGCGACCCGAAGGTGTTCTGGCACGAGGCTTCAAAGAAATGGGTCATGGCCCTGGCAAAGGGCTGGAAGATGGGCATAGAGTTCTACGGCTCCACCGACCTGAAGTCGTGGCAGCACCTGAGCACCTTCGTCACCGCCCTGAAGGGCCGTCCGTCGCTGCAGTGGGAGTGCCCCGACCTCATGCAGATAGGCGACAAGTGGGTGCTCCTGGTCAGCGTTAACCCCGGCGGCCCGCTCGTGGGCTCGGGCATGATGTACTTTACCGGACAGTTCGACGGCACGACGTTCACAGCCGACGAGCGCGACTATCCCCTCTGGCTCGACTACGGCATGGACTGCTACGCCGGCGTGACATGGAGCAACACGCCCGGACGCCACGTCATGATAGGCTGGATGAACAACTGGAACTACGCCGGCGACGTGCCCTGCTCACCCTGGCGCTCGGCCTTCACGCTGCCGCGTGAACTCAGCCTCACGGAATACGACGGACAGACACTGCTGTGTAGCACCGTGGCAAAGGAGATTGAGCAGACTGCCGGACAGTGGCAGACCGCCGGCGACACCTTCGAGGCCGGCGACGCCTACCAGCTGCGGCTGACCATCGCCCTCGACCAGGCCTCTACCGTGACACTCGCCAACAACGCAGGAGAGACCTTCTCGTTCGACATCAGCCCGTCGGCACGCACGCTGACGGCACACCGCTCGGCAACGACGGGCAAGACGTCATTCAACGGCACGTTCTCAATACCGTCGATGAACGCACCGCTCAGCGTCGAAGGCAACGAGGTGACGCTCGACATCTTCGTCGACCAGTCGTCGGTGGAGCTGTTCACCCAGCAGGGCACCATGGCCATGACTAACCTGGTGTTCCCGCAAGCCATCTACAACCGCCTCACCGTCAGCGGTGCCAGTTACACCGCACAGGTGCGCCCGCTGAACAGCATTTGGAAAAACTAAAAACCACAAAATCATGAATATCAAGACAGCTATTTTAACCACCGCGGCCACCATGGCCTGCACCATGGCCTATGCGCAGACGCACCCCATGGTGCTCAGCGACAACCACGCCATGGTGCGCCTGGAGCAAGGTAAGAAACTGGTGCTCCTGCCCGTTGAGGAGAAGGCCGACATTGCCAACGTCCGCGTCATCGGAAAGGGCAACCACTGCACACGGCGGCCCAACGTGAGGCTGGCAGTAGACAATGTGGACTACTATGTGCCGCTCGAGATACGCGACGGACAGACGCTGGACATCATCTTCCACGGCGACCGCCGCAAGGCCGGAAACCTGAAGGACTTCGCCTGCTGGAAGGAGATGAAATTCTCTGACACCTTCGACACCACCAACCGCGAGCGCTTCCGCCCGCTCTACCACCACACGCCACTCTACGGGTGGATGAATGATCCCAACGGTATGTTCTATAAGGACGGGGAGTGGCACCTCTGCTACCAGTGGAACCCCTATGGCTCGCAGTGGGAGAACATGACGTGGGGGCACTCCGTCTCCAAGGACCTCATTCACTGGGAGGCACTGCCCACGGCCATCGAGGCCGACGCCGTGGGAACCATCTTCAGCGGCTCGTGCGTGGTGGACAAGGACAACACGGCGGGCTTTGGGAAGAATGCCGTCGTGGCCTACTACACCTCGGCCGCCGAGAGCCAGACGCAGTCGATGGCCTACTCTACCGACGGGGGACGGACGTTCACCAAATATGAGAAGAACCCGGTGGTGACGGCTGGCGTGCCCGACTTCCGCGACCCGCACCTCTTCTGGCACGAGGGCACGAAGAAATGGATCATGCCGCTCGCAGTGGGGCAGGAGATGCAGTTCTACTCGTCAGCCAACCTCAAGGACTGGACCTACGAGTCTTCCTTCGGCAAGGAGTATGGCAACCACGACGGCGTGTGGGAGTGCCCCGACTTGATGCCCCTGACCGTGAGGGGCACGGGGCAGCAGAAGTGGATGCTGCTGTGCAACATCAACCCCGGAGGCCCCTTCGGAGGCTCGGCCACGCAGTACTTCATAGGCCAGTTCGACGGCCATCGCTTCACCTGCGAGTCGAAGCCCGAGGTGACAAAATGGATGGACTACGGCAAAGACCACTACGCCACGGTGACCTTCGACAATGCGCCCGAGAACAGGCGCGTGGCCATCGTCTGGATGAGCAACTGGCAGTACGCCGGAGCCGTGCCCACGAAGCAGTTCCGCTCAGCTAACGCGCTGCCACGCGAGCTGGGACTCTTCAATGACGGGGCAGAGACCTATTGCACCGTGACACCGACCAAGGAGGTTGACGCACTGCGGGGAAAGAAACTGAAGAAACCGACCGAGGCCTGCGAGGTGGTGGTCGACGTGAAAGGCACCCTGGAGCTGACACTCGCCAACCAGAAGGGCGAACAGGTGGTGATGCGCTACGACCAGCAGAAGCAGACCTTCGCCATGGACCGCACGAAGAGCGGCGACGTGAGCTTCAGCGAGGCATTCCCGGTAGAGACCGTGGCACCCACGCACGGCAACATCAGGCAGCTGCGTCTGTTCATCGACCGCTGCAGCATAGAGGCCTTCGATGCCGACGGCAAGATGGCCATGACCAACCTCGTGTTCCCCTCGGAGCCTTATAATGTAATTAAGGTGAAAGGCGGCAAGGCCACGATTTATGGAATTGAGAATTGAGAATTGATAATTGATAATTGAGAATTGAGAATTATGGCAAAGACAAATAAAATGGCGATTATCCCGGTGATGCTCTGCTTCTTCTGCATGGGCTTCGTCGACCTGGTGGGCATTGCCTCCAACTATGTGAAAGAAGACCTCGCGCTGAGCGACTCCGTGGCCAACGTGCTGCCCTCGCTGGTGTTCTTCTGGTTCCTCATCTTCAGCGTACCAACGGGCATGCTGATGAACAAGATCGGGCGCAAGAAGACGGTGCTGCTCTCGCTCGTCGTCACCGTCGTGTCGCTGCTGCTGCCCCTGTTTGGCGAGACGTTCCCCGTCATGCTCGCAGCATTCTCGCTGCTAGGTATCGGCAACGCCCTGATGCAGACGTCGCTCAACCCGCTGGTGTCGACCGTCATGGGCGGCGGAAACCTCGCCTCGACGCTCACCTTCGGCCAGTTCATCAAGGCCATCGCCTCGTTCTCGGCACCCTATCTGGCCATGTGGGGCGCCACGAAGACCATCCCAGAGTTCGGCTACGACTGGCGCGTGCTCTTCGCCATCTTCCTGGTGGTGGGCGCACTCTCCACCGCCCTGCTCTTCATCACGCCCATTGACGAGCCGCCCGTCGAGGGCCGTCCCTCCACCTTCGTGGAGTGCTTCAAGTTGCTCGGCACGCCCATCGTGCTGCTGTCGTTCCTCGGCATCATGTGTCATGTGGGCATCGACGTGGGCACCAACACCACGGCACCGAAAATCCTGATGGAGCGCCTCGGCATGACCCTCAACGAGGCCGCCTTCGCCACCTCGCTCTACTTCATTTTCCGTACCATCGGCTGTCTGACGGGCTCCTTCTTCCTGCGCGTACTGCCCACCCGCACGTTCTTCGTCATCTCGGTAGTAATGATGGCCCTGTCGATGTGCGGTCTGTTCATCGGCACTGAGAAGTGGATGCTCTACACGGCCATCGCACTCGTGGGCTACGGCAACAGCAACGTCTTCTCCATGTGCTTCGCCACTGCCCTCGAAGCCCTGCCGCAGAAGCAGAACGAGGTCAGCGGACTGATGATCATGGGCCTCTTCGGCGGCACCATCTTCCCCCTGCTCATGGGCTTCATGAGCGACGCCATGGGTCAGGCCGGTGCCGTGCTTGTCATGGCCGTCGGCGTGGTTTACCTGTTCACCTATATAAGAAGACTCTCCCCCAACCCCTCCCTGTAAGGGAGGGGAGTAATCACCATTCCTCAATTCAAAAGAACAATGAATAACTATAATATTAATACTGAAACTATGGAACAGCAAAATGTAACTACTCCCCGCCCTAACAGGGAGGGGCAGGGGGAGGGTCCCCGTTATGTAGTAGGACTCGGAGAAGTCCTGTGGGATGTACTTCCCGAAGGCAAGAAACTGGGTGGCGCACCCGCCAACTTCGCCTATCATGCCGGACAGTTCCTCGGCATGGACAATACCATCGCCGTCAGCGCACTGGGTGAGGATAAACTGGCCGACGAGACCATCGAGGCCCTGCGCGAGCACGGACTGAACGACCTGCTGCCCCGCGTGCCCTACCCCACCGGCACCGTCCAGGTGACGCTCGACGAACAGGGCATACCGACGTACGACATCAAGGAGAACGTGGCGTGGGACAACATCCCCTTCGACGATGACATCCAGCAGATAGCCCGCTCGTGCCGCGCCGTCTGCTTCGGCTCGCTGGCCCAGCGCAATGTCGTCAGCCGTGAAACCATCCACCGCTTCCTTGACGCCACCCCCGCCGACTGCGTCAAGATATTCGACATCAACCTGCGCCAGCAGTTCTACACCAAGGAGGTGATACGCGAGTCGCTGCAGCGCTGCAACATCCTGAAAATCAATGACGAGGAGCTGGTGCTCATAGGCCGTATGTTCGGCTATCCCGGCCTCGACATTGAGAACAAGTGCTGGCTCATACTGGGCAAGTACAATCTCGACATGCTCGTGCTGACCTGCGGCACCAACGGAAGCTACGTCTTTACGCCGGGCCAGATGTCGTTCCAGGAGACGCCGAAGGTCGTGGTGGCCGACACCGTGGGTGCCGGCGACTCGTTCACAGGCTCGTTCTGTGCCGCCATCCTCAACGGAAAGTCCGTGGTCGAGGCTCATAAGAAGGCTGTCGAAGTGTCGGCTTTCGTCTGCACACAGAACGGTGCCATGCCTAAGCTGAAGCCCGAATTACTGGGCTGACGCGCGTAGCTAAAGACGTTAATTGTCTGCTTACAGTCAGAATTTCTTGTGATTTGCTTTTCGGGTTCAACCTTTTTTTGTAAATTTGCACCCACAAAAGCATCGACCATGAAAGAGAGACTGAAATGGGCAGGCCCCGCCCTGCTGATAGCAGCACTGGCCGTCGCGGCCTACTGCCTGCTGGCATACGAAAGCGAATATCTCTGGAAGGTGCAGGAGCTGAACCTGCACCTTCACACACCTTTGTTCCTCAAACAGCAGATGGTGACCTCGGGCTGGCTGCTGACGTGGCTCGGCACGTGGTTTACCGAGTTCTTCTACCATCCCTGGCTGGGCGTCACGCTGCTCTGCCTGCTGTGGGCGCTGCTGATGGCCGTGCTGTGGCGCACGTTCCGCGTGCCGCTGAAGTGGGCCGTCGTGCTGCTCGTCCCCGTGGCGGCGCTGCTGGTCAGCGACGTCGACCTGGGCTACTGGATCTACTACCTGAAGCTGCGCGGCCACTTCTTCGCCGGCACCATCGGCACCACCATAGCCGTGGCCAGCGTGTGGCTCTACCGGCTGCTGCCCGCCAAGCTCTACATGCGCCCGCTCTACATGGTGCTCAGCACCGCCGTGCTCTATCCGCTCATCGGTTTCTACGGACTGTTGGCGACGCTGCTCATGGCCGTGCTCACCTGGCGGCTGAAGGACATGACGCTGACGGGCCGCGTGGTGGCAACCGCCGTCGGCCTGCTCTGCATCGTGTTCTGGCCCCTCTACTACTACAACTACGTGTTCTGCCAGACGGGCATCCAGAACATCTGGTGGACGGGGCTGCCCCTCTTCGTCATCGACAAGGAATACCACGCCTATTACATACCTTATTATATTATAGCCGTTTCGCTCGTGGCAATGGCCGCCCTCTACAAGCACGACCGCGAAAAGGCCGTCAGCCGCCCCGTCGTCTGGGCAATCTGCCAGGTGGCACTGCTTGCCGTGCTCGTCTATGGTGTCAGCCGATACTGGTACCGCGACTATAACTTCCACAAGGAGCTGCGCATGGTACGGTGCATGGAGAGCCACGACTGGGAGGGCATTCTCAGCGAGGCTGCCTACAACGAGGACGAGCCGACACGCGCCATCGTCATGATGAAGAATCTCGCCCTCTTCCGCTTAGGCCGTCAGGGCGACGAGATGTACCGCTACAAGACGGGCGCCAAGGACTGCAGCACGCCCATCCACGTCAGCATGACGCAGGTCGTCGGCCGCTCCATCTACTACAACTACGGCCTGCTGAACTACTGCCACCGCTGGTGCCTGGAGGACGGCGTGGAGTACGGCTGGCGCGCTGAGTACCTGAAGTACCTGGCCCTCTGCTCGCTGCTCAACGGCGAGGAGAGCGAGGCCCGCAAGTACTTCGGCCTGCTCCGCCACACACGCTACCACGGCGAGTGGGCCGAGCGCTACGAGCGATTCCTCGGCCACCGCGACCAGCTGCTGGCCGACAAGGAGTTCGAGCAGATAGCCCACCTGATGAACGGCGCCGACCTGCTGGGCAGCGACAACACGCTGGTCGAGAAGTTCCTCATGACGCTGTTTGTCAACACCTCGAGCGACGACAAGCTCTACCAGGAGCAGTCGCTGCTGTCGGCCCTCTGGATGAAGGACATCCAGATGTTCTGGCCGCGCTTCTTCCAGTACGCGCAGAGCCACGTCGGCCAGCGTATGCCCACCCACTTCCAGGAGGCTGCCTACCTGTACGGCCAGCTGGAGCACCAGGTGGACATCAGCCACATGCCCTTCGACAAGGAGGTGGTGCAGTCGTACAACGACTTCATGGCCTTTGCCCAGCAGTGTCAGGGCATGAGCGAGGCGCAGATGCGCGAGGTCTTCTACCCCCGGTTCGGCAACACTTTCTATTACGAGTACTTCCTCGTCAGGGGACAGAAGCTCTACTGACGACGTTCCACGCGTGACACTTTTATTCCACGCCGCAGAATCTTCATAACCCGCCGCCTTTTGCGCAAAACCCGCCACCTTTTTGCGCAAAACCCGTCGCCTTTTTGCCGATGAATCCGGCCTTTTCTGCTATTATAGTTGTCATTCGCACTTTTTATCCCACACTTCCGTCACTTCCGTCACCTAAAGAAAGTCGGACAGGTGTCAGAAGTGTCAGAAGTGAGGGATGTTTCCTGCAAATAACAATTAGTACTGAAAAGATTCGAGTCAAAATTCAGAAAAAATGCGGTAATTAGGATTTTTTTTGTACCTTTGCAGCCGTAAAAGACATAAAAAGATGAGACGACTGCTGATATATACGGTGGTAGTGGCGGCTTGCGTGCTGGTGGGGTGCAAGAACGCCCGCGTGCCTGAGACGTTTACCGAGACGGGGAAGGCTCCGGCCATCTATCCCGACTACTGCGACGTCACCGTGCCGGTGAACATTGCGCCGCTGACATTCGAGTGGGACGGCCGCTGCGACGAGATCGTGGCGCGCCTGAAGGCGGGCGATCAGGAGTTGGTGTGCGGCGGCGACAAGGTGCAGCCGTCGGCCGACGACTGGCACTCACTGACGGCGAAGGCCGCCGGCGGAGCCATCGGCGTGGAGGTCTTTGCACGGAGCGGCGACCAGTGGAACCGCTACAAGCCCTTCAAGATCTATGTGTCGGGCGACAGCATCGACCCCTACATCAGCTACCGCCTGATTTCGCCGTCGTACGTCACCTATGAGGAGCTGACGCTGAACCAGCGATGCCTCGAGAACTACGACGAGCGGGTGATGGTGGACAACATGCTCTGCGGTACGGAGGTGAACGGCCAGTGCGTCAACTGCCACAACTACCAGCAGTGGAACCCGCGGCGCATGCAGTTCCACGCCCGTCAGTTCCACGGCGGCACCGTCATCAGCTACGACGGGAAGCTGCGCAAGATCAACATGAAGAACGACTCCATCATCTCGGCCGGCGTCTACCCGGCCTGGCACCCTTGGCTGCCGCTCATCGTCTACTCCACCAACCACACGAGCCAGAGCTTCCACACGCGCAGCCTGAACAAAATTGAGGTGTTCGACTCGGCCAGCGACCTCATCGCCTACGATGTGGAGAAGAACGAGGTCACCAACATCGAGCGCGACACGACGGAGTTCGAGGTGTTCCCCTGCTGGACTCCCGACGGCAGGGCCATCTACTACTGCAGTGCCCACTTCGAGTTCCGCGACACCATGAGCCACGACGCCGAGGTCATCGAGCGCGCCAAGGAAATCAAGTATAACCTCTACCGCAAGTCGTTCAACCCCGACACCTATGAGTTCGGGCCCCGCGAACTGGTGTTCCGTGCCGACAGCCTCGACAAGAGCGCGACACTGCCCCGCGTGTCGCCCGACGGCCGCTTCCTGATGTTCACCCTCGGCAACTACGGCGTGTTCCACATCTGGCACCACGAAGCCGACCTCTACCTCATGGACCTGTCCGGTGAAGGGCGTATTCGCCCGCTCCAGGAACTGAACAGCCCCGACACCGAGAGCTACCACTCCTGGTCGTCGAACGGCCGGTGGGTCATCTTCAGCAGCCGGCGGGACGACGGCGGCTATACCCGCCCGTTCATCGCCCACGTCGATGCCGACGGCAAGGGTTCAAAGCCCTTCGAACTGCCACAGGCCGACCCCGACTATCACCGCCAGTTCATGAAGAGCTACAACATACCGGAGTTCATGCGCGGGCCCGTCGAGGTGAAGCCACAGGAGTTTGCCCGCGTGCTGAAGGGCAGCGACGGCGAGCCCGTGAAGTACGTCGGAGGACTTCGGGGGAAATGAGGAATGAGGAATGATTATGGATCAATACAAGATAATAAGTGACAATGGGAGGGGACTCTTTGGGGAACGCCTGACGGGTCTTTACGATAGCGTGAAGAACTACCTTAAGGCTGAGCAGGCGGAGAACCGCAGGCTCTGCTACACAAAGGTGTTCCTGAGCGACATCTCCAACCAGGAAAATGAACTGCGGCAGTCGCCGCTGATGACCGAGCTGATAGGCCGGTCAGCCTGCACCATCATACAGCAGTCGCCCATCGGCGGTGCCAAGATAGGACTGCTGCTGAAAACCAGCGACGAGACTGAGGCTTTCACCATGCACAGTCTGCGACTGACCGACGAAGAGGTGATGAACTTCGGCTCGTATATGCAGACCGTCATGCTCTTCGACAAGTACATCGCCCTGCTCGAGGCCGAGGGGCTGACGCTGAAGGACCACTGCATACGCACATGGCTCTACGTGCGCGACATCGACACCAACTACGACGGCGTGGTCAAGGCCCGCAACGACATCTTCCGCCAGCACGGCCTGACCGTCGACACCCACTTCATTGCCAGTACAGGCATCGGCGGCCGCGCCATGGGCAAGAACGTCTGCGTGGCCATCGACTTCCTGACAGCCCGCGACATACGGCCCGAGGACAAGCTCTACCTCAAGGCGCCGGACTACCTGAACCCCACCCATGAGTACGGCGTGGCCTTCGAGCGCGGCGTGCGCGTCGCCCTGCCCCACAAATATGAATATTTCATTTCGGGTACGGCCAGCATCGACCACCGCGGCGAGGTCATCAACGTGGGCAATGTCACCCGTCAGGCTGAGCGCCTCCTGGAGAATATCAGTGCACTGCTGGCCGACGGCAATGCCACGATGGCCGACGTGAAATACTATATCATCTACCTTCGTGACTTAGCCGACGCTACCGCCATCGACCAGTATATGCAGGAGGTCTTTCCCGACGTGCCCCGCATCATCACCCACGCCAAGGTCTGCCGTCCGGCGTGGCTGGTAGAGATGGAGTGTATTGCCGAGCGGACCATCGAATCATAGCGGCGGCAAGATGGGCAAGGACAACAAGATTTCGGCCGTCGTCAACACCTACAATGCCGGGCGACACCTGCAGCGCGTCATAGAAGCCTTAAAAGGTTTCGACGAGATACTGGTGTGCGACATGGAGAGCACGGACCGGACCGTAGAGATTGCCCGAAACAACGGTTGCCGGGTGGTGACGTTCCCCAAGGCAGGCCACAGCATCGTAGAGCCTGCCCGCGAGTTTGCCATCCATGAGGCTGCCTGCGAATGGGTGCTCGTGGTGGATGCCGACGAACTGGTGACGCCCCGGCTGCACGACTACCTTTACGAACTGATACAAAGCGGCGACTGTCCCGACGGTTTGTATATCCCCCGCAAGAACTACTTCATGGGCCGCTTCCTCCATTCGGCCTACCCCGACCACGTGTTGCGATTCTTCCGGCGCGACCTGACCCACTGGCCTGCCGTCATTCACTGCTCACCAGAGGTGGACGGCACGGTGGCCAAGATTCCCGGCAGCCGGCGGGAGCTGGCGCTCGAGCATCTGGCCAACGACTCAGTGGCAGACATCCTGCGCAAGGCCGACATTTACTCAGCTTACGAAATGCCGCGACGCCGAAGCAGGAACCTCGGCGTATGCGCCCTGGTTTACCGACCGCTTTTCCGCTTCTTCAAGTCCTACGTCATGAAAGGCGGCTTCCGCGACGGTAAGGCGGGACTCATCCACGCCGTTCTCGACGCCCACTACCAATTTGTTGTCGTGGCCAAGCTGATAGAGGAAAGGGAGGGGAAAGAAATCTGAATCTGAGTCAGCCAAGCAACTCCTTGTCCTTGCGCCTCTTGGACAAGGCAAAGGCCGACGACAGCCGCAACAGGCGCACATACCAGTCAACATCAGTCAACAGCAAGCGCAGGCGGAGGTAATACTTCGTGCCTATCTCACGACGGCTGACAGGCAGGAACCCCTGCAGTTCGTCGCGCACCTCCACGATGACGGCTCTCAACTGACTGTCATAGCCCGGCATACGGGCCAGGTCCTTGGTCAGCTTGATACAGCCGCGCAGGTATAGCCGCCGGTTCTCCGACTCCCAGCCTGGCAGCAGGCGGTGGGCGACAACATAGTAGTAGCGCTCCTTGATGGCCTGGAAGAAGTGGTTGCCGTTCTTGGGATTGTAGGAGTGCAGGCTGCTGCCCTGCAGCTGACGGTAATGATAGAAAGAGCGGTGGAGGGTTATCACACGGGCGGCGTGCGACACCCACTTGAAAATCGTTGCATGATCCTCGTATTGGTTCAGGCAGGGCATCGGCTCTTGCACTACCTCGCGACGGAACACCATCGACCACAGGTAGCTGCCGATACGCCCCTGCAAAACGAGCTTCAGGGCCTCCTGAGCCTCATAGACCGTCAACTGCCCGTCGGCCCTCACGTGCTTCTGCCGCCCCGCATACTCCTCGGTATAGCCGCAGACGATGATGTCGGCCTGACGGGTGTCGAGCATACCTGTCATCGTCTCATACATATCAGGCTCCAACCAGTCATCGCAGTCGACGAAACTGACGAACCTGCCTTTGGCTAAGGCTACCCCGTCGTTGCGGGCAGCAGCCTGCCCGCCGTTCGGCTTATGAACCACTTTGATGCGGCTGTCGCGAGCGGCATATTCGTCGCAAACGGCAGAGGATCCGTCCGTGCTTCCGTCGTCAATCAGCAACAATTCCCATGCACTGTAGGTCTGGCTGACGATGGAATCAAGACACGGCCGCAGGTACTTGCCTCCGTTATAGACAGGCACTATGATACTCAGTTCTACCATCTGTGTTCAGTGTTTCCAGTAGCTACGCCAGCCCTTTTCCTTGGCGTACTCCTCTTCCGTCACCTTCTCATAGACCTTGCCGTCCTTGACGTAGAAGCGGTGGTCGAACTCCTCTTTGGTGCGCGACCAGCGGTCGTGGCTCCAGAGCCACAGGGCCGGGTCACGGCGGATGGTCCGCTCCAGTTCCTGTATGTAGCGTTCGGTAAGCTGATAGTCGGGAATCGTCTCGGAGTGTTTCTCGATGAGCTTGAACTCGCACTCGTAATAGCCGCGACGGACACGCCGTACATCGCCATAAAAGAAAGCCTGACGGGTGTGCTTGACGATGCGCTCAGAGCCGGTGAATACTGGAGTGTTGTGGTTCAGGAACGGCGTCCACAGATGGATGTTGCGCCAGTTGGGTTTCTGGTCGGCAATGTAGCCGATGACCAGCGGCAGACCCTCGCGCTGGTATTTCACGATGTGGCGAAGGGTCTCCTCCATCGGTATGCAAACGCTGCCGAAGCGCTGGCGTATGTACAGAAACAGACGGTCGAAGTCGGGATTCTCTATCGGGTGATACAGCTCGGCACAGACGCATTTCTTGCTGACGGACAGAGGCAGCGTGCTAATCCACTCCCAGTTGCAGTAGTGACCTAACATGACGGCACACGACACGCCCTCGCCGACCAGACGGTTTAACACGTCGGTGCCCTTGAACACCATGCGGCGGCGCATCTCGTCCTCGCTGATGGTCATCATCTTGATGGTCTCAACGAAATAGTCGCAGAACCAGTGGTAGAAGTCGCACTCTATCCGGCGCAGTTCCTCCTGAGTCTTTTCCGGGAAGGCCGACGACAGGTTCTTGCGCACGATGCGGCGACGGTAGCCTGCCACGCGATAGACAAAGAAATAGAAAATGTCAGAGATGACATAGTGTATGCGCAAGGGGAAAACCGACGTTATCCAAAGGACAGCGAAACAGCAATAGGCAAGTATCTTACTGACAAATCTCTTCATGCGAACACCCTGTTTTGGCTTCTCTGCGGGCAAAGGTACAAAAAATATTCATAACTCAACCATTTTCGGGCGTTTTTCTTTCTGAAAAGCCTTTCATGAGCGCATCGTAGTCCACCTCGAAGTCGATAATGCGCTTTCTGCTGCAGTCGTAACGGGGCGAGAGTATGTTGCGCTTTTCCTGATAGTCGGCAAAACCGATGCCGCCGAGATAGAATAGCAGATGGCACAAGTCACTGCTGATGAACGGACGGTCGGCCGCTGCCGCTACCGCCTCGGCAACGTCAGGATGGCGCAGCCTGAAGGTGTCGGTCATGTAGAACATCAGCGGTATTTCGTACTGGTAGCGCGCTACTTCAGGGGTCATCGTCCGTTCGTTGGTGCGCTCGAACTGGTCGCGCCAGTCGTAGACCTCCTCGCCGTGGTCGGACAGGAAGATGCCGATGGCGTCGGTAGCTTTCAGCCGGTCGAAGACCGTGTTGACAACATAGTCGTCGTAGAGCGTCGCATTGTCGTAGTGGGCAGCCATCTGCCGACCGGCCTTTCCGCCAAAGGGCGTCTTCTCGTCGTCGGAGGTGAAGCGCGAGAACTCTTTCGGGTATCTGTTTTCGTAACTCACGTGCTGCCCCCTCAGATGGACTATCAGCAGCGTGGGCCGCGCTGTCAGCGAATCGACAGAAGGCAGTTCGCCAAGCAGTTCGCCGTCGAACTCATAGATGCCGGTATTGCGGTGTGTGAACTGCAGGTCAGAGAGTTCATGGCGGTTGAAGATGGTCGCACCGGCAAAGTCCCACATGTCCGCCGTCTGTGCCATCGCAAACTGATTGGTGAGGAAGTCCACACAATAGCCCGCCTTCTTGAACACGGCAGGAAACAGACTGTGCTTGGTCCACTCGTCACTACAGGTCTCGTCCCAGGTGGAGAACATATACTTGAAGGCGTTCGACGTGAAGTTGAACGGAGCCACCGCATCCGTATAAGCCACAAGACGGCCCTGCTCCCGCTGCTGTTGCAGCAGTGGGGCCGTCGGCAGGTAGTCTGGTTCGTAGAGCGGCGAGTGGTGTTTGTTGTAGGACTCGCCGATAACGAGGACAATCAGCGGACAGCGATAGCTGCAGCTGTCGACCGCCGCTGCTGCAACAGACCTTTCCAGCACGTCCAGCTCGGCGGCAGACGCCATATTGTAGGCGGCCCCATAGGCCAGACGGACAAAGGGCGTATTCAAGTGGGGAATGTAGTGGACGTCGTTGCAGACGGTGGTACTGGCACTGGTGAAGCAGCGGAAAAGCTTGTAGTAGGCCGACATCTGACGCACACCCGACCAGGCAATCAAGGCAAAGAGCACGATGGAAAGCATCCGCCCATAGCGAACCTTGCCTGCCGGCAACGGCTTCCTGCTGAGACGGGCCAGCCACCAGGCCACGACACCCGTCAAGCCTGTGATGGCCACCGCATTCCAGAGACCCGGATGGGTGAGGGCCGCATGGACGAACTCTGTACTCTCTTGGGTGTTGGTCTCAAAAAGCAGCAAGACCACGTAGATGGTGAAATTCGTATGGTAGAAGAATACCGTGAACAGTTCGGCAAACAGGACGGCAACTACCGGGATGCTCACAAGAAAGCCTAACCTTATCTTCTTCAAAATGCCTGCCAGCACACTGAGCAGGTAACAGTCAAAGAGTGGCAGCAGGAACGAAAGGAACGGGTCTGTCCATGTACCGGTGAGATTGCTGGTCAACGTGATGACGTAACACATCAGCACGGAGAAGATCATCAGGGTACGGCTCTCCTTCAGCAACAGTATTTCTTTCATCATGCTCAACGGTTATGGCACCAGCCGGTTTTCGGTCATGCGCTCCATATACTGCTGGACGATGGCCTTCAGTTCGCGCTCCATTTGTACCTGCTGAGACACCTTCCCAATGAGGTTATGCTTCATCAGGCGGTCGTCCAGCGAATAGACGGCACACGTCTTCTGGCCATCGAACTGCAGCACATAGCCGTACTTCACGTATTGGTAGATGCCGTTCAGGTAGTTCACGGCCCATGTCTCTTCGGCAGGTGTCGTGAGCAGGTCCAACCCGAAACTGACGTAGGGCTTGTCATAGCCCAGATACCCGAGGATGGTCGGCATGATGTCGGTCTGCTGGGCAATGGCATCGGCCATGCCGCTGCCCATCTCGCCCGAAGGGTCGTAGAAGATGACGGGCGAGCAGAAGCCGCCGAGGTCTGTCTTGTATTCGTCGATGGACGTCATGTTGGTGTGGTCGCTGGTAATGGCGAAGATGGTATTCCCGAACCACGGCTGCTTCCGGGCCGAGGCGAAGAAGTGCTGCAGGGCCATGTCGGTGTATCGGATTACCTTGTAGATGGGCATGTCGGGATTCTCCTCTTTGAACACGTCCTTATACGCATCGGGCACACGGAAGGGGTGATGGCTCGACAGGGTGAACAGCGCTGTCATGAAGGGCTGCTTCATCTCCGTCATCTTCTGGCAGTAGTACTGCATGAACGGCTCGTCAGAGATGCCCCACCAGCCGTCGTAGTCCTGATCGCCATGCGTACGGGAGTCGGCCACGAAGTCCTCGCGGCCAAAGTACTGCTGGAATTTCGTGGCCCGGGCAAAGGCCATAAACCCCATCGAACCGCGCTCGGCACCATGGAAGAAGGCGGTCTCGTAGCCCTTGCCGTTCAGACAGTCTGCCAGTCCGGAGACATGGTTGATGCTGTAGGGCGACAGGAAGAACGGCTCCACGAACATAGGTATTGACGACAGGATGCTTGGCATACCGTCGATTGACTTCCGGCCGTTGCAGTAGCTATAGCGGTAGGTCAGTGCCCCACCCCGTTCAATGAGCGAGTCGGTGAATGGTGTATAGCCCTTGTAGCCGGACACATGGCGGTTGTAGGCTCCGATGTATTCGCGTCCGAAGCTCTCGATGATAATCACCACGACGTTCTTTTTCCGGAACTCGTGACGGGGGCGTGGCTGGTGAATGGGGGTGAATACGGCCTCCAGCTCCTTTTTATTATTATAATAGGTGATAACCTCGAAGTTGTTCTTGCCGATGGTGCGGATCAGCGAAAAGGGGGTATTGAGCACAATACCTGCCTCCGTCGGACGGTCGCAGTAGTTGTTGGCGTTCGAGATGGTGATGGGCCGGATGTCGCGCGTCCAGCCTCCCCGCATACCAGCCACACAGAAAGGCACAAAGGCCAGAAGCGACAGCAGCCTCACAACGAATCCCGTCCATCGTCCCCTCTGTCCGCTGTGCTGCGGCGTTGCCGCAGCCCCCCACTGAAATTTCCACAGCCCCCAGGCTACCAGGCCCGCCAACAGGAAGAAGTACCAGTGGCTCAGCGCCTCGGTCAGGAAGATGCTGCCTAAGTTGCCTTCGTTCTCGAATTCTTGAAAGACGGTGGTCGTCGTGCGACGCATGGTATAGCGGAAGTAGACGGAATCGCCAAGGTTTACGGCCAGGCAAAGGGTATTGATGACGACATACGTCCACCGGCAGATGGTATGCCAGAGGCGTGTTTCCTTAATTGGCAGGGGGTAGAGCACCATCACCACCCAGACGGCATTGGTATATAGAATGGCCGAGGTGTCAAACGTCAGACCGCCCTGCAGCAACTCCATCAGATGCCCTGCAGACAGGTCGGGATACAGGCTGCGGTTCTCTATCATGAAGGCGATACGGGCCACAAAATAAACCACGTATGCCATCAACAGCCCCCACAGCACGGTGCCCAAGGGTCGGAGGTACTTTAAGCCCCCTTCTATGTTTCTCGTTACCGTTTTCGTTTTCACGGTGCAAAATTACAATTTTATTTCTACTTTTTACTTCTCAATTTCCACTTTTCACTTCTTTTTTGTAATTTTGCACCGTGAAAAGGTTGAAGCAAGGTTTTCTCTACTATCTGTTTGCCACATTATTATTGGGTGGCCTGCTGATGTTCTATATCAAGGGCGACACTGTCTGCGATTCGATGGATGCCGTTGGCTGGGTCTTTTACCTGACTTCCTGTCTGTCGCACACTGCCATCGTCATGCTGGTACTCTGGCTGGTGCTCTATCTGCCGTGGGCTCTGCTCCGCCTGCACCGCCTGGCAGCCACGCTCTTGGTGACAGGTACGACGCTGCTGACGGCGCTGGCCTTTGTCAATATGCAGGTGTACAAAATATACCGCTTCCACATCAACGGCTTTATCCTGAACATGTTGACGGGACCGAATGCGGGCGACATCTTCGACTTCGATGCGAAGCTCTACCTCACCGAAGGCATGATACTGGCCGTCATTGCAGCACTGTGCATTGGCGGCTGGTGGCTCTGCAAACGGCTAAGCTCCCCGGTTTCGTCTTGGTTAACGTTAGCGTTAGCGTTATCGCTATTCGTTGCTAACGGCATCTATGTCTACGGGTCGTTTGTGGTACGGCCATCGGTCATCAAGAGTGCCCGTTTAGTGCCCTACTATTTCCCGTTGTCGGCCTCCAGCCTTCTGGAAGATTTAGGCTTCGAACGCCACGTCATGAACGTTGACATGGAAAGCGGCGGCGAACTGTGCTATCCACTGCAACCCCTGAAGACCGACACGGCAAAAGCCCTCAGGCCGGACATCGTCTTTATATTGATTGACTCCTGGAGCCGGCTCGCACTTACGGAGGAGACGATGCCCAACCTCTGGCGGCTGGCCCACGAGGAACAGTGGTACCAGAACCACGTCAGCTGCGGCAACGGCACGTCGTTCTCCGTCTTCGGCATCTTCACCGGCCTGCAGCCTTACTACTGGTCGGCCTTCGAAGCCAACCGCACCAGCCCCGTCCTGATAGACCAATTGCTACAGGAAAACTACGACATCCGCACCTACCCCAGTGCCACATTAGAGAACCCGCCCTTCAGCCGCATGCTGTTCCAGCACGTGCCGAAGTTAAGGGTTGAAACACCGGGCAAGAACTCCTACGAGCGCGACCTCCGCATCAAAGACGACCTCATCGGCGACCTGCCCCGTCTGCGCGACGGCGGACGTCCATTCTTCGCGTTCATTTTCTTCGACCTGCTCCACGCCTACAGCCTGCCCAAGGAACTGCTCAACCGCTTCCAGCCGTCGTGGGAATACGGTAAGTTCGACGAACTACACAACGACATGGACCCCACGCCCTTCTGGAACCTCTACCGCAACTCAGCCTACCAGACAGACAAGATGGTGGGCGAAGTCATCGCAGCCATGAAGCAACAGGGCATGTACGACAACACGCTCATCTTCCTGACTGGCGACCACGCCCAGGAGTACAACGAAAACCACAAGAACTACTGGGGCCACAACTCCAACTTCTCCAAATACCAAATCGGTGTCCCCCTCATCATCCACCGCCCCTCCTCCAGTCCGCCATACCGCAACGCCACCGCTGCCTCCAGTCCGCCATACCGCAACGCCACCGCTGCCTCCAGTCCGCTGTGCTGCGGCGGTGCCGCAGCCTACACCCATCGCACCACCCACCTCGACTTCGTACCAACGCTGATGCACGACTACCTGGGTGTTCAGAATCCCATCGATGACTACTCGAACGGCCACCTGCTCAGCGACACCACGCCCCGCCTCTGGCACTATGCCGGCAACGAGCTGCGCTACGCCTTTATCGTCGAGGGCGACACCATCCTTACCAAGGAAGGAGCCGGCTACATCGAAGTTACCGACGAACGCCTCAACCCCGTCCCTGACTACCGTATAAAGCCACGCGACTTCGACGAAGCCATACGCCGCCTCAACCGATTTTTCAGGCAAAAAGAATAAAGGCTAATACTCAACGTAGGGTTCCAACCGTTCTATCGCTTCAGGTGGGAAATCCTTGGAGAGGCTGAGTTGCTGCAGATTTTCTATCCGGCCGTGCAAACGGCGAAAGTCAACAATCTCACGGGCCTGATAGAAGTTAATGTACGGATGACGCTTCAGCTCATTAAGGCTGAGACGGTTGAGATTCATCTTGCGATACTCAGTACCATCGGGGATAATGAAAAACATAACGGCGGTCTCGGGAAAGTCCTCAATCTCCAAAAGCTGCTGCACACGGTAATAGCCACCGAGGCGTTCGCGGTAGTCCACAATCTTGCGGGCGAAAAACGAGCCGATGCCAGGCACCTTGCGTAGCTGCGCAGTGTCGGCACTGTTCAGCACGACACGCTCTTCTGGCTGCAGTTTAACCGGGTACTTAAGGGTATCGCGCTCCTCGATGGGTTCGTACTTGTAGAAATAGCGGTCGGCGGGCAGGTTCTCCTCCGAGATGCGGATGTACGGCTCCAGACGCCGATACTCTTTCAGCGTCAGCCCGTATAGTCGGGCGAAGTCGCGCGGCTTGCGGTACACACCCCCGGCAGCCCTGTATTTGTAAATGTTGACCACCTGCCAGGGTTGCAGGCCAAGCCGCAACAGCTGTGTTGAGTCAGCTGTATTCGGATCAAAAGGGAACAGCTCCGGCTGCCGGGGTTGGCCCTGGTTGTAGGTATAGGTTTTTTCCTGATATTTGCCCTCACTGCCCTTGGGCACCGCCACTTCTTGCAGCGGTTCCTCATCCTGGCGGCTGTCGGTAAGAAAGATGACGGCCATCGCCGCTACGATGATGAACAACAGCCATGTGATGACATACCTGTCGGACTTCTGCAGGTAGAAGAACTTCATATCACGCCCAGCTGGTGAAGGAAGATAAGCAGGATGCAGAGTGGTACAACGAAGCGAACGCAGAAGAGCCAGACACCGAACAGGCGGAGACTGACGGTGCCTTGGTTGGTGAACTCATCACCAACGGTCTTCGCCGGGACAAACCAGCCGATCATAATGCTCGTCAGCAGTGCGCCGGCAGGCAACATGACCTGAGCCGTCAGCAGGTCGCAGAAGTCCATGAGCGACAGGCCGAAGAGACGGATTCCGTCAACAGCACCGATGCTGAGCGAGCAAAAGACAGCAAGAACGCTGCAAACGGCGGTGAGAATCCAGGCCGCCTTGCGGCGCGTCAGATGCATCTCTTCATAGAAGAAAGCAGTACCGATCTCGTGCATCGAGATGGTCGAGGTGAGAGCTGCGAATACCAACAGGGCATAGAACAAGATGCCGATGACATAGCCCACGGCGGGCATCGACGAAAAGGCCTGCTGGAAGACGTTGGGCAGCGTGATGAAGATGAGCGAGGGTCCGGAGTCGGGCTGGATGCCCACGGAGAAGGCAGCCGGGAATATCATCAGGCCGGCCAGAATGGCTATGGCGGTGTCGAGCAGGGCTATCTGCGTGGCCGAGCGCAGCAGGTTGGTCTGACGACTGAAGTAGCTGGCGTAAGTACAGAGGCAGGCCGTGCCGAGCGACAGCGAGAAGAAAGCCTGGCCGAGGGCTTCGAGCAGCACGCTGTGGGTGACCTTCGAGAAGTCGGGCTTGAAGAGGAACTCTATGCCTTTGCCGGCACCGGGCAGCAGGCACGAAGCCACGACGATGACCACAAGCAATATGAGTAGCAGAGGCATGAGTATTTTCGATGCCCGCTCGATCCCCCGTTGCACGCCGCGGACAATGACCAAGTGGGTCAGCAGCACGAAGGCGACACCCCACAGGCAGGGCTTCACAGGGTCGCTCGAGAACGTCTGGAAGTAGTTCCGCACGTAGGCGGCATCGCCGCTCAGATGTCCGGCAAAGGAAGCAAACAGATACTGCAGGCACCAGCCGGCGACAACGGCATAGAAGCCGAGGATAATCGTTGAGGTGAGGATTCCCAGGATGCCCACGAAACGCCAAGCCTTTCCGCCCATTTTGCCATAGGCGCGATAGGCGTTAGCCTGGGCGTGACGACCGATGACAAACTCGCTCACCATGCCAGGAATGCCCAGCAGCAGAATACAGCCGAAATACAAGATGATAAACACCGCCCCGCCGTTCTGTCCCGTCATAAAGGGGAAGCGCCACACGTTACCTAAGCCCACGGCCGACCCCGCCGTAGCCAGGATAATGCCTATCTTCGTGCCGAAGTTTCCTCTGTCTGCCATAGCTATTTAGATGAGTCCGAATTGGTGGAGGAAGATGAAAAGGATGCAGACCGGACAGACGTACTTCACGAGGAAGAGGTAGAGGTGGAAGAAGCGGCCGCGGAGGGTACCCCAGTTGGTGAACTCGTCACGCACAATCTTGTGAGGTACGAACCAGCCGATGAAGATGCAGGTGAGGAAGCCGACAACAGGCAGGAATATCTGGCCTGTGACGAAGTCAAACCAATCGAAGAGCGACTTGCCGAAGAACTCCAGCGAATGACCGACGGCTCCGAGCGACAACGAGCAGACGGCACCGATGACGCACGTGGAGACGGTGACGATAAGTGCTGCCTTCTTACGGGTTATCATCAGTTCCTCGTGGAAGAAGGCTGTCGACACCTCGTGCAGTGATATCAGCGATGTCAGTGCTGCCAGAGACAGCAACAGGAAGAACAGCAGGGCAATGACATAGCCCACGGCGGGAACGGCTGAAAAAGCCTGCTGGAAAACATTGGGCAGCGTAATGAAGATAAGCGACGGGCCTGAGTCGGGGTTGACACCCACGGAGAAGGCTGCGGGGAAAATCATCAGTCCGGCGAGAATGGCCACCACTGAGTCGATGATGCCTATCTGTACGGCAGAGTTGGTCAGTTTCGTACTCTTTGCGAAGTAGCTGGCGTAGGTGCAGATGCAGCCCATAGCGATGGAGAGCGAATAGAACGACTGCCCTAAGGCGGCGAGGAAGACATCGCTGTTGATGGCCGTGAAGTCGGGCTTGAACAGAAACTCGATGCCCTTGTCGGCCCCTGGCAGCATACACGAGGCTCCAACGATGACCAGCAGCAGCAGGAACAGCGTGGGCATCAGCAGCTTCGAGGCCCGCTCGATGCCGTCGCGCACACCGTGCTCTATAATAAGATAGGTAATACCTAATATAATGACCGTCCAGAAGATAGGTTTCACGGGGGCGCTCGAGAACTCGGCAAAATACTGCTGGAAGTAAGCCGGGTCGCCATTCATCTGACCGATGAGCGACGCCCAGATGTACTGCAGGCACCAACCTGCCACTACGGCGTAGTAGCCCGTGATGAGGAAGCCCGTCAGCACGCCCAAATAACCGATGAACGTCCACGGCGAGCCACCCGACAGTTTGCGGAAAGCCCGCGCCGTATTGGCCTGGCCGTGACGGCCGATGATAAACTCGCTGATCATACAGGGAATACCCAACAGTAGGACGCAGACTACGTAGATGAGGATGAACACGGCACCGCCGTTCTCGCCCGCCATATAGGGGAAGCGCCACACGTTGCCCAGTCCCACAGCCGAGCCTGCCGTGGCCAGGATAACGCCCAACTTCCCGCTGAAATTTGCTCTTTCCAGTTTAGCCATATCAACATTCTTAGTATTTCGTTTGCAAAAGTATAAAATAATTCTTACTTTTGCACCCAAAACGACAGCAAAAGTTCATAGAATGTATAAGATTGTAAGAAAATACGCCCGGAAGTATCCTCTTTCGACACTCTGCATCGCCCTGATCTGGGTTTTATCGCTGACCCCCTTCTTCCCCGAGACACCCCTTGACGATGTCGCCCTTGCCGACAAATGGACCCACTTCGTGATGTACGGCGCCACGTGCGCGGTCATCTGGTGGGAGTACTGGCGCCAGCACCTCCGTCCCGACTACGAGAAGTTGTTCTTCTGGGCGTGGCTCTCGCCCGTCGTGATGAGCGGCGTTCTGGAGTTGTTGCAACAATACTGTACCGGCGGCCACCGCAGTGGCGACTGGTTCGACCTCCTTGCCAACGCCGTCGGCGCAACCATCGGAGCCATTACCGGTATTCTTCTGTTAAAGTTTTTCCCCAAAGGATAAAGGGCATCCGACGGAGGTGACTGTTGTAGAAGCGGCGGTCGCCCGTCACTTCCTTGCCGATGAAATCAGGCTTTTCGAAAGGTTCGTCGGCCGACCGCAGCTCCACTTCGGCCATCACCAGCCCCTCGTTGTCGCCGTAGAACTCATCGACCTCGAAGGTGTGCTGTCCGCTCTTGACGAGATAGCGCGTCTTGTCGATGACACCCGGCTCGCAGAGGCGGAACAGCTGCTCGGCCTCCTCGGTCGTTATCTCCTTCTCGAATTCATAGCGGCTCAAGCCGCCGTCCATCGAGGGTCCCTTGATGGTCAGGTATCCACAGTCGCCACGGAGCCGCACCCTGACGGTGCGTCCGTGGCCGCTGCAGATATAGCCTTGTTTGATGCGGTCGGAAGCGTAGGCGCGCTGCTTGTAGTCGGAGCCGCGCACCAGGAACTTCCGCTCAATCTCCATGCCGCTCATCAGGATACGAGCCAGATGGAGTATGCGGCATAAATTACGGCGACCACAATGAGCACGCCGATAATCCACTTGATGACTTGCTCACCCTTCTCCTGTTGTTTCTTCTCATAGGCCACCCGCTTCGGGTTAGCCTGCTTTGCTACATTCTTTGCCATAATTCCTTTTCTTAATGAGGAATGAGGAATGAGAAATGAGAAATGATGATTACCTTTTTACGGTAAATCTATTTCCGCAGATTCTCTTTCGTCGTTCCTGTGATTTTAACTAATATGTTTAATATTTCTTCATTGTCAGTAATGATAGACTTATACTCTTTGGTGGAGAGGAATCCTCCTTTGTAGAGTCGGTTCAGCCAGAATTTTGTTTCGTTTGCCTCTTTGAGCGCAATGCTCATCTTTGTCAGGAAGTCTGCCTTGGTCTGTGCGTATTGTCCTTCAGCTGCGTTCGCCCCAATACTTGTGCCACTACGGACAACCTGTTTCAGAATAGCCTCATTACGTTCTTTCTTGTTTAAAAGGTACTTGTACATATTGACTATCCTATCAGCAAACAGTTCCGTTTTCTCAACAATGACGTTCTCCTTCTTTGGCATCATTCCTCATTTCTCATTTCTCATTCCTCATTACTGGAAGCAAATTCCATCAAGTAGGCCTTGATGAAGCCGTCGAGCTTGCCGTTCATGACGCTCTCCACGTCGCGGGTCTCGAAGTTGGTGCGGTGGTCCTTCACGCGCTTGTCGTCGAAGACGTAGGAGCGTATCTGACTGCCCCACTCTATCTTCTTCTTGCCCGCCTCAATCTTGGCCTGCGCCTCCATGCGCTTCTTCATCGCACGGTCGTAGAGCTGTGAGCGCAGCAGCGTCAGGGCGCGCTCCTTGTTTTTCGGCTGGTCGCGGGTCTCGGTGTTCTCGATGAGGATTTCCTCCTCCTCGCCCGTATCGGGGTCGGTATACCAATAGCGCAGACGGACGCCCGACTCCACCTTGTTGACGTTCTGGCCTCCGGCGCCTGACGAGCGGAACGTGTCCCAGCTGAGCTTGGCAGGATCGACGTAGACCTCGATGGTGTCGTCGACCAGCGGCGTGACGAACACCGAGGCAAACGACGTCATGCGCTTGCCCTGGGCATTGAACGGCGAGACGCGCACCAGACGGTGGACGCCGTTCTCCGACTTCAGGTAGCCGTAGGCATACTCGCCGCCCTCTATCTGCATCGTCACGCTCTTGATGCCGGCATCCTCAGCCTCCAGCAGGTTGGCGATGGTTACCTTATAGCCGTGGGCCTCGGCCCAGCGCATATACATACGCATCAGCATCTGCGCCCAGTCCTGGGCCTCGGTGCCGCCGGCGCCGCTGTTGATCTTCAGCACGGCGTCCATCGGGTCCTCCTCCTGGCGCAGCATGTTCATCAACTCCAGGTCCTCGATGGCCTTGACGGCCTTCTGGTAGGCTTCATCCACCTCCTGCTCCGTCACCATCTCCTCCTTGTAGAAGTCGAAGGCCAGCTGCAGCTCGTCGGCCATCGTGCGCACCTCGTCGTAGCCGTCAATCCATTTCTTGATGCCCTTCACCTTCTTCATCTGGGCCTCGGCCCGCTTTGGGTCGTCCCAGAAGTCGGGAGCCTGCGTGCGCAGGTCTTCCTCCTCCCATTCTATCTGCTTCTCGTCTATGCGGAGGTAGTGCTTCAGCTTGTCAGCCCTGTCGAGCACGTCTTTCAGTTGGTCTTGCGTAATCATGGGTGCAAAGATACGCATTTTTACTCATTCAGCAAAATTTTTCACTTTTCACTTTTCACTTTTCACTTCTTTTTCGTACCTTTGCACCCAATTTCGTGATACACAGATAAAAAAAAGTACGATGAGAAAAAATTTTGTTGAAGAGCTCCGCTGGCGCGGAATGTTGGCACAGATGATGCCTGGTACGGAAGAATTGTTGCAGAAAGAGATGGTCACGGCCTACTTAGGCACCGACCCGACAGCCGACTCCCTGCACATAGGCCACCTCTGCGGCATCATGATGCTGCGCCACCTGCAGCGCTGCGGCCATAAGCCCATCATCCTCGTCGGCGGTGCCACGGGTATGATTGGCGACCCCAGCGGCAAGTCGCAGGAGCGCAACCTGCTCAACGACGAGACGCTGCGCCACAACCAGGAATGCATCAAGGCCCAGGTGGCCAAGTTCCTCGACTTTGAGTCAAAGGATGAGAATGCTGCCGAGATGGTGAACAACTACGACTGGATGAAGAACTTCACATTCCTCGACTTCGCCCGCGAGGTGGGTAAGCATATCACCGTGAACTATATGATGGCCAAGGACTCCGTTCAGCAGCGACTCAACGGTACCGCCCGCGACGGTCTCTCCTTTACGGAGTTCACCTACCAGCTGCTGCAGGGCTACGACTTCCTGTACCTGTACCAGCACAAGGGCGTGAAGCTGCAGCTTGGCGGCAACGACCAGTGGGGCAACATGACCACTGGCACTGAGCTGATACGCCGCACGCTCGGCAACGAGGTGGAAACGTTCGCACTCACCTGCCCGCTCATCACGAAGTCGGACGGCAAGAAGTTCGGCAAGACCGAGTCGGGAAATATCTGGCTCGACCCGAAGCGCACCACACCGTATAAGTTCTACCAGTTCTGGCTGAACGTCTCAGACGAAGACGCCGAGCGCTATATCAAGATATTCACGTCGCTGGACAAGGAGACGATTGACGCCCTCATCGAGGAGCACCGCCAGGATCCGGGCCGCCGCGTGCTGCAGCGCCGCCTGGCCGAGGAGGTGACGGTGATGGTTCACTCGCAGGCCGACCTCGACATGGCCATCGAAGCCTCAAACATCCTCTTCGGCAAGGCTACAAAGGAGGCTCTGGAGCGTCTCGACGAGCAGACGTTCCTGGATGTGTTCGACGGAGTCGAGCACCACGAGATAAGCCGCGACCAGCTCGGCCAGCCCGCCATTGAGCTGTTCACAAGCGCTGCCCCCGTATTCCCCTCAAAGGGCGAGATGCGCAAGATGGTGCAGGGCGGTGGCGTCAGCCTGAACAAGGAAAAGCTGACCGACCCGCAGCGCCCCGTAACAGCCGACGACCTCATCGACGGCAAGTATCTCCTCGCACAGAAAGGCAAGAAGAGCTACTATCTGCTTATCGTCAGATGAGAAAAGGGAGGAAAAATTTGGCCGTTTCCCAAATTTTTCCTACCTTTGCAGCCGCATTGCTGATTGGACGATGGTGTAATGGTAACACTACAGGTTTTGGTTCTGTCATTCCCGGTTCGAATCCGAGTCGTCCAACTCTCTTCCTCTATTATGCACTACTAACTCTTTCCAAAACTGATGAAGACAAACTACGAACTCCGCTACGCTACCAATCCTGAAGACTTCAGGCATTACGACACAGCCCGGCTGCGCCATGATTTCCTGATTGAAAGCCTCTTCGTTCCCGACGAGGTGAACATGGTTTATTCCATGTACGACCGCATGGTGGTGGGCGGTGCCATGCCCGTCGGCGAGGAGCTGCCGTTAGAGGCCATCGACCCGCTGAAGGCCGACTTCTTCACGGAGCGGCGCGAGGTGGGTATATATAATATAGGTGGAACGGGCAAGGTGCGCGTGGGCGATGAGGTATTCACCCTCGGCTACAAGGAGGCACTCTACATAGGCCGGGGCAGCCGCAGCGTCGTCTTTGTCTCGGACGACCCGCAGCAGCCCGCCAAGCTATACTTCAACTCAGCGACGGCCCACGCCGTCTACCCCTGTCGCAAGGTGACAAAACAGGACGCCGTGGTGGCCCACATGGGCAGTCTGGAGATGTCGAACGAGCGCAGCATCAACAAGATGCTCGTCAACCAGGTGCTACCGACGTGCCAGCTACAGATGGGCATGACCGAACTGGCTCCCGGCTCGGTGTGGAACACCATGCCGGCACACGTCCACAACCGCCGCATGGAGGCCTATTTCTACTTTGAACTGCCCGACGACCAGGCCGTCTGCCACTTCATGGGCGAGCCGCAGGAGACGCGCCACCTCTGGATGAAGGGCGAGCAGGCCGTGCTCTCGCCCGAATGGAGCATCCACAGCGCTGCCGCCACCCACAACTACACGTTCATCTGGGGCATGGCAGGCGAGAACCTTGACTACGGAGACCAAGACTTTTCTATTATAACAGATTTAAAATAAGCAACAGTTATGGCAAACATTTTTTCATTAGAGGGTAAGAACGCCTGGATTACCGGCGCTTCCTACGGTATCGGGTTCAACATTGCCAAGGCATTCGTGGCCGCCGGTGCCAAGAACATCATCTTCAACGACATCAACGAGGCTGCCCTGCAGCGCGGACTGGACAACTACAAGGAGGCCGGCATCGAGAACGTCAAGGGCTACGTCTGCGACGTCACCAAGGAGGACGACGTGAAGGCCCTCGTGGAGACCATCCACAAGGAGGTTGGCCAGATTGACATCCTCGTCAACAATGCCGGCATCATCAAGCGCATCCCCATGCACGAGATGAAGCGCGCAGAGTTCCAGCAGGTCATCGACATCGACCTCGTCGGGCCGTTCATCTGCTCCAGCGCCGTCATCCCCGAGATGATGGAGCGCCGCGAGGGCAAGATCATCAACATCTGCTCGATGATGTCGGAGCTGGGCCGCGAGACCGTCTCGGCCTACGCTGCCGCCAAGGGTGGCCTGAAGATGCTCACCCGCAACATCTGCTCGGAGTACGGCGAGTACAACATCCAGTGCAACGGCATCGGCCCGGGCTACATCGCCACACCGCAGACGGCTCCGCTGCGCGAGCGCCAGCCCGACGGCAGCCGCCATCCGTTCGACTCGTTCATCTGTGCCAAGACACCCGCCGGCCGCTGGCTCGACCCGTCAGAGCTGGGCGGTCCCGCCGTGTTCTTAGCCTCTCACGCCTCCGACGCCGTCAATGGCCACATCCTCTATGTCGACGGCGGTATTCTGGCCTATATCGGCAAGCAGCCGAAATAATGGGTAAACGAACAAAAGTAAAAGGGTGAAGTCGTCTTCACCCTTTTACTTTTTCAACTCTATACGGAAGGTCGTTCCCTTCCCCACTTCCGACTGCTTGACGAAGATGCGCCCCTTGTGGTATTCCTCGACAATGCGCTTGGCCAGCGACAGGCCAAGACCCCAGCCGCGCTTCTTCGTCGTAAAGCCGGGCGTAAACACGTTCTTGATGTCCTTCTTGCGGATGCCCTTGCCGTCGTCCTGCACCTCGATGACCACGCGTCCCGGCTCTTCCATCAGCGTCAGCACGATGCGCCCGGAGCCTTCCATCGCATCCACGGCATTCTTGCACAGGTTCTCGATGACCCACTCAAAGAGCGAGGCGTTCATCTTCACCCGTACGTCGTGGTCGGGCAACTGGCGCACCATCTCCACCTTCTTCGACGTCCGGCGGTCCATATAGTCCACAACGTGCTCCAGCACCTCGTTCATCGACGAGTCCACCGGCTCGGGCAGCGACCCTATCTTCGAGAAGCGCTCGGCAATGCGCTCCAGGCGCTTCACGTCCTTGTCCATCTCGGGTATCAGGTCGTCCTCGGGGTGCTGCTCTTTCAGAATCTCCACCCAGGCCATCAGGCTCGAGATAGGCGTGCCAAGCTGGTGTGCCGTCTCCTTCGACAGTCCCACCCAGACTTTGTTCTGCTCAGCCTTTTTCGACGACAGCAGGGCGAAGATGGCCACCACGACGAAAATCATCACGATGCCCAGCTGCACATAGGGCCACTGCGTCAGCCGCTTCAGCATCGTCGACTCGTCGTAGCACACTAACTGTCCCCCGATGCGGATGGTGTCGCCCGACTGCATCATGCGCCGGGCATAACCCCCGATATGCAGCGTATCGTCGATATTCCGGAAGTCGTCTATGCCCCCCTCACTGTTCACCACGATGACGGGAATGGTGTTGTTCGACTGAATCACGTTCAGCACCAGTGCCACGTCCGTCGTCTCGTCGGCATTGTTCAGGGCCTGCAACGCCTCGGCCCATGTCTCCATCTTCGCACGCTCCTCACGCTGCAGGTCGCGCACCAGGAAATGCGACACCAACAGCGACACGACGGCTATCACGACGGCCGCAATGACGAGCAATATCTTCACCTGACGGATTCTGTCTGTCCACTGCATAACTGTACGTTGCTCTGTATGTCCTTCAGCAATTCGGCAGCAAAAATACAAAATAATCCCCAAACCGCCAAATAATTCATTTGTTTTTCAACCACCTCATATCAGTGTAACCTTACTACAATATCCGTCACATCCGTCACCGCCGCAAAAAGGCCTGACAATCAAAAAGATACGCGGTAACGGATAATGGTGACGGGTGACGGATATGCCTGCGCTCGTTGGATCTGACAGGTGTGAATTTCATCATGTCCGGTTTCCTTTCGGTTTGCTCATGGGCGAAGAATCATTGTTCACGGGTGGTGAATCATTGCCGACGGCCAAGATGGCCGAACAGTTCCTCACCGCATATTCCTCCATCCGTCATCCGTCACCCTCATCCGTCACGCCGCAACAAACTGATTACAAATACGATAGACCGAAAGTGACGGAATGACGGATTCTTATTCGTTTCGACACAAGTGGTATCAACAGCGGATTTCGTGTCAGAACTATGTAGATTTATGGTTCTGTCAGAAAAGCGTGAGCCTATTCTTCGTCAACATCGCCAATGTAGCGTGAGCCCGAAGGAGTCTCTTCGTCTTCATCGTCTTCTTCAAAGTCTCCGATATAGCTGGTTTTTTCTCTCTTGAAGGCTCTCACGCTATGTCGTTGCAGCAGACACGAGCCGCATATCATAGCGAAGACTTTTACTGTTGGGGGATAGTAGCGTTTCTTCATGGCTATTTAATCAAAGTCGTTCCTAACACAATGTTAATCGGATATAGGTGGCCTGCTTTCCACTCGGTACCTGCAAGAGAGATTATGGTGTCTTTTTTCGCCTGGCTTGGTAAAGTGTATTTTATTTCCACCCCAGCGCCTTCTCGGAGTGTTTGTGGAATGACAAACATCGTATTACAGGGCAGGGGCTGGGGGGTAGTTGTGACTGTCAAATCGCCTGTGTTGAGCGTATAGTCTGTATATCCGCTCGTTTCATTGCCTTGGGGGACATCCACGTTCTTCCATTCACCGGTAGAATAGTAGCAATCGCCAGTTTTGGCGATGTTCTTCAGCACGACGCTGTTGACAGTGAGACTTTCGATTTTCTTTTCTGTTTTGAGTTTGTTCGTGATTTGGATATTAAATTCCACAGCAGCACAGGCGTGGTCGAAGGTAAACCAAATGACGCCCTTAGTCCCATTGTATGTGACGTTTGTTATCTTGGACAGCAGCAAGTCACTTTGATTGGCTGAAGCTTCTTCAATGGAGAATGAAATATACCTGTTTCCACCATTATAATTAAAAGTGCCAGCCGTATGGGCATAGAATGAAATAGGAGCGCTGTTGCCTACAGAAGGCCATGCTCCATCTACTTGTGAATCATTGTTCGTCGGAGTTGGAATCCAGTTGCCGTCACTTCCTCTTCTCACAGTATAATCCGCATAGGAAAACTCATCTCGGTTCCAATGCATTGAAAACCCGTTCAGCGTCTCGGTCGTTATCACAGCCCCTCTGGTTTCCCTGGCGTTTCCGTTCTCGTCAAGCCACGGGTTTGCGCTCGCTCCGATAACGAGTTTGCGCTCCGTCGGGTTCGTCGGCGTCGGGTTCGCCGGCTCGTCACCGTCATCGCCCGACGAGCAGGCAGTAGCGCCGACGAGGACAAAGGCTGTGGCGACTAAATAAAAAAATGTGGTGTGCTTCATCTTTATCTGTCTGTTTGTTGTTTAGAATTCGAACGTCATGGCGTTGTAGCTTCTGTGTCCGACGCCCATCTTGAGAGTCTGCGTGAAGGTGTAATAGCCCCCCTTGTTGGCACTGTAGTACTTGAAGCTGACTTCCTCCTCGAGTCCGACGAGGGTATAGACGTTCAGCCCGCTATTGGCAGGCCCTTTGCCCCGGCACTCGTCTCCGACGAAGGCCGCAATCATATCGTCGCCGCTCGCTTCGAACGGCATGCCCGTAAACTTCGACGCCGGCAAATAGTTGGTCATGTACTTCGGACTGCCTTCGCCGAACTTGACCTCGAAATCGTTTTCATTGCCTATGGTGCGGTCAGGCGTGAAGTAGAAATAGCCGGGATAGTTGAACGTGTGTTTAATAGCTGCACAATAGTACTTGATTTCGGTGTTTGCCCCTACGTCCTCGTTGTTGCCTAAGATGATGATGGGGAAGAAGATTCTTCCGTCATGGGTGACGTTGCGCATGCCCACGCCTCTGCACTTGTTTTTGATGAAGATGGCAAAGCGGTCGTCGTCGGTAGAATAAGGTGCAAACTTGTCGTCGAGTTTTATGACGGCGTACATACGGACTTCAAAGTTGGCAGGGTCAGGGTTTTCCCAATCGGGTGTCTCGTCGTGCCATGTCCAGTCGATGAGCCATTCGGGCTGTCCTTCTGTTGCCGTGAAAACGGCGGTGGACTCCGGTTCCGGGGTAGGTTCGACGACCTCAGGCTCCTTTGGCTGGTCGTCATCGTCTGATGAGCAGCCCCACGCCAAGGTGAGGGCTGCCATCAGCATCATTATTCTGAATGTCTGTTTCATCTGATGATTCTTTTATGTCCGTTATAGATATACACTCCGCCCTTTGTCGGCCGGCTCTGCAGGCGTATGCCCTGAAGCGTGTACCAGCCTTCCTGCTCTGGCAGGCTCACGGGCGCGAAACTGATGCGGGTAGGCTCGTCGGGCGTACCGCTGACGTTATCGGCTCCGTAGGTCAGCACATCGCCCGTCATGGCAATAATCTCACCTTCACGCTCGATGGCGAACGACAGCGGTGCCTTCGAGTCGCCGCTGATGCTCATATAGACCACCGAGTCGCCGACGAGGGCTTCGCCGCGCACCTCAGCCTCGGAGAGAGCCAGCAGGCGGTCGCCCTCCTGCAGTTCGACACCGTCGGTAACGGCAGCCAGCGACATGGTGTTGGCATAGCTGCGCGACGCGGCATCCGTCTCTCTGCTGGAGGCTGTCTCGACAATCGTGGAGTTGGTTTCGTAGAACGGATACTTAAACGTCGTCGTGTTTTCACGCTGGCGGTAGAGCATGTAGCCCTCGCCGGGTTTCATGTACTTCAAGTTGCCCTTCCACTCTGCCTTGCCGTTGGCACCCTTCGAGAACATGGCAAACTCCGTCTTGCTCTTCACCACGTCGCCGTCTTCAGCCTGGTCGAAGTAGTCGGCCAGTGCAGTCTGCACGGTAAGGTTGACCACTGGCGTATAGCCTATATGGTTCCATCCCTTCTTGACGGTGATGACCCGCTGGTAGGGCTGCCTGAGTGCTGAGCCGATGATTTCGACGGTGACGTCGTTGGCCACTTTGAGGCGGTAGCTGTTAGCCACGCTCAGCGTGTAAGTGGCGGGTGCCGAGTCTGGGGTGGCCGTGCTGCTGCCCGGCGTGAGGTTGCGCAGCCATTCGGTGTTCTTGTAGACCAGCATCAGGCTGTTGGTCTCGTCGACCAGGATATCGCCCTCCTGCCACTTGAATTTCTTAAGCATCTCGTTGACACCGTCGTTGAAGTCGCTGTTATAGACGTTGAACGATATCCAGTTCCAGCCCTTCTGCAGTGCGAGTTCCTGTATGAACAGGTTGCCGGCCTGGAGCACAACGGGTTTCTTGATAGTGCCGACCGTGCCGTTGAGGGAGAATTTGATGTCCTCCGAGGGTTGCACCACCATGACCTTTCCTGTTGCGTAGTGCCACAGTTTGAACTTCAACAAGTCAGTATTCGACGAATCTTCGGTGTAAAGAGTCATGTAGACCAGTGCCTCGCCCGACAGAGAGGAGTAGCTGACATTGGCCACGCCCATGCAGCGGCCCTTACTGTCGAAGGCGGCCACCAAGTCGCGTGCGTCGGTGACGACATCGTCGCCTATCTGAACACGTCCGACAACGCTCATGGAGTATTGCTTCATGTCGGGATCAACGTACCATTCGGGCGCCTTACCTTCAACGGTAATGTTGAGCATCAGCGGTTCCGACAGTCCGTTCTCGTCGGTCAGGTAGATGATATGGTCGTAGCTGCCCACATTGATGTCCTTGTTGATCGTGAACGTCAGCCACTGTTCGGACTTCGGCTCTATCATGTCCGACGTCTTGTCGACGCTGAGCCACTTCGGCATGTTCTCCACCGTGTAGGTGTGGGGAGCGCCGCTGTTATTGTTGATGTTGACAGAGAATTCGTAGTCGTAGCCGTCATACCACAAGGTGGTTTTGTAGGTCTTCCGCTCCCAGCGCAGCGGGTTGCGGTCGACGTAGATGGCCACGGTGGCCGGCGATGCCATGTAGTTGCCGTTCAAGTCGGGAATGTCGTAGACGGTGACGTAGACAGAGCGCTTGTTGATGCGCGAGTCAAGCTCGTCGAGGTTCACCAACAGCTGGTTGTCGCGTCCGACATAGCTGAAGTTCAGGTTACGCAATTCCTCGTAGGCCTGTACCGGAGCACCGATGTTCTGGTCAATGTGCTGACGGACGAAGTCGCTGTTGTCGACGAACACGGTGTCGCGCTTATCGGTTTCCTTGCCGTCCAGGTCGTAGTGTATCTTCTGGCTCAGCACGTAGGGACGCAGCACGATGTCGCCGTTCTTCTGCCGCTCCTGGCGGTCGAAGTTCAGATAGGTGATGAGGCCCTTCTCCGAGCCGCCGATGGCCTTGGTGCTGTAGCGCTTGATGAGCGACACAGGCAGCGCCTGCTCGAAGAGGCAGATGCCGTCGAGGTGTCCCGTCATCGCGTTGTACTGGTGCAGCACGTCGTTGTTGAGTCCCTGCTCGTGCCATACCATGTTGCCAAGGTAGAAGTCTTCGCCCGACATACCGCCGAGGTTCTCGGTCGAGAACTGTGCCTTCAGCACATTGTCGACGTAGATGCTGGCCACCTGGTGGGCACGGTTGACTGTCATTGCGTAGTGGTGCCAGGCGTCGTCGCTGTAGGTGTTGCCGAGCTTGAACTCCATGCCGTTTGAGCGGTACTTCAGCGTGTCGGCCTCGAAGCCGATGAAGAACTTGTTCTCGGGCGACATGTCGGTCTTGCGGCCCGTGCCGTTGCTCAGCATGGCGCCGCGGCCCTTCACGTCAGTACGGAACCAGAACATCAGCGTGTAGTCCTGCTCCGACGTGCGGCTGAAGAAGGCGGGCTTCAGCTTCATGCCCTTCACCGGGCGCTGCTCGTTCCAGTCGAGACGGAGCGACATGCCGCGCGGCTGCGACCATGAGGCGCCGTTCAGCGTCAGGTGTGCCCCTTGTGCCTCGTCGGTGGCAAACTTGCCGTGGCCCTCGTTCATCGGGTAGTAATCGGTCAGTCCCATCTCGTAGCCCGTCAGCTGCTGGTTGCCATAGAAGTTGAGCAGCGTCTTGTCCATGACACGGTTCCAGATACGGCCCTGCAGCATGCGTCCCTTGAAGTACTTGCGCTTGCTGACGTCAGTCTGGTTGGTTGAGCCGAAGATGATCGGGCCATAGCCGCTGTAGACGACGCTGTCGAGACTGCCCGACAAGGTGTCGGCATAGAGTGTCAGCCGCTTGTTCTTGTTGTCCAAGGCCATGGCCACCTGCACGTAGCCGCTGAAGTCGAGGGGCTGTTCCAATGTCAGCGTACGGTCGTCGACAACGGCTTTCAGCTGGTTGCGCTTGGTAATCCAGAGCTGCAGCTGCTTGCCGTCCATTCCGTGCGAGAAGACGGGCAAGTCGACCCCGGTCGTGTCGGGCTTCACCATCACCTCCACCGTCACGTCCTTGTCGGCGAAGTTACGGCGGGCCTCACTCTGGGCGTAGCCAGAACCGCTGAACAGCAATGCCGGCTCCTCCTGGATAGAGTTCTCGTTGGTCTCGCCCTTCACCTCGAAGTTGGTGGTCTCGCGCAGGTAGTTGTGCTCGATGGGCTCCGAGAAATTGAACACCACATTCTCGCCGGCACCCAGTATGCCGTCCTTCGGCTCAGGCGTGCCGAAGAGCTGCGGGCGGCGCGTGTCCTTCACACCGCTGAGCACCTTCGACGTCGAGGTCAGGTAGCTGTTGCCGTTGCGGCAGAAGAGCACGGCCCTCAGGTCGTAGGCCTTCTCCATGACCACGCCTTCGCCGTAGAAGTCGGTGATGATGTTGCCGTTCTCAGGAATCATGGCCTTCGTGCCGCTGGCCGGCAGGTAGTAGGTGGAGTCGGCGTAGAAGGCGCAGAGGTTGGTCCAGTAGTCGTCGCCGCGTGTCGACTCCTTGTACTGGAACTCGATGTGGTCGAAGTTCTTCTGGTTCTTGTTGAAGCCGCTGATGATGACGGGCATGTGCCAGCCGCGCTGCTTGTCGTAGGAGGCGTCGGTGTTCATAATCCACTTGTCGCCGGGCGTCGAGATTTCCACGGGACCGGCTCCCTGCAGGAAGTGTACCGAGAACTCAATCTCCTTCCACATGTCAATGTCCTCAAGCGAGACGATGCCTATCCTCAGGTTCTCGTAGTCGAAGTCCTCGCCGGGCCACACCTCTATCGTCTTTTCAGTCACGCTGCCGGGCACCACCATGACCATCGTGCCGCCACGCGACAGCGGCATACCGTCCATCATCAGCTTGGCACCCTTCGGGTTCGACGTGTCGTCGAGGTAGAGGTAGAAGAACTGCAGCATGCCACCGATGGCCTCGGGCTGCTCGCTCTCGTTGGTCAGGTAGACCTTGAAGCGGGCTGGTTCGTCGAAGGGTACACCGCTGACGCTCTGCTTGTCGAGCTTGATGTTGGGGTTCTCGATTTTCTTCGTGCGCTCGTCGAGCAGCGTCCCCGGGCGGTAGAAATTCGTCTTGCGCTCACCTTCCCACGGACGTGCGGTGGCACCGCCGCGTGTGCGGTAGACGAAGCCGCGGGCGTATGTCAGGTCGCTCTTGCTCACCTTGCCTACATCGGGATAGCTCGCGATGTCATGTGTCACCTCGTCGTCCACCTTGTCGAAGGCCTTGTAGAAGTTCTTGTTCGAGAACACTTCAAAAGTGCCTTCGCTGCCGTCATTGAACTGGTTCTTCACGGCATAGACATCAACGACGAGATGGCTCTTCTTGTCCATGCTGATGTTGAAGCTCTCCTTGCGGTTAAACTTCTTGTCAGTGCTGTAGGGCGTGTTGAAGTTATAGGAGGCTTGGGGCGTTATGCTGAATTTGAACGAGTAGCCGGCCCAGTTTATATTACCTTCCTTGACATCATTTTTGTTGTTGTCTGCTGGGCCTACGCCTTTACCACCATATCCCATTGCTCCACCAATTGTTTTAGCCAACCACTTGATACTGCTGGCGATGACGTTTGATGGCGTGCTCTCCCAGAAGTAGTGTACCTGTGACGTATAGGAGATGTCGGCACTGAAGTCCTCGCTATAGGACAGCGGTGCGCCGCCGTCGATGTCGAAGTTCTTAACCAGCGTCGTGGCTTCCAGCTTCTCCTTCTCGTTGCGGGCTACCATCTCAGCCCACCATAATGCGCTCTGGCTGAACTCGCTGATGCGGTCCTCACGCCCACCCTGATAGCCTTTGGGGAGTATAATCATGTAGTTGATACCCTCCTGAGCCTTGTCGATGGTCGTATTGTAGAAGTACGTCCAAGAGTCGTCGCCCTTCTCCACCGACTTCGTCGTGTTGACCACGCCGTAGTTATCGTCCTTACTGTCACGAAGTGACCAGTAGACCACTTTGCCCGTGGAATCGGCCACGGCCTGGGCTTCATCCTTGCTGCCGGTAAACAGCAGCGACTTGCACTCCTGCTCCAGATTCGGAATCAGCTGACCCAGGATGTAGGCCTGCGAGTGCATGAAAGTAGACTTGATCTTGGGACCGATGGAGAGCACCTCGTCGCGCACCAGATGGAGCGTATCGCCATTCTCGTCGAAGCCAGTGGCTATCTCGATAAGGGCTCCGGCCTTACGGGCTCCCTCCAGTTGCTTCCACATCGTACTGTCGATGGCTCGGATGGCCAGCGCCGGCGTCACGACGTAGCTGGTCTCCGTACCGATGTAGACATCGGCGTTGGCACCGACCATGGTGTTGGCTGAACTGGTGGAGATGTCGCTGTTAGCCGTCATGGTGTAACTGTATGCCTGTTTGCCTGAAGCTGAGAACATCAGGTCGACGTCGAACGCGAAGTCGGATTCGCCATTATTGATGAGACCCGACTCTGCGGCAAGAGCCACGACACCTACATACTGATTGAGCTTCGAACCAAAGGCAAATCCCAGCGTCAGGCCGCCGGCAGCCGACCAGTCGAACGTATAGCCGTACTTCAGCGTCGAGCCCCGGCTCAGCTTGGCCGACGAGCCGCCACCGGGCGGGTCGCGCAGAATGTCGACAAGTTCGGGTTTGTCGATGCTCAGAATATCCTTGGCTCCTGGCATGACATACGTATTTAATACATACGCGCGCAAGGGGTCGGCCTCAAAGTGTGTGCCGTCGAGTTCGAGCGTCATGGTGACGAGCTGCAGGGCGTCCTTGCCGGTCAGGCTGTAGGGTGTCTGCTTAGCCTCAAGCATATAGATACGCTCGCCCTGCTTGTCCAGGTGTACGGTGTCGCGGTGGGTGGCGCTCACCATGCTGTTGCGGATGGTCACCACGCCGCCCGAGAGCTTGATAATGTCGACGGTGTCGCTCTTCGTATTGTTGTTATAGTAGTACTTCTCGACGGCCGAAATCTTCACGGGGTACTGCCGCTCGATGTTGAAGACGGGATAGCCGAAGGTGTACTTCACCTCCGTAGACTTCTCACCGGCGGGATAGCAGAGCGGCACCTTCACTTTCTCACCCTGCAAATTCTTGGCCGTGTAGTAGCGGTCGCCAAAGTAGTTGAACTTCTCGTAGCCCATCTGCTGACGGTCGAGGATGACCGGTGAGCGGTAGATGCGGCTGTACTTGGCCTGATACACCTCAGTCACCTCGCGCACAGGGTCGCCGTTGGCGTTCTGCCATTCGCCCTTCAGCACGTTGCTGTGCCACGTCAGCGAGTCCGTGAGGTCTATCACGTCGTTGATCGTGCCCTCCTGGAACAGCGTCGGGTAGCCCTTGGCCGTTATCTGCTGAATCTTCCACTTCACGGGCGGCAGATACACCACAAACTCGCCGGTATGTACGTCGGGCTTCACCACCATGCGGTGCTCAGTGGTGTGGACCTGCGTCTGGTACTTGAACTTCTTGTCGTGGCTGTTGTGTACATAGACGGAGTCTGTCACCTTCTTAGTGCGGTCGAGGATGTCCCAGACCAGCCGCGACACGTTGTCGCCCTCCAGCGTGAAGACCATCTCCAGGTCGTCGCCCAGATTGTTGCGGCCCAGCGAGTTGTCGAGCGGCAGTCCGGCCTGCACATTGCCGCCGGCAACGCGGCCGATGAGCTTCACGCGGGTGTCGTCGTAGAAGTAGATGCCGGCCTTGTCGGTCTGGAAGTCGTACCTCGGATCCTTCTTGTTCTGCTCGTCGGCATAGTACCAGCCGCCGTCGTAGAAATCATGGCCGTCCTTCACGGCCTGAATTCTGTGTTCACCGGGCAGCATACGGAAAGCGAACTTGCCCTCATGGTCGCTCTCAACGGGTCCGGCGGCCGTGTGCACCTCGGTGCCGTCAACCAGGAAGTGAACACCCTGCACGGGAATGCTCGTGCCGTTGTACTGCACGTAGCCTGAGAACTTCACGTTGTCGGTCACTTCGAACTCCACGCCGCTGATATAGTTCTGGCCCGGTTCCGTACCGAAGCTGATGGACTGCATGCCATTATAGCCGGGAACGCCGGGAGAAACGCGGTAGACGCCCACGCCACCATCCCAATAGGGCAGGCCGTTCATGATGAAGTGGCCATTAGCGTCGGTCATGGCTTTGTAGGTCTTACCGTTTTCGCGGTCCTCGGTGATATTGACCGGTTGGTCGAAAATGCCAGTGCCGTCGGGGAACCTCACGTAGCCCTCAACGGTACATGTCTGGAAGCAGCCACCCTCCACGACGGCGGTCGGCACGTAGCTCGTGCCCTCGCAGTCGTTGGCCGACTGCACAAAGTATCTGTAGGTGTGGACGGGCGACGTATTCTGGTCCTCATACTGCGTGTCGATGAGCTGCGTGGCTATGCGCTCCCAGTTCTCGGGGTTGGGGTCGTCGGTCTTGACGCGATACACCTCGAAGTAGTCAACGGCTCCACCGTCGGTTTCCCACGTCAGCAGGGCCGAGCTGCGCAGGGGCTGAACTCTCAGCGAATTCTTCAGCACCTGGCCGTGGTTCTCGTAGTAGAACTTGTCGGCAGGCAGCGTGGCGCTCGCTTCCCGCCAAGACAAGATATCCGGGCAGAAGATGTATCCTTGAACGGGAACATTCAATGCCCATCCCCAGGTCGAAGGAATGTCATTAGCCTGCGTACCTTGCTCCTTGCCGAAGGCTGTTTTGTAGCAGCAGTCGCGGATAACGACGTTCGTCTCACCGGCGACGGGGGTGCGCACCAACGTAAACGATGAACTGGTGGAAGTGGGCTCTACGCCGAAATAGACACGGTCGGCCATGACAAAGGCTGTGCCGCGAGCAAAGCCCACCAAGCCGCCACAGTTCGTCGTGTTGGAACCAGACCAGCTGCCGTTCACCAAGACATTGCTTGCAAAGAGGCTCTCGTTCTTGTCAAGCAGGGCCACCAGACTGCCATGACTGCCATCGCCGCCGATAGTTGCACGGAAGTCCAAGTTCACTATGCAGTTCTCTATGAACGCTGTGCCGCCATCAACGATGCGGCCCGCCACGCCGGAAGCGAATTGCCTGGTCGTCGAGATGGTCGTGTTGAATATTCCGAATGCTATCACGGCACCGTGGCCAAGCGCGCGGAACGGGCCGACGGTGTAATCCGTTACATTCAAATTCGTAGTGAGTTCTTCGTTGTTGCCGAGGAATATGCCACGGTAGGGGCTGCTGGTAACGCCTACCGTTTGGTCTAAATTGGTGATTCGGGGCCTAAAACCATCTAAGATGGCATTCAGTGTGGTTTCACCGTTGTTTACACGTTTGGCAAAGCGGTTCCAGTCGTCCTGACTATTGATGAGGACAAGCAGGTCGCCCGTGGCCTTACCGATAGGCGACGTCTTACCGTCTACGACGATGCGCACGTCGTAGCTGACGCACGACCGGTTCAGCGTCAGTTCCACCGTTCTGCTTGTGCGCTCAGTTGGAGTCAGTACGTGCGTCAGGCTGTCCACAAGACCACCGTCGCGGTTGTACATCAGAGTCACCACACGCATCTCGGCGCGGTCGTCCCACACGAAATGGCAGTCTCCACCCTTATAATCCGGCGTCTGAACTTCTATTTCGCTCTTCTCATACGCCCACGTCAGTTTCACCTTGCGGTTCTCCTCGTCGCTCCAGTCGGCCCTCACGTTCTTTGGCTTCACCAACACTAATGGCTTCAGCCGAGGCATGACGTATGCTACCGCCGGATTGTGGTCCATCGCCCACAGTTCTCTCGATGAAGCGCGCACCACGCGGTAGCGCACCAAAGGTATGCCGGCCTTGGCATCTATCAGCTCTGGCGTCAGTGAACTGATGAAAGTTTCGTCCTCATACTCATAGTCGGTCTCATTATTGTCGAACTCCACCGAGCCGATATCAACGAAATCCTCCAGGCGCCCAGTCAGCGAACGCTGCACCAAGAACATTTCGCCGTCAAGGGCGTCGTCGAAGTCCTTGTTGGCAATCTGCCACTTCAGCAGCACCGAGGCGTTGCAGACAGAGTCCGTCTGCACATTGGCAGTCAGCAGGCGCGGGGCGTGAATCATCGGCACCTTGTCAAGCGTGATGGAGACGTCGCCCGTCAACTCCTTAGGCCAGTCGGCGTTGGGCACGTCACCCTCATTCGGCTTGCCCGAGATGACGTTGGCCGTTAGCGTCAGGTCCTTATGGACGTCGGTGGCCGGAACGGTGATAAAACCAGAGTACATGCCTTTATCGAGGGTCACACGGTCAAGCGTCTTCCGCCTGCCGAACTCGTCGGTATAGCTCACCTGAACAGATTTCATTTCACGGTTCGACACAAACGGTATCTTCAGCATGCCCGACTCGCTGGCATCAGTGGCCGGGAAGGCGTCGTAGGTGTCCAGCGTTATCTCGTCGAAGTCCATCGTGCCGATTTCCTTCTGGTAGGTTGACGTTGAACCACCACTCTTCCAAAGGGTGGCATCCACATAGAACGTTAACGACTGACCGGCAAAGCTGGTCGGATAGTACCAGTCCAACTCTGCGTAGCCGTTGTCCTTTCCATTGCGGGTGTGGTGATGCTCCTGCAGAGCGCCTTCATAGATAAAGCAGAGCGGCTTCCAGTAGGTATCATTGGTCAGGTACAACAACGAACCCGACAGATAGTTCGTGAAATGCGATATCACATACCCGCTATTTTCACTGTTATACTCGGCAATTTGAAACACGGGCGTCTTTTTGCCGTCTTTGCCAATTACGCCGTAAGTGGCTGAGTGCAACGTGCGATAGGGACTGGCGTTGGTCGTCATCAGCTTCAGGTGCATGCATCCCTGCCCTTTCTGATACCACGTAAACGCAATCTTAGGCGAGTCGAAATCACCGTCGGCGGCCCGTACCACCGTAGGCACGGCAAATGCGATGATGGCAAGCAGCAGGGCTGCCCACCACTGTTTCTGTATATTAACCATGTCTCTCATCTTAGTTTTATGTTTTGTGTTCTTGGCTATTTGGCTGCAAATATAGTGATTTCCCTCTAAACCACCAAATTTTCAGCACATTTTCTTTCTTTTTCCGTTGAGCTCATCAACCAGTGCTGTGTAAAATTCTTTTTATTTCCATAACCTTTCTGTTTTTTATTGTTTAACTTGAATCATTGTCTTCTGAGGTTACAAAGTTATGGCGAAAGCAAGGGATTTCCAAATTTTTACGCTCTATTTTATCCGAGTATATGCGACAACCCCTGCTTTTTTGCGACATTTACGGAACCGCCTGCCAATATTGTCGCAGAAGCCGTTGAGTTTGCAAGCCGCAATGTACGGCTTCACTTTACACTTGCAGATACTTTTTTTTCTATTGGTGCTTTTTTTTTATATTTTTTTTGTACTTTTGAAAATATTTGCTTATCTTTGCACCATAACTATTTCAACTGTCTCCCTCTATCTACAAGGCAAGCAAGCTTGACGCTACTCTCCAAGAGCCAAGACCCTTACCGACAATTAGAATAAACATGAATAAAACTCATAACAAAACTATTATGAAACAGTATCTATTACTCATCGCCATTGCACTGACAGGACAGGCAAATGCTGAGAATTACAGAGACATCGAACCTCTTACCCTCGAGGTTCCCGAAATGAAGGCCGAGCTGGTCAGGCTGCCCGGGCAATCTACTCCCACTTTTGACAGAGTAGTCCCGACAGCAAGTCCGAAAATGGACTTTGATTTCTTCAAGTCTAAGACGAATCCGGATGTCAAGCCCTACAAGTTCTTGGACGACATGACCTTTGTGGGCATACCGCTCTTCGCGGCTGGCTGGGCCATCAAGGGCGACAAGGCAATGTTCCGCGTCAACCAGAAGGCGGAAAGCGGCGGAAAGAAGAACACGCAACTGCTCACCGACTTCAAGACCGGCATCGACGACTATACTCAGTTCTTCGGACCGGCCATGGTCGTCGGCCTGAAGCTGGGCGGCTATGAAGGACGCAGCGACTGGCCCCGCCTGCTGGCAAGTGCCGGTATGTCATACGCCATCATGGCCGGTTTCGTCAACGGCATCAAATATTCGGCCAAGGAGATGCGGCCCGACGGCTCCACTGCCAACTCGTGGCCCTCGGGACATACCGCAACAGCCTTCGTCGGTGCATCGTTGCTGCACAAGGAGTATGGACTCACCCGCTCACCCTGGTGGTCGGTGGCCGGCTATGGTGTGGCCACGGCAACGGGTGTGATGCGTGTGCTTAACAACCGCCACTGGATCAGCGACGTCATGTCGGGAGCCGGCATCGGTATTATGTCCACCGAGTTGGGCTATGCCCTCTGCGACCTGATGTTCAAGGGGAAGGGCCTGTTGCGCAACGACCTGATGCTGAATAGCGAAAAGCCCTCTTTCTTCAGCGTCTCCATGGGTGTGGGCCTTGGCAGCAAGGATCTTGATTTTGAGAGTGAGGGTGACGAGATGAACATCAAGTTCCGTGCCGCCACGGTGGTCGATGCCGAGGGAGCCTACTTCTTCAACAAGTAC